>NZ_JBAVCF010000695.1:0-4098 GCF_049586575.1 Bradyrhizobium sp.
GGTGCGCCCATTCTTCGGTCCATGTAATAATCCCCACGTCGGCAAGCGCGATCCGACCCGGTTTTAAACCCCGAGCAGCAACATAGCATTTGGCCGCGTACAGACCTAATGGCCAAGACCCGACACGACGAATGACGAGGTTACCTTCACGAGGGCGGGATTGTCGTAAGGAGATGTCCGCCTCGCGGCGATCCAAATTCACCAACCCCATCCGTGTCGTAAGCTCCAGCGCAATCTTAGGATAGCTGCACTGAAATTGCGCCAAGTTGGGCGCGATGAACGCGGCTGCCATGTCTTCTGCCGATGCGACGCGAACTGTTCCCGTCGGGCGAAGATCATGACCCGCCGATGTTCGTTCAATTGTTAATACCGTGCGCTCGATCTCCTCGGCCGCAATGCAGATCGTTTTACCTGCTTCCGTCAAAGCATATCCGCTGGTTTTTCGATCGAACAGCCGCGTGTTCAGTCTATTTTCAAGAGCCATAATTCGACGGCCGACAGTTGCCGCGCTCGTTTTTAACCGCCGAGCGGCCTCTGTTAGGCTTCCGGTCCTGCTAACTGCAAGGAAATGCTTGAGATCATCCCACTCCATGCCGCTTTCATTTTTGAAAAGCGAACCTGCAATTATTTGTGTAGTTCACCTCAATCGCAAGGTCTAGCTTTAGTGCTCATGCCATGCAGGGGGGGGCAATGAACAGAACGGCTCGACTGGTTTTCGCTTTCTCGGTGAGCTTGGCCGGTGCAGCGCATGCGGCGAACGACGGGAGTTATCCGGAACGTACCGTACGGATTTTGGTCGGCTTTCCGCCCGGGGGCCCTCCGGACTTTCTGGCTCGCGAATTTGCGCAGAAGTTTTCGGCTGCGTCCGGAAAGCCAGTTATCGTGGAAAACCTCACGGGTGCGGGTGGGAACCGTGCCACCAATAGCGTCGCCAAGGCCGCGCCGGACGGCTACACGCTTGCAATGACCGGCTCACCTTCGATTGTCATTAGCCCCGCTTTGGAAAAACTGCCGTACAATCCGATAACCGATCTGGTCCCCATTTCTGAACTGGTAATTACTCCCATTATTTTGGTGGTTCCGAGTGACCTCCCCGTGAAAAGCGTTCAGGAATTGCTTGCGCTAGCTCGATCGCGACCTGGCCAGCTTACGTTCGGCTCTGCCGGGGCCAGCACGCCAGGCCACATTGCTGGTGAATTGCTCAAATCAATTTCGCAAATCGACATTCGCCACGTCCCTTACAAGGGAATACCACCATTGTTACCAGACCTGCTGTCAGGTCGAATCAGCATGTCGTTTACAAACATCTCTGCAGTGCTGCCGCTGCTTCGGGAGGGCAAATTGCGAGCCTTGGCAGTTACTTCATCGCACCGCTTGGCATTTACCCCAGATATACCGACGCTGGCCGAGTCCGGCTTTCCAGGTTTCGATATTTCTCCTTGGGTTGGTTTGATGGCGCCGGCCAAAACTTCGCCGAAGATAATTGACGCGCTGTACAAAGAGATCATGGTCGTGTTTAAAAAGTCCGATGAAATAAAACGTGTTCAAGGGCTGGCGATGGAGATGGTGGTAAATTCTCCCCGCGAATTCTCCATGAACGTTGCGAAAGAGCTGGATCAATGGGCAAAACTCGTCCAGCAAGCGGGGATCAAGTCCAACGAATAGCGATGCTAGGCGCCTTCGCAATGACAAATACCTTATTTCCCAAACACACGGCGCCGATCGCCGCCTTGCTTGGCTTCGTTTTTGCGATGTTTTCGCTCGACTATTTTGAAGGGTACATGGCCAAGGCCGGAGTTCTAGCGGCCTGCACACTATGGGGCATTCTCACGGGCGCCGCCATTGGCCGTTCGATTCCAACAGCATAGTCCCCTTAAACCTTGCGCATTGTGTGAGCGTGCTAGAGATCATGGACAAGAAGGGCAGTCCCCGCCACCAAATACAAATTGGTGTGCAGCACAGCAATTGAACGGCAAGAAACGTCGTGCTGGGTCACTTTCGAAGCTTCGGCGATGTCTCCTTTAGGTCAGCTTAGCCCCCGATAGCGACCGACAAAGCGGACATTCAAGGACCTTAGGCCTTTTACACGCTCCATTCGGCGATCGCGTTGCAGTAAGCAACTGATTTGGTCTTCGACGACGGCATTGCTCCTCGCCGTTGGCCAGTTCTTTTCCACGCAACCGACCTGGTCAGCCCGCTCGACGACGTCGCGTCGCGTGGCACTGTTCGGAAAATGACTGTTCTTTTTACAGTGCCGGATGGTCCGCGCGAGGAAATCTGCCAAAATCAAGCCAAAATCAAAGACGTCGCTGGTTGCTTCAGCCATCGAAAATCGAACAGTTGAATCTCGCACAGGCAAGTTTAGAGCCGCTGGGTCACGCACCGGACTGAGTGCGCTTCGCGAGCCGGCCCCCAGGGGTACGCCGAGAGCCGCGCATGCAGATGGTGCACGAAGGTGTCCTCGTCGACCCGCCCTTTCGGGTAGATCACGTCGACGCGGGCGCGACCCGCACCAAGAGTTTGCCGAAATTTTCACCGCGCAGGAGGCCGATAAGGGCGCGCGGGGTGTTCTCGAGGCCCTCGACAATGTCTTCGCGATACTTGATCCGTCGCTCGCCGACCCAGGCGGAGACATCGCGCACGAAATCCCCATAGCGCGCAGCGAAGTCGGAAACGATGAATCCGCGAAACGTCAATCGCTTGGTCAGGATCGCTCGCATCAAGTGCGGCAGTAGAATCGGGCCAGGCGACAACGAAGTGGCATTGTACATTGAGATCAGCCCACACACCGGAATCCGGGCAAACGGATTGAGCAGTGGGAACACCGCCTCGAAGACAGCGCCGCCGACATTCTCGAAATAGACGTCGATGCCCTTCGGGCAAGCTGAGGCAAGACGGGCGGCGAGATCGGGCGCCCTGTGGTCAATGCAGGCGTCGAAGCCGAGCTTCTCGATTACGAAGCGACATTTGTCGGGTCCACCCGCAATGCCAACTGCGCGGGCACCCTTGATCCGCGCGATCTGGCCGACGACCGAGCCGACCGCACCCGACGCTGCCGCGACCACCACGGTCTCGCCAACAGCGGGCTTGCCGATCTCGAGCAGCCCCACGTAGGCGGTCATGCCCGGCATGCCGAGGACGCCGAGCGCAGCCGAGATCGGGGCGCGCCCGGGGTCGACCTTTTGCAGGCCGGAGCCATCGGACAGCGCATAGGTCTGCCAGCCGGTACGGCCCACCACGATGTCGCCCTTGGCAAAGCGGGGCGCGTTCGAGGTAAGTACTTCGCTGACTGTGCCGCCCTCCATGACGTCGCCGATGCCGACCGGCTTGGCATACGACGGCGCATCGCTCATCCGGCCGCGCATGTACGGGTCGAGCGAAAGCCACAGCGTGCGTAGCAGCATCTGACCGGGGCCGGGTTGCCCGATAGGCAGTTCTTCCAACCGAAAATTCTCTAACGTCGGTGCCCCGACCGGCCGCGAGGCGAGAACAATTCGTTGAGTGGTTTCAGTCGTCTGCAAAATCGTAATCCCTACTTTACCTTTTCGATCGCCTGCCACACGCGATACAGCGTGCAAAGCGTATCGATAAGTCGGATGGTGCAAAAATCGTCGGCGCGTGTCACGGCGTAAGCACCTGGCCAGTCTTCGATCGTAGATTTTGTCCTCCATCAGAAAGCAAGTAAGTCCAGAGTGTCTATAGACGATCACTCTCCAAGCACTTGCCGCCGGTGCTCGCCTCGCATCTCGTCGGCGATGCTCATCGGCGATAAGCGCAACAGCTCGGCAAAGGGCGCGTGCGGCCGGCATGAGCGGCACGCAGTTCAAATGAGGATCATCTCAATCCCAATGCTGGGATTGCATGCTACCGTCAGGCCCCAATAAAAAGGTCCGGCAGCGGGAAGACGCCTACCCGGTCTGCGGTATCGTCAGCATCGGCCCGGGGGATGCAATCGTGCTTGAGGGAGCGAGCGGCGAGTTGTTTGCGGCAGTGGTTGGAGCGAACGACGCCATCGCCTGCACGAGCTGATTGTTCGCCGACACCGCGCCGGACGGCGGATCGGCGGCAATGCCGGCCACCGACCATTCGTTGCCAACC
>NZ_JBAVCF010000696.1:0-7564 GCF_049586575.1 Bradyrhizobium sp.
TCACCCTGCTGTCGGTGGTCGGCGCGACCGCCAAGCCGATCGCCACGTCAGCAGACACCAATTTGCGGAAATCGCCCGGCACCGACAGCGAGGTTTTGACGCTGATCCCGAAGGGCACGACCGTCGAGATCGGCAAATGCTCTGGCGGCTGGTGCGCGGCGTCGCTCGACGGCAAGGACGGCTACGTCATCGGCCGCAATGTCGGTATGGGTCCGCGGCCAGCTCCGCGCAGAGCACCCCAAGTGTACGACGAGGAAGTCGTTGATGGCCCGCCCAGACCGCCGGTGTATTACCGGCCCTACCCCTACTACTACCGCCCTTACCCATACGGCTACTACCGGCCCTGGGGTTGGGGGTGGGGATGGCGCTGGTAACAGCGCCGCGTGGCGTCCTCGCGCCTCCCGCGGTTCCCGTTCGCTATCTTTTTTGCCGCTGATGATTGCCTTTGATCGGACAAATTGGCGGCTTTAAAAATTCCGGTAGAGATCGCGACGCAAGCGACCGCCCAAATCCGGGAAGCGTGGGAGGAAATGATGGACAACGCCCAACAGTGTCGCGCCAAAGCGCTCCTCTGTCGCCAGCAGGCCTACCTGCACCCCGAGGAAAACTGGAAGTGGCTCGCCCAGGCCGAGCGGTGGGAGCATCTGGCTGAAACGCCGTTTATCCCTGGAAGCGAACCACTGAAGCCCGAGCCGAGAGACGCGGCAGCCTAATTCGTCCCTGCGCACGCAAGCAGGCACCCCACAACCACAGCCCTTGGTTGTTGCGTGAAAGCCGTCGAACGGCGCCTCTCAACACGACCGGCTCGGCGTATGGGTCCGGGCTCGCGCTTCGCTTGGCCGGGACGACGTAGTCATTGTCATCGAAAAGCCAAGCGTCGCTTTACGCCATGATGTCGAGCAGCGATCGGGTCATGCGATCGTTCGTCTTCAGCACGGTCGCGTTGGCCGCATAGCTATAGCTTGCGAGCAACTGGCCGACGAACTCGCCGGCGAGGTCGACATTGGGAGAAGCGACGAGGCCGTCCTGGTTGGCGAAGGACGCCTGCGGATCGAATACCGAGGTCGTGGACGGCGTAACAGTCGTGACGGAAGCCTGGACGCCGCCACCGGCGCTCGCGCTTTGGACGACTTCGAGCGGCGCATAGGCCTGTGGCGCCCCGGCCGGCACCGTGCCATCCGCGTTGGGCTGCGCGCCCGTGCTCTGGGCATTCGCAACGTTTGAGGCGGAAACCTGAAGGCGGAGGGACGCCGCGTTCAGGCCGGACAGGGCGATCGCCGAGATGCTGCTCATCAGGGACTCTTCGGTGAGATGATTGGCTTTTCAATCGGAGCATGATCTTTTCGGAAGACCGCTACGCAGTTTTCCGGATCATGCTCGTGCCATCACTTAACGCCCATGCCGATAAGCAAGCTTTGAGGTCAACCGCCGAATTCCTGCGGTGAAGATAACGAGTGGTTTACCATACGGTTTGCAGGCCACGCATTCGGCGCGTCCTTTGCGAGCAGAAGAAAGCTGAGCCCGGAGGAACTCGCAATCCTCAAGTCGCCTTCCTTGCCAGCACGTGCCAGACCTCCAGGTGATCGCCCCCCTTTACCTTGATTGGTCCCCTGGCCGCGCAGACGAATTCATCCTTGATCAATCCAAAGGTATGGCTTGTGATCTGGATGCACTGATTTTGCCCTTGCGATTCCATACGACTTGCGATGTTCACCGCATCGCCCCAGAGGTCATAGATAAATTTCTTGCGGCCGATGACGCCGGCGACCACCGGACCGGAATTGACTCCGATACGAAACGCGAGCTCGCGATCGCCGAATTTGCGTTCGGTTATCGCCGCCCGCATATCGAGGGCCAAATTCACGATCCTCGTGGCGTGATCGGGGCATGATCGCGGTACCCCGGCCGCAACCATGTAGCAGTCGCCAATCGTCTTGATCTTCTCAAGATCGTATTTCTCGACCAGATCGTCGAAGCATTGAAAGACTTCGTTGAGAAGGTCGACCAAACGCATCGGCGTCATGGTCGCGGCCATCGACGTGAATTCCACGACATCGGCAAAAAGGATGCTTGCATCCTCATATTGAGCCGCGATCGGTTGCTGGTTGGCTTTCAGCGCCTCCGAAATTTCCCTGGGCAGGATATTGAGCAGCAGCATCTCGGAACGTTCCTGAAAGAAGTTCCGCTGAAAGACGAAGTAGTAGAGGAGCGCGAAGGCTATGGCGATCACCGCTCCGATATTGAGCACGAAAAACCAGGTCACGAATGTTTCGGACAAGCCGGCGGGAACCAGATAGGGCTGCAGGAGAGCGCTCGCGATCAGAAGCGAGACGAACCCGACGATCCAGAACAGCGTTTGGCGCAACTCCTCGAGCAGCAGCGCGGCGAGCGGGCACAATGCAGCCCATATGATCACCACGCTTGAGTCCTTGAATCCGCCGAGGCTCAGCATCAACAGCCACGGAAGAATCAGGAATATCAGAAGCTGGATGAAGCGGTAGACAGCGAGATTTCTGGTCGACGCAAAGACCGCCGTATTGATCGGAGCGATGATCGTATACAGGCCCGGGATCGCGGCAGAGAGCCGTGCGCCGGCAGCGAAGTAGATGACGCTCCACAGAAACGTCAAAGGCAAGAGCCCGACCGAAAGCAATACGATAAGCCGCTTTTGCAGCGCGCGCTCGGTGCTGTCGGTTGGTGCGGCGCCAATACGGCCGGCTTGCGCAACAAGACGTTGGCCAACTGAAAAAATCCACGGCGCCCGCTCAGCACTCTGGGATGAATCCTGTGGCATCGTCAGAACTCTCGATCGAGCTCGTATCCTGTCGGCTCGATGTAATGACTATCCATGCACGCTCGGCAGCCCAACGTCTCTTTAAGCGCCCGACCGGCTGGCGTCGATTTGCCGCAACGGTGCCGCAGCGCACAAGTCCGTTCATGGGGCACCAAACGGACGTGCCGGCGCAGTCTCCGCAGGTTCATTGTTAAGGGATCGGCGCAGCCGGAATAATTACAAGTTCGAAAAGCGAACACTTCACAAACACTCATTTATTTTCGCAGCCAGCACTAGCTGATCCTGGATGTTGGCCAAGATATAGCTTGGCGGAAGCTCGCAACAATGTAGGCTCGTCCGTACCCAGTTCAGCGTGGACACGATGCAAAAGCTCCAAAGCCAGGGTGTACACCACATCACGCTCACCGGAGCCAACCGCCAAACATCCATTGATTTCTGGGAGGGCGTGCTCGGCATGCCCTTCGTGTTCGAGCAGCCAAATCTCGACAAGGCGTCTGAAAGCCATCTCTATTTCGATCCCGGCGATGGCAGGCTCATCACCGTTTTCACCGACGAGAGCCGCAAGCCCGACCCGCGCCGGACGCCGACGGAGCCCGGCTGCGTGCATCATATCGCCTTTTCGGTCTCGCACGCCACCTTCGCGCAGGCAGTAAAGCGTCTGGACGAACGCAGGATCTCCCATAGCGGCGTCAAGGACAGAGGCTTCATGGATTCGATCTATTTCACCGATCCAATGGGCCTCCTGATCGAGCTTGCCTGCTACCGGTTTGAACCTCCGCACGGCTTTACGCATGCGGACGTGCTGATGGAAGCTCACAAGATCCGTGTCTCTCGCGACGATGGCAACATTGCAGAGGTTCATCTCGCCGACGCCATCGAGGCGCTGGTGACGCGGCGCAACGCGTCGCTTTCCGCAGATAGATCGCCGAAGAATCCTTATTGAGAAAGCCGGATAATCCGGGGACGACAGAGGAGGGGAAACCATGAAACTGAATGTGCTGAAACCGAGCGTGAACAACATGGCGGCGCGCGTCTTTGTGCGTGCGGCCAATCTGGAATTCACGGAAGACGACGTCTGGGGCAAAACGCGTTCGCCGGAATTCCTGGCGAAGAATCCCGCGCACCTGACGCCGATGCTGGAGCTGAACGACTTGCCGAAGGGCGCCATTTGGGAAAGCTGCGCCATCATGCAGTATCTTTCCAACAAGCATGACATCACCAAGTTCTATCCGAAGTCTCCCGAGCAGCGCGCCACGATCGATAGCGCCATGTTCTATATCATCGGCACGCTCTATCCCTTGGTAGCGCGCAGCACCTATCCGGCGCTCGGCTTTCCGCAATACCCGGGCGAAGTCGGCGCCAGCGATGCCGATGCGGCGGCGAAGGAAGCCGCGCAGAAGTCGGCCGTCGCCGCGATCGCGGAGCCGCTCGACGTGTTTCACAAGTTCTACATGGACGGACAGCCTTTCATCGGCGGCGCCACTCCCTCGATCGCCGACATGAGGCTCGCGGCCACGCTCGAATTTCTTGCGGTGGTTGACTATCCGTTGCCTGCATGGGCCAAGACCTACATTGCCGATATGGAGAAATCATTGGGCAAGGCCTATGAGGAACCGGCAGCCGACGTGCGCGGCTATATCGGCTATGTGAAATCGCAGAAGAAGTAAGAGAGCCTGTGTCGTGATCGCCGGCCTGGTGTGGGCTGCCGATCACGGCTCCACGGTGTAGGAACGTCCGGGTTCGAGCACGTAGATGGTGAGAAAGCGGAGCGGACGTTCCGCGTCGCAATTGCGAAACAGCGTGTGCGGAATATCGGCTTGGTCCTGCAAGGTCTCGCCCGCCCGATACTGCCGCGGCTCGTCGCTGCCGTAGGCGGACTCGGCAACGCCTTCGACGATGTAGATCGCGCCGCCGACGGGATGCCGGTGAAGCGGAGCTACGCCGCCGGGTGGATAGGTCACCTCGACAACGACAAGCTCGCGATGGTCCCCAGGCAAGGGAAGACGTTCGAGAACCTTGCGCGTGACACCGGCGAACCCGGTCTGTGGGGCGCCGGGCTTGCCGCCGACAGGTTCACCCATCAATGCCTTCTCTCACTGCCACCCCCAACCCTGCTGCTGCACCGGACGGGCGTACTGGCCATCAGGATAGCGCAGGCCGCGCTGACGCATAGCGCCGGCATGCGGGTTAGCAGGTTGGACGTTGCTCGCCTGGGGATCCCAACTGCGCTGGAAAAACAAGCCGAACAGGCCGCCGTCGTCCCCGCTCGCAACGGGGACTTCGGTCGTCGGCTTGCGCGTGATAAAGCCGCCCTGGGGTTGGTTGCTCAGCACCGCGACGAACTCGGTGCGGTAGTTGGTTTCCTTGCTCAGGGGCTCGTCAGAGACGATGATCGAGGATCGCGGCACTGCAGTCGGTGCAATGCGATCGAGCACATCCTGCGGGATGGTGATGCGGTCGAGCGCGTCCTTGGCGTCGTCGCCGTTGTCGATCGTGACCACGCTCCAGCGCAGGCCGGTATCGTTGCGCGCCATCGCCGTAAAGATGTGCGTGCCGATCGGCCGGTCGGGATCGCGGATCGTGACGGGAACCTCAATGGTCGAATCGAACACCTCGCCGCCGTCCGCCCACGCCTTGTGGGTGTTGCGACGCACGTAAAGCATCCGCGTCGCGCGGCTGATGTAGACCGATACCGGTTCCAGCGCGAGCTTTGCCGCAAGCGCCAACTTGGCGGTGTCGGCCTTCCGGGTCGCGGCCGCCTTGGCGGCGTCCTTTGCGGCAGCTGCGGCCTCCAGCTTCGATTTTGCGTCCGCTTTGGCGGTGTCGAACTGCGTCTGCGCTTCCTCAGCTTTGGGGGCAATCTTCTGCTTCAGCTCCTCGGCCTTCGTCTTGGCCTGGTCCGTCCTGGCGGCGGCGAGCGCCCTGTCGGCGTAGGCGAGCTCGGCGGCGGTGCGGGCCTTGAGCTGTTCCAGCTTGCGCAGCGATCCGTTCAGCGATGTGGCCTCGTGCGCCGCGGTTGAGGCTACTCTCTTCGCCTCGTCGGCCGCTTGGGCGGCGTCTTCGGCCTCGCGGGCGGCGGTGTCGGCGCGCGCGGGAGCAGCCGCGACGGCTTGCGCCTTCGGCACGAACAACGCCGGGTGGGTAAACTCGACCGGGGCCGCGTCGATCGGCGAAATGATAACGCGCATTCCGATCCACGTCCGGTCGAACAGCCTTTCCGCAAAGTCATAGGGCATCCGCACGCAACCGTGCGAGGCGGCATAGCCGGGCAGCGGCCCGCCATGTAGCGCGATGCCGTTCCAGGTGATGCGCTGCATGTTCGGCATCCAGGCATCGTCATACATGGTCGAGTGGTGGTCCTTGTCCTTCTCGACGACGGCGAAGACGCCGGCCGGCGTCTCGCGTCCAGTGGTGCCGGTCGAAACCGGCGCGCGCAGGATCCAGCCGTCCGCGTCGTAGAAAGTGACCTGCTGGGACTTGATCGACACGATTGCCATGATCGGTTCGCCCGCCTCGCGCGGCGCGGTCGCCTCGACGGCTTGGCGCGCCGGTCTGGCCGCGGTGCCGACGGTCAACGCCGTCAGCGCGGCCACCGCCGCGAGGGTCACAACGGCGGGAGAACCCCAACGGCGCGGCGCGCCGGAGGGTTGCGCCGTCGTTAATCGATTTGTCATGCCATGCCCCGGTTGAAATACCTGTCTGATCAAGCGTCAGATTGCGGCTTTTTGACTAACTGGCCGTCGCCACCATCCACGCCGTCAATTCGCGAGACTATTGGCACGTTCCGTTGGCAAATCTCTCATATACGACCGCCCGCCGAGGCGGAAGGGTGGCGCACCAAATTGACACTTGAGTGACTTGGCTGAGTGACTTGGCTGAGTGACTTGGCGCGATTTCCCGGTTGACTCCGTCATGAACGACAAAGCCGGCTGACGCGATGTCTACCGGCCGAGCAGGCCGCCTATAGCACCGCCGATCGCACCAATTGGACCGCCAATACCTCGGGCATGGCGAGTACGGCCCCCGCCTCGATGATGGTCCTGATGATCGGATTTCCCGGCCTCGATCGCGGCGCTGCTTTCGTCCAGCAGCGCGGTATGCTGCGCGGTGTTGAGAAATCCGGTCTTTGGATAACCGTGCTCGTCCTGCCAGCGCGTGATAGCGGCGCGGGTCGACTTGTCGAACTTTCCGTTGACCCTTGTGTTGAAACCAAGCCTGGCCAGCCCCCGTTGCACTTCGCGGCGCGTCGCCCTTGTCAGACCCAGTTGATCCTCGGTTTGCTGACTTGCTTGGTCGGAAAGGCTCGCGGGATCGACGGATGCCACCTCCCGGGGGGTGGTGCTCAGACCGGCTCTGGCAGGGCTGGCGCTGGCGACGATTGCCAGGACTGACAATCCGAAGATCAAAGCGCGCATTGCCCCTCGCTCCCGATCCGAAGCCGTTTCAGTATTAAAACAAAGATACACGTCGCTAGGCAACTGACAACCATATCGTTGGTTCCGTGATGTTACGTCGGCCGTTGCGCCGCGTCACCCGGCCTTGGGAATTCCCTTGACTGACGTCAAGGCGCGACAGGTGATTTGCCCGTCGTGCCATCGTGTCGCAGGCATTTTTGCTTGTGACGTCGGGCAAATCACCGTTAGAAGCCCGGCCGTCCCGTGCCCATCGAGAGGGGCGCTTCGCGATCGTCACGAAACGTTGGCGCGGGGTGCGATGGACGCTTGCTTGCGCAAGACGAGCGCAAGTGCAAGCGGACGGCGAAGTCGTGTG
>NZ_JBAVCF010000697.1:0-7597 GCF_049586575.1 Bradyrhizobium sp.
AGCTTCGATCATGGATTTTAGTCCTTTTCGATGATTGAGGTTAGAGCCGAGCGGAAGCGTCACCTTCCCCTCGGCTCGAGTTTATGATATCATTAAATATGACCCCGTCAATTCGTGATTCCAAAAAATCGAGAGCCAAACGCGGCCGTCCAAAGACCACTGGGGCTGGCCAGCCTCAGGTTGTGCGCATGCACGATCAGCAGATCGCCGCGATCGACGCCTGGATCGCGATGCAGGAAGCTGAAATCAGCCGCCCCGAAGCCATCCGACGCTTGGTCGAACTGGGGCTGAAGGGGAAGGGGAAATGATAGCCTATCTCCGCACGGTTCTTTACCTGTGCTGCATGGTGATAGCTTTAATGTGCGGGATAGCAGCACTCACGATTTCGGTGGCAATCGCTACAAACAAGCTTCCAGATCCGCAGGCTTGGATGGCAGTGGTGTTCTTTGCGGCGGCGGGTGGCGCTGCCTGGACAGCTGGTCGCGCGGCAAAGTGGGATTGGTCGAACTTGAGCTGAAGGTGAAGCTGAAATGCAGCCGCCACATCAGGATAACTGCTGACGGTTGTCCGAACGAGGTGCGGCTGTCCGACCTTGAGCCTCGTTTTATCTTGTAGGGCTTGCGGTCGCCGCGGAGCCGATATCCGACCTAACTTCGTGCTGCTCGGATGGGGACATCCGCGTGGCGTTCAACGACCGCGAAGGCGCTTCTCTACCCGTTTGCGGCTGTTGCAACCTTTTTGGCCGCCTTCTTCGCCGCCGGGGCCGTCTCCCGCGCGGCCCGCACAGCGAGCACGGTCGTCAACGCGATCAAAATCATCAGAAGCGAGACCGGCCAAGTTGAGCCATGAGTCAATTCGACAACCGCAGCGGCGGCGAGCGGAATGAGTCCACCTCCAATGGGGGCAGCGATCTGATATCCGAGAGAAGCCCCGGTATAGCGCAAGTTGGAAGGGAACATTTCGCTGAGGAAGCTAGCTTGTACACCGTACATAATTCCGTGTCCGACTGACATGCCGACCACGAAGGCCAGGATCACCATCAACGGATCTCGCGTGGCGAGCGCCCAAAAGATAGGGAATGAAAGGCAGATCGCGGCGACGCATCCTAGAAGGTATATCGGCCGCCGCCCAACACGATCTGAGAGATGTCCGAACAGGGGGATCGTAATCAGTTCTACGGCTGCTCCAAGTGCTATGGCTCCAAGAACCAGGCTGCGAGGGAGTGCAAGAGTCGTGACTGCATAACTCAATCCAAAAATGGTCAAGACGTAGATCCATGATATCTCGGTGATGCGCGCGCCGAGCCCGATGAGGAGGTCTTTCGTGTGATTTCGCACGGCCTCCAGTGCCGGAACTCGTGAGATCTTGCCTTCACGCACGACGTCCTTGAAATCCGGCGTTTCGTCAATCCGCAGTCTTACGAAAATTCCTATTGCCACTAGTGCAGCACTCGCCAGGAACGGGATCCTCCAGCCCCACGACATGAACTGCTTGTCATCGAGATAGGCCAGCGCAAAAAACGACGCCGTGCCAAGGCTCATGCCAAGCGGAAAGCCGATTTGAACCAGGCTTCCGTAAAAGCCGCGCTTTTCAGGCGGCGAATGTTCGGTGGCAATCAGCACGGCGCCGCCCCACTCCCCTCCGACGGCTATGCCTTGCACGAGCCGGCAAGCGACTAGCAGGATCGGAGCTGCGATACCGATACTAGCGTAGGTTGGAAGCAGGCCGATTAACGTCGTTGCTAGGCCCATGCTCACCATTGTCAGAATTAAAGGCGACTTTCGGCCCAGGCGATCGCCGAAATGGCTGATGACGACGGCTCCGAACGGTCGGGCGAAGAAGCCGACACCGATGGTGCTGATCGCTAAGAGCTTTCCAACCAACGGATCTTCTGTAGGAAAAAAGAGCTTGTTGAGAACAAGGGACGCCGCGGTGGCGTAGATCAAGAAGTCGTACCACTCGATAGTTGTGCCGATGGCGCTAGCCGCCACAATGGTGCGGATTGAAGTGACCCGGGCGTCGGTTTGCTTAGTCGGAGAGTTCATTTTACTTCCGCCCGGCGCGGTTGTGTCTGGTACGACTGGGCGTGGAAGCGATAGCTCTGTGCGCCTGAGCGGAGAACGCTATCAACGATGCCGCAGCCAATCCAAAAATACAAAAAGATGGACGCATTGATCTTTCCATTCGTTTCGCGATGCTCGGTAAGATCATTATTGCTCAGGACCATCGATGCCAATACATAGTCCGGGATTAGGCTTACAATTCAAGCTTAACAGGCTGGTTTAGTTGAGACAGTGCTCGCGGAGGGCCCAAGGTGTTCGCCAATCGCGCGAAGATTGCCCGCCGCTTTCCGATGTGAAGGCGATGTTTCTTCAAATCGGGACCCCTTAGTGCTCGCGATGTGCTAACAGACCTTCTCGATTCGAGGAGCATAAAGTGGTCAAGACGAAAAAGAAAAAACAAACCCGGAAGCCTTATACCCCAGCTGACATCAAACTTCTGAGGCAACAATCCAAGGCCCGAACGCCGGTGGTGAAGATCGCGAAGTTGATGAAACGAACTGAAGGATCCCTGAGGCAAAAGGCACGAACGCTCGGAATTGGCTTAGGTCATCAGCGCTGAGCGGCTCTCGTGATTCCCGATGGCCTCAGATCGACCAAGACCGCCTTTGGGCGGTCTTTTGTTTGGCAGTTCCCGAATTAACCCGCAGCGTCGGCATTCAGATTAACAGGCGACTTTCATTGCGCCATCAACACCACGCGCTATCGTTCCCGCACTGGATATTTCCCATCCAGACCCACCATGGCAAAACCGTCATGCGATCATACTCCGCTTTGGCGGCCTTGTTTTCAATCAGCCGTGCGCCGAGCGCCAGCATGATTGGCGCAATCATTAAGTTTTCAGTTTCGCTTGTAGCCGTTGCAGCGTCCTTGCTCGTGACAAGCTGGATCGGGCTGGCACTTCTCGGATTTTAGAATGCGGCGAACTAAGGTAACCGACCTCGAGCCAAAGCTTGACCTCCTCGAAGCTCGCCGCCAGCTGGTGGCGATGCGATCACTTCATTCGCACGACCGGCACGTCGTCATCGAAATCAACAAACTCATCGGTAAAATCGCGCATCTAAATCGACCCGATGATCTCGCACACGAAAAATACCTGATTGAAATGATTGACGAAACTTGGCGAACGGTTGATCTCAAGATGAAGCGGCGCTCTCGGCGTCCTTAACGGCAAGCCAGCTATGGTCAGGCGGCCGGGAACAAAGACGCAAAGGGTAGTGTTTTGGTATTGATGAAGGTCAAATTGAACCGCCCTGCGGACCAGCCCGAAAGCGGCCCCCAGACGCGCGCTCGCATATGGCCATGGGTATGGCTAGCTTTGACCGTGATCGCCTCGGTCGGCTGGCTATCCGCCATAGCCTGGGCCGGTCTCCATGTCGCACGGTGGCTTTTCGGCTAGAAGAATCCGAAAAACTGTTCAGCCGCTTCCGCCGATGCACAAAGGATCATGCCCCATAGGGCAACGTTGACTTGAAGAGCCACCCACATTGTAGCGTCCCCCGACGATGACGAGATTTCGATGATTCTCGTCCTCAGCAAACCGTCAAGGACTATTGTGGATAGAATGTGGTTCGCAGATGCGAACACAAGTGGCAGCGATCTATTCCGACTCGCCTAGCGGAGCCCGCCACAACAGGTACGCCATAAACAAAAGGGACGGCGTCCACGACAGCATCATTCCTAGAAAGACCGCCTGTAATGTGCTCAACGCGCCACTCCTGGTCAGCCACGTTCCTTTTACTAATGTCTCTGGTCGAGCTTGGGTTGCCTCGCTTCCATGTCCATATCGCGGGCCTGCTTTGCCATGGAAGCGTGGCTAGGGGCCAGCCGCGTCATCGCACTCAACATCCCACGCCCATTAGCTGCCTTGTTTGGGGCAACGCGTCGTGGGCGCTTGGGTCTGAATTTGGATATCTGCCCAAGGCTGTTGCCGCTAAACGTAACCTCCTAAAGTCCGGCATTGCCCGAATTACTGGCGCCTTGGGCGATCGAGTTGAGCGTTGTCTGCGCCAATGCCGGCGAGCACACCCGAAAGCAATCGAAGCCAAGACAATCAAGAACGAGAGAAGTTTGGGCAAAAGGCCGGCTGCTGACATCAACCTTACGGGGGATGGCGCCCGGCGCGCATGATGCTCCTGATGGCGATCTACCCGCGAAACCCATCGGGGGGTCGGGCGTTGTGCTCCAGAGGAACGGAGCGCAACATGGATCAAGAAACGAAACACGAAATTGTGGTGCTGACACTCGGCACTCTCGCAGCCATCCCAGTTGTCACCGGCATCGGCCTTGTGGTGGTGACGGGACTTTTGGCCTGGTAATCCGAATACGCACCGGCGCCGCTTACGCGCGCCGGCGAGGCTATTCCAAGCCGACCATGTGGCCGACAGCAAAGATCAGTAGCGCGAACAGCAGCAAGGTAACGAAGAAGTATTTGACGTTATCGCCGCGCCCCTCTTCGAGCTCTCCATTGAAGTTTGGCTCTTAGCCATCGGCACGGCTCTGATCGAGCTTCCGGCCACGTTCGCCGCCTTCACAATCCTCAGCCACTAACAGCCCAGCCCCCACGCAAGGGCAGACTGCAGGAAATTCGTCGAACCGAGGATCGAGATTAGGCTAAATTGAGTGAAGCTCCGGCAATCGCCACTCATCCAGTCGGGCTGATGCTGCCTGCCTGCGCGATTGAAAGAAGGTCAGAATTTCCTGCGATGTCTTGACGTTCAGCTTGGAAAATTGCGCTTTCATATCGTCCAGGTCGCTTGCCGTGATGCGGTGGTCCCTGGCACGCAGAAACAGCAGGGCCATCGCGGTTTCCCATTTGAAGTCATTGGCCTTGGCCAAGACGAGTGTCATTTCGGTATTGGCAAGTGCGCGTTCAACGGCAGAAACGGGGAGCGAGCACAACAGCGACAGTCCGACCGTCGTCTCTTCGATCTTGTGAGCTCGGGCGTATTCGAAAACAAGATTTTCGCTCAGCTCGCCAAGCTGATGACGGGTTGTAACGCTTCTCTTGGCGTTAAAGTAATTCTCACTCGCCGGGCCGAACTTTGACTGCAAGGCGCCGGCGACTTCAAGGACGGACGATTGAACTTCCCCAAAGAGGTCCGGACGCTCTTGCATCAGCTTACATTTGACGTCAGCCGAGGCCTTAGCAATGAGTTGTTGAAACATAGCCCTCGGAATGTCCTTCCGCACGCCGAGGCTTTCGGCGAGGATGGAATCGTCGGTGGATCGCCTGATCGCATGCAGAAAGCCGAAATTGGAAAAGCGGGCGCCATCATTTGCGGTAACTGATCTCAGAACCTCGCCATTGCCGCGCGTCACCAGTTCGTCGGTCACGTCGGTGGAAATTGATTTCCGTTTTGAGATTGCCAGAAGATGCGATTGACCACGCGTTCTAATATTCTGGATTAGAGTCTTGGCATCGAGCCGGTCGCTTTGCTCAAGGATTGGTCCCGCAACGTCGATGCTGTAGTCGAAGGCGAGTTTTTTGACGACATTCATCGGGGCGTGGGCCGAATTCGCGAGACTTTCGGCCAGGCGTGCACGCGCCGCGACTTCGATCGCGTCGGACAGCCTGCCGATGACTTCTCCGAAAATCCAGATCTCGTCTTCGGCGTAACTACCGACCATCAGCATATCTGTGGCGTACCACAGTGCTCTCTCACGGCTCTCTGCAGATCCCCGCAGAACAGCTTCGTCCAGATCCTTGAGAAGCAACTTTGATGAAAGCGTCATGGGGTCTCCACGGCGGTGTGGCGGTCCCGGCAGCCAGAATATCTCTTAAATATCCGAGGAGCCTAAAAGCTATCTGTTAATTCAGTTTTAATTGAACCCCTGGAGCCGCCTTTGGCAGCCAGTGATGGTCCCTGCCTTGATCGAGCTGAAAAAGGCCGCTGCTAAATCAGGGTGACCGCAAAGGTTCAAATTTGAATAATCTTCGATGAAACCAGGATCGGTTGTTTTCATAGCCAACGACTAGGGTGGGCCCCTCAGTCCGCCCTGCACGAAATGCGAAAGTACTCCAATGACAATGATCTATTCTCTCCTCAGTGAAGTCCAGAATGGGGACTTCTCCAAGTCAACAAAACGACAGGTAAGGGCACTTGTTCGCATAACCGACTTGTTTGCGGCCGGCTCGGGCAGTTATTCGCGGGACCAAATCGACCTTTTCGATAACGTATTCAAGGCGCTCGTTGAGGTCATTGAACTAAAAACGCGCGCTAAGCTCGCCCGACATATCGCGCAATCTTCGGATGCCCCTGCAGCCCTGGTTCGAGTGCTCGCATTCGACGACGAAATAGCCGTGGCAGGCCCGGTTCTCAGTCAATCGAATGTGCTGAGCGATGACGATATTGCGCTCAGCGCACGCTCCCAGAGTCAGGGCCATCTTTACGCAATCGCACAGCGCCCGGTCCTTGGCGAAGCAATTACCGATATCCTTATCGAGCGTGGTGAATGCCGAGTCGTCCGCGCCGTCGCGAAGAATGCGGGCGCGCGTATCTCCGAACATGGCTTTCGTGACCTGATTCTGAGAGCCGGCGATGACTCCGAGCTTGGCCTGTTTATCGGGTTGCGACGTGATATTCCGCGGCATCACTTCGTCAGGCTGCTTGAAATTGTTTCGGCTGAAGTCTGTAACAAGATTGTTGCAGCAAATTCGGAGGTTTCCGGCGCCGCACGTGCCGCGGTGACCGAAGTCATTGATGAAATCAATGATGGGGTACGCAATGCGTCATCAGACCATGCTAAAGCAAGAACAAAGGTAAGGCGGCTCAAGTACTGGAAAGAGCTTGGAGAAGCCAAGGTGCATGCAGCGGCGCGCGCACAGGATTTCGAGCAGACGATCCTGGCCCTATCTATTCTCGCGAGGTGCCCGATAGAGGTGGTGGAAAGAACGGTCCTTATCGAGAATCCTGGGGCCGTTCAAATCGTCGGCAAGGCTGCAGGCTGCACCTGGCCAACCGTCAAGTCTCTTTTGCTGATGAAGGCGGCTGGTCGCAAATTGTCAAAAATGGACCTCGATCGTGCGCAGGAAAATTATGAACGGCTTCATGCGAAAACTGCAAAGCGCGTGCTAAAATTCTATGAATCAAGACAAACCCTGTCGGAGGCTGCGAACCCTGTGATTTCGGCCGCGCCGGCGGGTGTGCCAGCCCTCACCGGCAGTGGTCCCGGGCAACCTCGAAATGATGACAGCAGTTTGCTTTGTGAGTCGTTCCGCGTTGCGGTCTAAGAAAACTGAGACCCACAAGTCGTTTCCGCTGATCTGAACTGCCTCGCAGCATCTCTTTCGATCGAAACACCATGAGGCCACGGCGCGCGGACCATTCGCTGCTTCCACTAGGCTGGCCGTGGGCGGCTTCGCCAAGCTCGAGGGCGATGTGCCTGGCAAATATTCTGACAACTGATCCACGAAAAAGCTGGCTGGGGCTGCGCTGATAGATGTTGTCGGGATTTCGCGTTCACGGCTTTTCCACGTTGAGCCGTCATTTATAAAAACGGCTCCGTCGTGTTCACTCGACGGAGCCGCTCACACC
>NZ_JBAVCF010000698.1:0-3532 GCF_049586575.1 Bradyrhizobium sp.
CGCTACAACCGGTCCAATGGCGCGCATTACCCGCACAAGGGCGCCTTCCGCGGTCCCGTTCTTGAAATAATAGTCGACCCATCCCCGCCACACGGACTCATCCGACTTGAATGATCGCAAGTAGAGCACGGGCCTCCTCGTATCATTCTGCAGGGCGGCGGCACCATCCTTGGCAAGGAAACTCGTGATCAAGAGGAAGCAAAACGCGGTAATCGAACCGTCGAGAAATTGGAACGTCAAATCGCCGCCGGCCACAAAATCCGGCGCCGAAACTCGGTGCAAAACACCGAGTACGATCAGACCGAAGAGGCCGAATGTTACGACCAGCAGCACCAGCATTGCCACGGCGACAGCGCGCAGCGCTTTCCACCATCGTGGTACCTTGATCAGATACGCTTCGTAGGGTTTGAGAAATCCCGGCGTCGCCGATTCGCGGCTCATCGCGTACCATGACGAGAGCTCTTGCCGGCGCGTGGCTGGACCAACCGACGGACGCCGCCAGTTCGCACGGCGAATCCAATCAATAAAGTGCCGCGTGCTCGGCACGAGCCCAAATGGCATGAGAAGTATGGTGGGAACCGCAAGCACGCCATCGAACACGTACCAGCTCATGCTTATCTGATTGGACATCGCGAAGTTATGCAGCAATGCGACAAGCATCGCTCCGACCACGGGTCCCCAAAACGTTCGCATGCCGCCAAGCACGGCCATGATGACAAATTCGAACGATCGGGAATAATGCAGCACTCCGGGCTCAACAAAACCGACCTCCAGTGCATAGAGGGCGCCGGCAAGCGCGGTGAAAAAGGAAGATACCGAAAAACACAGCCAGATAGAGCGCTTGACTCCAAATCCGCCCAGGCTTGCATCGCGGGTATCATCGCGGATAGCGGTTAGCGCGCGGCCGAACCGCGAACGCAGAAGCAGCCCCATCGCCGCTACGCCAACGGCGAAAATCGCGAGCATAAAATAATACAGCGATGCGGCCTGCGTGGAAAAATCGAGTATGAACGGGCCCAGGTTGATACTTCCCCGGCCATTGATGGGCATCCCATCAAGCCCGCCGGTGAGATCCTTCCACCGGCCCGCCGCATAGAAGCATAGTTGGTTGAATAGGAGGGTACAAACCGCAAACGAAAGCAGGCGCCACCGCTGGCTGAGGTTACCGAACAAAATGGAGACGAGACCGCTAAAAAGAACGCCAATCGTGCCGCCGACAATCGTGCCGGTCAAAACGGCCAGCGCTGTGGAGTGTACGGGGGACCGCAGGACGAGCGCGCACGCATAAGCGCCAACGCCAAAAAAAGCTGCATGACCGAGTGAAAGAACGCCCGTATAGCCCAGCAGCAAATTAAGCGACGTCGCGGCCAGCGCCGTCACAACGATCGAGGCGAAGATGAAATAACCGTAGCCGGAGTGCAGCCAAAATGGCGTCACCAGCAAGAATGCCCCTACGACGGCGCTGCCGGCGTACTTATTACAGGCAATAATACCGCAGAACTGTTTTATGGCGCCCGCCCCCAGGCATTCCCATTTTCGACAATCTTGCCTCATCAATCTGAAGATGACAAGCGCCGAGCCCATGGTCGTCTCTTTGAATCGAAAAGTTCGACCAAAAGGACTCAAGCCATCAAGCTTGTGGAAATAAATGTTAGCACACAACCACGTATGATGACACGTCCGTTGGCGCGGTGTTAACTAGGCTTCCGGCGAAGCTCGAGGGGGCAACAAACATACGTTTCTTGAGTGACTGCGCGGCAGCACTTTTCGTGACTGCGACGTTCGCAAGCGCCTCACAGGCAGCGACGCTAAACCAGCAGATCGATCCGTGCAATGGCGACAAGCAGCCCAAAGTAACGGTCGCGGCTTGTACCGCGGTTATCAAATCCGGACGCTGGCGCGGCAAGGACCTGGTATGGGTCTACGAGCATCGCGGGAACGCGTATTATAGCAGCGGCGACAACGATCGTGCGATCGCAGACTATAACGAGGGCGATCCGCCTCGATCCAAAAGAAGCCTTCGCGTATAACGACCGAGGCAACGCATACCTCACGAAAGAAGATCTTCCGCGCGCCATCGCGGACTATACCGAGGCAATCCGGCTTAATTCGAAATACGTTAGTCCACACATCGGTTTTCGTTTGCTGTATCTCAACCGCAACGGCAATAAAGCCGACTGGGATCTCGCGATCGCCGACTGCCGCGAGGCGATCCGGCTCGACCCTAAAAACGCCCGGCCTACTATTACCGCGGCCAAGCGCAAGACCTTGAGAAGGCTGTCGCCGACTACACCGAAGCCATCAAGCTCAACCCCGATATCGACGCCAGCGGCCCCTACAAATTGCTCGGCAAAGCGTTCGTCCTGAACGATTTTGCTGCCGCCATCCCTGATTTCAGCGAGTGGAGCAAGCGGGATCCGAAGAACGCCGATCCGTATTTGTGGCGTGGCCTTGCCAATCTGTACACCGGCGCGCTGCCCAAAAGCCTGGCTGACATCGACCAACTCACGACGATGGCTCCGAAATGGGCCTACGGGGCGCTTTGGCTGGATATCGTCGATCGGCGCAGCAATCTGTCAAGCCGCGTGCAACAAGCCATACCGCAGGTCGACATGACGGCATGGCCGGCCCGGATACTGAAATTCTTCCTGGGCGAACTCACGCCGGAAGCGGTGGAGGCTGCGGCGGACGTGATCCGGATACCGCCAAGAAAGCGGCTCAACTGTGCGATGCCAATCTCTTTATCGGCGAGTTCAGGCTGTTGTCCGGCGCCAAGGACGAGGCGGTCCTGCGTTTCCAGGCGGCAGCGAAGAGTTGTTACCAACCCGAACTGGCTGCCGCCAAGGCCGAGCTCAAAGCGCTCGGAAAGAGTCCATGATGCAAGATCTAGGCGTGGTTGGTCGTCAGCAAGGTGGCGCTGATTAGTGCTGGTCCCATTTGCTGGTCGACCGGCGAGGCCGCGGCTGACGTGCCGGGGCTTGGCGCGAACGACGCCATCGCCTGGGTGAGTTGCGCGGTGGCGCTGTTCGGGCGGCGCGCCCGCCACGCTGGCCGATACCCCGCTGATCGACCACTCCAGGCCGACCTGACCCATCGGGGCCGTCCCCGTGACGGTGTTGTTGCTGATGTCATAAAGCGTGAACACGCCGCTGTTGCTGTTGCGCATCAGCATGTCGGTCTCGTTGGCATTGCCGGAGAAGTTGCCGAAGCCCGCAATAGTCCACTCCAGCCCGACCTGACCCATCGGCTGTGCCGACGTGATGGTGTTGTTGACGATGTCGTAGACCTCGAATGCGCCGTTGTTGCTGTTGCGCAGCAGCATGTCGGTCTCGCCGGCGCGGGTCGAGAAATCGCCAAAGCCCGCGATCTGCCACTCCAGCCCGACCTGGCCCATCGGCTGGGCCGACGTGATGGTGTTATTGCTGATATCGTAGACCTCGAATGCGCCGGTATTCGAGTTGCGCATCAGCATGTCGGTCTCGTTGGCCCGGCCCGAGAAATCGCCAAAGCCCGCGACCGTCCACTCCAGGCC
>NZ_JBAVCF010000699.1:0-1583 GCF_049586575.1 Bradyrhizobium sp.
ACACGCGGCGAATTTCCGCGGGCGCGGATGGCAGCAAACTGACCTGCACAAGATCAAACAGAAAAAGTTGGCGAAGCAAAGCGAGGGCGACGCGATGGGGCGTCCGCGGATGGCGCGCGAGGCGCAGACGCACGCCTTCATTTTTCTTCCAGGAAGGATGCGCGGCGATCGCTCCGAGAAGCGAAGCAGGAAGATCGAGGCGTTCGAGCAAGATGCAGACGTCGCTTTCCGTGATGCCGGGATTGGCGAGCGCAGCGACAAGGACTTCCTCGTCGGGATCGTGGAGAAGCGCGCGGAGGGCGTCGCCGGAAGCGGTGCGCGCCTCGGCAATGCGCGCAGGGAGTTCACGTTCCATCGGCGGCAACGTCCGGGATGCTTTTGCGCGCGAGTTCGGCGGCAGCACCCGCGGGAGAGGTGCGAAGCGATTCGATACACGCCGCCGGAGCGAGGCGCGACAATTCCTGATCGAGAGCGGCGTCGAGATATTTGCTGTGGCCGAACACGCCGCCTGATTTCGCGACGGGAATTGGCTGATCATTGAGACCGAGCGAATCAACAACGGTTTTCGCAAGGCTTGCCAAGGATTTCGCGGCGCTGGTGAGAATTTGCTGCGCGACAGCATCTCCAGCAGCGGCAGTTTCGACTACCACAGGAAAGAGCTTCGGGAAAACAGCGTCAGGGCGCTTGGCGATGCGTTCGAGAATAGCGTCCCAGTCTTGTGTTTTTCCGGTCTCTTCGGCGCGAAGAATATTCCCGCCGAGAGTGGTGGGCGGGCCGAGGTGGTCGCGAGCGCGCAGAGCTGCCTCGACGGCGTGGCGACCGATGTCGTATGCACTGCCTGGATCGCCGATCCACGGGCCCCAGCCTCCAGCGCGCGTCGTTTTTCCCTCGGAATTGCGCCCGTACGCGGCAGAGCCTGTGCCGGCGACGATGACGACCCCCGCTTCGTTTGCCCGGCGATCGACATTTCTCTGAGCGAGAGCGGCTTCGAAAGCGATTTCGATGTCCGTGATGACGCGAACGGAGGCTTGCGGGAATGCGTGACCAAGGAAGCTGGCTAGCCGGCGCGCGACGCGCGGGCGTCCGGCGCCAGCGACACCCGCGCAGATGGCGCGAACGTTTTCGGTTTCCTGGCGGGCTTCGGTGAGAGCGCGGCGCGCGGTGTCTTCGAGCGCGAAAAAAGCTTTCGCGAATCCGACACGCAGAGGGTTGCCGGGGCCGCCAGTCGTCTCGGCGAGGACGCGCCCTGTGGCGTCGAGGGCGACGCAGTCTGTTTTCGTGCCGCCCGCGTCAAAACCGAGGAAGATGTTCATTTGTCTCGCAGTTCCCTCTCCGCAAATATTACTTCAGCGGCTTAATGCTTTGGCGCGATTTTTTATGCCCGCGCAAGAGGAATTGTTGACATGGCTTGGACGAGGCGGTTAGCATCGCGCCGGTTCCGCCGGTGACGCAGTTTCACCGCGAGCGGACGCCACGCGATGCGCATCAGCACAATCGACATCGTAATCATAGTTGTGTACCTCGCGGGCGTCACGCTGTTCGGCGCCACGTACGGGCGCAGCCAGCGGACGATTCGCGACTAC
>NZ_JBAVCF010000700.1:0-2355 GCF_049586575.1 Bradyrhizobium sp.
CCGCACAGGTCTGCGTCGCCCGGATCGGCGCCGCGCATGGCGTGCGGGGCGCCGTCAAACTATGGACCTTCACCGAGGATCCTTTCGCGGTGAAGGCTTACGGCTCGCTCTCGACCAAAGACGGCGCTCGCCAGTTTGAAGTGACGAGTGCACGCGAGGCCAAGGACCATCTGGTCGCAACCATCAAGGGCGTCACGACGCGCGAAGAGGCCGAGCGTCTGAACGGCATCGAGCTTTATGTCCCGCGCGAGAAACTGCCCGCGACCGAAGAAGACGAATATTACCACACCGACCTGATTGGCCTCGCAGCAGAGACGACGACAGGCGTGGCGCTCGGCCGCGTTCTCGCGATCCACAATTTCGGCGCCGGCGACATCATCGAGATCGCGCCGCCAAGCGGCGTGACGATGCTGCTGCCGTTCACCAACGCGGTCGTGCCGACCATCGACCTTGCCGGCGGACGCGTCGTGATCGAATTGCCCGAGGAGATCGAGGGCGACGAGCCTGACGCCGCCGACCCCTCGCGTCGTCCTCGCGGAGACTGGAACCCATAACCACCGGCTGTAGATTTGGCTAAGCTGATTGCCCCAGCCATCGTAAAATCGACAGCGGTGGTTATAGGTCCCGTATCGCGCTTCGCTTGTCCGGGACGACGAAATTAGGAAGTGATGACTAGTCTCTCACCGTGGCGCGCCACCATCCTGACCCTGTTTCCGGAGATGTTTCCGGGGCCGCTTGGCGTCAGCCTTGCGGGCAAGGCGCTCGCCTCGGGCGTCTGGACCCTGGAAACCCGCGACATCAGGGATTCCGCCGCCGATCGGCACCGCAGCGTTGACGATACCCCGGCCGGCGGCGGCCCAGGCATGGTGCTGCGCGCCGATGTACTGGCGGCGGCCATCGATGCGGCCCAGATCGTGCCCGGACGACCTCGCCTCCTGATGAGCCCGCGGGGTCGGCCATTGACCCAGTCGCGCGTGCGAGAACTGGCCGCAGGAGCAGGTCCGCTGATTGTCTGCGGCCGTTTTGAGGGGGTCGACCAGCGGGTGATCGAAGCCCGCCAGCTCGAGGAGGTCTCGATCGGAGACTATGTGCTGTCGGGTGGCGAAATCGCCGCCATGGCGCTGGTCGATGCCTGCGTGCGGCTGCTGCCGGGAGTCATGGGCAAGGCGGAATCGGCCTCGGAGGAGAGTTTTTCCGAATCCCTACTGGAATACCCCCAATATACCCGACCCCAAGCCTTTGAAGGGCAACCTATCCCGGAAATCCTCACCTCCGGCGACCACGCCAAGGTCGCGTCCTGGCGCCGGGCTGAGGCCGAGGCGCTGACACGAGCGCGACGGCCCGATTTATGGGGCACGTACGAAAGCGCGCCAAAAGGCACGACAAAGGAGTGACAAAGCTCACCCTTTGCCTTATACGAGCGCCAATTCCGAGAACTGACGGCATGGATCGCGAGCCCCCGGCTTGGCAGGGCGCGCCGCCGATGGAGATTTAAAATGAACCTCATCCAACAGCTCGAAAAAGAGCAATTCGAAAAATTGTCCGCCAGCAAGGACATTCCGGATTTCGGGCCCGGCGACACGCTGATTGTCAACGTCAAGGTGGTCGAAGGCGAACGTACCCGGGTGCAGGCCTATGAAGGCGTCTGCATCGGCCGTTCCGGCGGCGGGCTCAACGAGAGCTTCACCGTGCGCAAGATTTCCTACGGCGAAGGCGTCGAGCGCGTCTTCCCGGTGATGTCGCCGATGATCGACTCGATCAAGGTTGTGCGCCGCGGCAAGGTGCGCCGCGCCAAGCTTTATTATCTGCGCAATCTGCGCGGCAAGTCGGCCCGCATCGTCGAGAAGTCCGAGCGCGCGACCGCCGTCAACGAGTAACGACAACCCGTTTCGAGGTTACGAATAGCGCGGGGCTGGCCCCCGCGCTTTTTTGTTGGCTGTGAGCGATCATCTTTCGCAGAGCCGCCCATCGCCAAGATGGCTCGCGTCGACGGGCGCGCGTGCTATATACGATCTCAAATGGCTCTAAATCGCATCAGTTCAGTCTGCCGGCGGATCGTCATCGACGATCATTCGCGCCTGCCCGGCCGCTTCTTCGGGCGGTTTGCGACTTCGGCAACCTCGGAACTTACGCGCGCGCTTTGATGCTGCGCTGCCGGTCTTTCGGCGCGATTCCGCCTCTCACGATTTCTATTTCAGGAGCATGAAGCTCATGTCCAAACCGACAACCCTGTACGACAAGATCTGGAACGACCACCTGGTTCACGAAGCCGATGACGGCACCTGCCTGCTCTATATCGATCGCCATCTGGTGCACGAAGTGACCTCGCCGCAGGCCTTCGAGGGCCTGCGCACC
>NZ_JBAVCF010000701.1:0-13590 GCF_049586575.1 Bradyrhizobium sp.
ATCCCGCTGCGAGCGCCGTCGGAGGTGCGATTGTCGGGGGCCTTCTGGGCGGCCTGATCAGCGGCCGGCCGGTCGGTGCTGCCGTCGGCGCCATAACGGGAGGCACCATTGGCGCGATCGCGGGTGCTCAGGCGGCCGCGCGTCCCGGCTATTATCTGGCGCAGGGCGATTGCTATTATAAGTACCCGTCCGGGCAATACGTTCAGGTCGATCCGCGCAGTTGCTATTGAGGTTTGCGGGTCGCGCGGGCGGCGGCATCGCTCCCGCGCGATCAGACTAGAACTCTGATTCCGAAGTTCGCACGATATCGCGGCAACCACCGGGCCATGATGCGCAAATCATCGTCGACATCTTCGCCATCTCTAAGCGTCCGGATTGATCTGGACGCAAAGGGGCGGATTGGTCCGGGCAAAATCCTGCTGCTTGAGAATATCAATAGCTGCGGCTCGATCTCGGCGGCCGGGCGAGCCATGAACATGTCCTACAAGCGGGCATGGGACCTGGTCGACGAAATCAACCGCATCTGCCGGCAGGCTGCGGTCGACCGGCAGACCGGCGGCAAGAACGGCGGCGGGGCCATGCTCACGCCGTTCGGCCTGTCGCTAGTGGCGCGTTACCGGAAGATCGAGCGCTCAGCCGAGAGTGCGGCGCGCAAGGAGCTTGAAGCTTTGCGGGCTGACATCGGCGCCGGCCGAAAGGACTGAGCCGAACGGCCGGCCCTTCGCTTCCCAACGTTTTCGCGGGCAAATTCGCTCGCTGGATTGCCCGCCTTTTCGGGGCTTGTCGACCGCCCTTGCAGCCCTGTGGGGCCCCGCGTTTGGCGTAGCCGATGCTGCCATAGCAGAAGCAAATCGTTTTGGTCGGCCACTGTTGCCCAGTTGCACTTGTGGGCGATCTGGCCTCCGTTATGTTCCCGTGGATATATCGCTCGCTGTATTTGAATGGACATAGCGAAAAACGGCCAGATCACTGGTCAAACACGGCAGCCGATCTTTTTGGGGGTTTTCAAAATGAAAAAAGCGCTTGCACTTGCGCTTGTCATGACGGGTTTTGCGGTCAACGCACAGGCGGCTGACTGGGTCCCGCCGAAGGTACCGGATCCAATCCCTGACAACCTGACCTGGTACGGCATCACGCCCATCGGCGCGCTCGACCTCGGCTACGCCTACCAGACCAACGGCCGCCCGCTCGGCAGCGTCGTGTCCGGCCTTGAGTTCTCACCGTTCACAACCACCAGGAACTACACCGGGCAGGCGATTTCGACGATCGCCCATAGTGGCCTCCAACAATCCTTCCTCGGCGTGAAGGTCGAGGAGCCGCTCGGTCTCGGGTGGGCGGCCATCGCGCGCGCCGACACCGGCATCGATCCGTTGCAAGGCACGCTTTCCAACGGTTGCGTTTCCTTCCTTCAGAATGCTGGCATCACCTATAACCTGCAAAACTCGAACGCGGACAGCGGCCGCTGCGGCCAGGCTTTCAACGGCCAGCTCTGGGGCGGTATCAGCAACAAGCAGTACGGCACTCTGACGATCGGTCGTCAGAACTCGTTCGAACTCGACAACATCGCCAAGTACGATCCGATGGAACTCTCCTACGCGTTCTCGCTGCTCGGCTACTCCGGTACGGACGGTGGTATGGGTAGCACGCAAGCGGCGCGCTGGGACAACTCGGCCAAGTATGTCTATGACTTCGGTATTGTCCACGCCGGCGCGATGTACTCCAGCGGCGGTTCGAACACCGGCTTCTTTGGAAACTCGTATGGCTTCGACGTCGGCGCCGTCTACCAGGGCTTTTCGATCGACGCCATCTATACCAAGGAGCATGGCGCGGTGAACCTGCAGTCGGCGGTGAACGATCCGGTCGGCGCCACAACGCTGGCGGCCAACATCTCCGACAATACCGCCTGGTCCGTGATGGCCAAGTATACGTGGAACCTCGGATCGGGATGGGCCGCGCCCGCGCCTTTCTACACCAAGGCTGCCAAGGCTGAGCCCCAGCATGACAAGTTCACCCTCTTTGCTGGCTACACCAATCTGAGCCAGTCTAACCCAAACGAACCGGTCCTCTTCGGCGGCGCTGCCGGCGGCTATACGCTGACGTCGACTGCGGTCTTGCCTGACAACAATGCTTTCACGACCGACAAAGTCCTGCAATTCTTCTGGGCCGGTGCGAAGTACGAGCTGGCGTGGGGCCTGAGCTTCACGGGCGCGTATTACCACGTCAACCAGAACTCCTACGTCGCCGACGGCGCCGCATGTATCGCTGGCGGGGCGAGCAAGACGGACTGCTCCGGCGCTTACGATGAGGTCTCGTTCCTGACCGACTACGCCTTGAACAAGCACCTCGACGTCTATGCCGGTGCTATGTGGGCCCAGGTAACCAACGGCCTGGCTTCCGGCTACCCGGGTACGCCCGGCGCCAAGTTCGGCTTCGCCGGAACCAACACCAGCGTCAACACGGCCACGTTCATGACCGGTTTCCGTATCAAGATCTGACTACACCTGCTGCTGCGTCGAGTGCTGCCCAGGACCCAACCGGTTCTGGGCAGTTTTCTTGCAATCAAAGCCCGAAATGGGCTGAATTCGACTCTTGCCGCATCGAATGAAGACGAAATTTTAAACCATTGATGATGTTATAAAAAGGCCGCACCGCCGCGCGGCCGAGTAGCCGGGCGCCGCCCTTTTCACCTACCCCAGAGAGCGATAGCGCTCGGCTACTTCGTCAGGCTGTCGTGATACCGCCCCAGTTCTGCTTAGGAACTTTGTTCTTAGCAGGAGAACTACGGACAAAATGCGTTGGCCCGCCAGAAATGACCTATCGTAACTCTCGCCCGGACTTGGCTGGTAACGCCGTGCCGATGCGCATCCACGTCACCATCGAACTCGCAGCCATCACGACGAGCGGAAACACCAGCGCCACGTAGGCGTTGTCGATGCCGAACGGATTGCCCATCAGAAACCAGGCGATGGTGGCCACCATCGAACCGACAATGCTGATCAACGCGGCGCTCTTGGTACCGAACCATGGCGCGTAGAAAACCAGCAACACCAGCACCGACAGCGACGCACGAATCGCTTTTGCCAGGAAGGTGATCTGCAAAACATTCGGCGTGTAGATCGCAAGCACAATTGGAAGCAGGCCGACGATTACCGTTGTCACGCGCACGAAGCTCAGCGCGCGACCCTCGTCGTTTTCCGCCTTCACGAACCTGACATAGAAGTCCTTGTAGAGCAGCGTGGCGGTCGAAACGCTGATGGCGGCGATCGTGCCGAACAGCGACGCCGCCAGTCCTGCGGCAACGACGCCTGCCATCAACCCGTTCATGTCGGCGATGAGAGCGGAAAAGGCGTTGATGGACTTGATGCCTGGAAAGAGGACGAGCGCGCACATTCCGATCAGTGCGGTCGCAATCCCGAACGGGACCAGCAAGAACGCCGCGCTGAGACTTGCGACTTGCGCCTTCTGCCGGGTTTCAACCGTATTGATCGCTTGAATGACGTATTGGGTAGAAAAGGTGGCGCCGATGCCGGCGATGAACCATGCAAAGATCTGACCGAAGCCGACATTCGTCCAGGAAAACATCTGAGCCGGCAGGCGGGCCTGCAATTGTCCGAGGCCGCCAACCCTGGAGAGCCCGAAATAAAGCGCGACGGCGATACCGGCATACTTCATCAGCGAATGAATGACGTTGGTGTAAACCACCGTCCTCATGCCGCCTACGAAGACATAGAGTACCGCGACGATGCCGCAAATGATCGTCGCTAACGTCCGGTTAACGGCGAGCAGTACGCTCAGGATCGCCCCGCCGCCGGCGTAAAGGGCCACCGCCACGATCTGAAGTGCAAAGATCATCACCAGCGACGTGGCGATCTTGGTGGATGGTCCGTAGACCTCGGCAAACACGGCCGAGATCGTATTGTGTCCGGATTCCTTGTATTTCCCGGCGAGGAGATAGGCGTAGAACAAGAAGCCGGCGCCGAGCGCGATAATATTCCACGCTGCCGAAATTCCGAAAACATAGGCTTCCTGCGCTGTCCCAACGCTCGCCGATGTGCCGATGAATTCGGACATCAGCATCAAGCCGACGAAGATGGCAGGTACGCCCGAGCCGGTCGTGCCCGAGGTGAAGGTCGCCGCAGATGCGACGGACCGCTGGACAATGCTTGTCAGCAGTCCAAGGCCGGCCATGTAGGCAACGACGATCGCAAGGGCCACATAGTTGGGTTGCATGCAAGGCTAGATAACCGGCCGCCGGCCGGAGCGCCATGCGCCAGATGGACTACCCCGCAAAAAAGCCCGGTAGTTTAGAATCGCGCGCTGCAGCCGTATGGCACGAAATGCGGGTTCGTCAGGCAAGCATTGTCCAGCGAAGCGTCCCAACCGCCGCGGCGGCGCCAGCCGCTCCAGGCGATATAATCGCAATATCTGCTGTAGGGGTTACCGGCTTCCCGGGTCGCACAGTAGATGCTCGAACTGTAAGAGATGGGGCCTGCGGGCCTCGCCATCGCCGATCCCGCGGCTAGCATCGCCGTCATCGTGGCCAAGAGAATTGTCTTTTTCATGGGAGATGTCCTCTCGCGGTTTCTCTAACTCAATTATACACCTCGGATAAGGGTTTCATTCCCTTCCGTTTGCGATTCACATGATCGCGAGGATATGCGGCATGCCGCCGCGCGCCGGGCCCTGTCAGGCAGCTACGTTCGATTCCAGGGGCCAAAGGTCATCGGGATCATCCAGTCCCGGGACGTTTTGTGTGCGACATGGCTATCCCCGCGGAAAAGCCTGTTTGAAGGCGCGCCTTGCGCAAAAAGATTTTCTCCCGGCGCGTAGGGCAAGAGGTGTTGCATTGCTATTTTAACGGCGCGCTTGTGGCATCGCCGGCAGCGGGCCACCTTTTTCGGCAGATGCAAAATCGCGCGGGAGACACGCATGAGCCTGATCGAAAGAAAGATCGAATCGCTGCCCTTCGTCGTTGCAGAGCTTAACTACCTCGCGCCAACCGACGGAAAACCGCGTACCTATGCGTTCGATCCGCCGCCCGGGGAGCCGAAATCAACCGCGTTGCCCGAACCGCATGAGGTGCCGGTATTCGACGGCCGTTCGATCTCGGACAGCTTTTCGCTCGACCGCGAGGGTTTTGCGCTCGTCCGGCATCCAACGGCGGTACGCGACTTCTACAACGATGAAGAGATACGGAAAGTCTACTACCCGGCGGCGGAATCCTTCATCAGGGCGACGCTACGCGCCGACCGGGTTGTCATCTTTGATCACACGGTACGCCGTCGGGTTGAAGGCGCAGCCGACATCCGCGGCGCGGGTCCGCGTCAGCCGGCGACGCGAATCCATGTCGATCAGACCGACGCATCCGGCGCTAATCGCGTGCGCGAGCATTTGCCTGCGGAAGCAGATGAACTCCTGAAAGGCCGCGTGCAGGTGATCAACCTGTGGCGTCCGATCCGCGGGCCGTTGCGCGATACGCCGCTGGCGCTTTGCGATGCCGCCAGCGTTGCGACGGACGATCTCGTCGCCTCCGACTTGATTTACCCAAACCGTCGGGGCGAGACCTATTCGGTGAAATTCAATCCGGATCATCGCTGGTTTTATTTCCCGGAGATGACGGCGGACCAAGCCCTGCTTTTGAAATGCTACGACTCGGCGACCGACGGCCGTGCCCGGTTTGCCCCGCATACCGCTTTCGTCGATCCGACAACGCCAGCGGATGCCCCGCCGCGGGAGAGCATCGAGCTGCGTACGCTGGTGTTTCACCGGCGATAGGTTGCTGCGCTACGCGTGGCGGCTGTGCGCAAGCTGTTGACTTCCGCGTTCACGGTGTTGCGGGGCGACGACGGAATCACATAGAATTTCGCCGGGGTAGGCAAATGAGAGCAGCGCTATGGCTTCATCTGCCTTGGAAAACGCCTTGACCGCGACCACCATCATTATCGCACTCGTCGTCGTATGGTGGGGAATCAGAATCCTTATTGCATGAGAGAACGAGCCGGCCTGCCAGGATCACGACCGGCTCTCTCCAGCACTCGATGATCGGCTGAGTGGCTTGGACCTGGTCCAGCCGCGCCGGAATGCCACAATGAGGACACCAAGCGGGCATTCCGTCGCGTCCATGGGATCATGGATGTCGCTGGATCGAAGGCTCACGGTACCGACAACGGCAGCGCTGTGCATCTTGTGTTTTGTCGCTTGCGCGACTTCCGACGCGCGGGCCCAAGCATCGGCGCGCCCGAAAGCCGATTACCCGTCTGTCGGCGACGTGCCGCCGCGTCCCGAGAAACCCGCGATGACGACGGAACAACAGCTGAAGCTGAAAAAGGAACTCGGCGCCGCCCGCGACCGCCAGGCGACCAAGGGCAAATCCTCTGGTGCAGGCGCTGCCAAACCCTGACGGCTCAGAAAAAGCCCGCGCTCAAATCCAGGCCATAGGACGGAAGCAGCAAAGAGGTGGTCAGGCCGGCCCCGCAAAACATCGCGACGGTCTTCAGTATCTCGGTATCAACGCTGCTATCGAAAATGCGTACGACAGAGCTCTTGCGATAGCAGCCATTTGCAACTCCTCAGACCCAGCGGTGACCGTGCAGCACCACGTTCAAAAGGAATCTCCTGCAAGACCGACGGTAGAAAAAATTGATGATGTCCCACATGATCGAACCCCGTTTTTGACCTGATCCATTTGAGCGCATCTCTATTTCAGGCTTGTTTCGTCGACCTTGGAAAATGGTTTCATGGGGCGCCCGAGCCGTGGCCGCGCCCGGCTTGGCGCACGCCAGGGATCGAACCGAGGACCCGGTGACCAGAGTTCACGTGGAGAGGCCCGTGGCGGACTTCTGTCTGACTTGATTTTTGCGCCCTGAAACGTAAGTTCTGCCTGCAAATAGCGAACAACTTGCAACGCCAGACGTTAGATGGCCCTCCCTGACGTTGCACCCCGTTCCCTATCCGTTGGTTTCAAGGTCCTCGTCATGCGCAGCATCCGCTGGCTCGCCGTTGTCCCGTTTCTCGCCCTGATCGTTGGCCCGTTCTTCGTCAACCGGGCTACGCCGTTTGTCCTCGACATGCCGTTCCTGCTCGCCTGGATCGTGGCCTGGATCCTGCTCACCAGCGTCATCATGGCGGTAATCTATGCGGCCGATCCGGCCAACCGGGAGGACGATCTGTGAACAGCGCGTTGCCCTTCATCGCCGCCGCCGCGCTGCTGGCACTCGCCCTCGGTTTTCTCGCCCGCCGCGGCAAGGACATGAACCTCGAGCAGTGGACGGTGGGCGGCCGCGGTTTCGGCGCCATCTTCGTGTTCGTACTGCTCGCCGGAGAAATCTACACCACCTTCACCTTCCTCGGCGGCAGCGGCTTCGCCTACGGCAAGGGCGCGCCGGCTTATTACATTCTCTGCTACGGCACGCTCGCCTACGTGCTCTCCTATTTCATGCTGCCACCGATCTGGCGCTATGCCAGGGATCACCGGCTGTACTCCCAGTCGGACTTTTTCGTCCGCAAGTACGACAGTCCGGCGCTCGGGGTCCTCGTCGCGCTGGTCGACATCGTGGCGCTGATTCCCTACCTCGTGCTCCAGTTCAAGGGACTCGGCATCATCGTCGAAATCGCTGGCTACGGCGCGATCTCCTCGACGGTTGCGATCTGGACCGGCGCCGTGGTCGTCGCCGTCTACGTGATCGTGTCGGGTGTCCACGGCTCGGCCTGGAACTCGGTCGCCAAGGACACCTTGATCCTTGGCATCGTGATCTTCCTCGGCATTTATCTGCCCTATCATTATTACGGCGGGCTGGGGCCGATGTTTGAGGCTATCGAGCAGGCCAAGCCGGGATTTACCGTGCTGCCGCCGCAGGGCCAGAGCCTGTGGTGGTTCTCCTCGACCGTGCTGCTCACCGCGCTTGGCTTCTACATGTGGCCGCACACCTTCGCCTCGATTTACACCGCCAAAGGGGCCAAGGTGATCCGCAAGAACGCGATCGTGCTGCCGATCTATCAGCTGATCCTCCTGTTCGTGTTCTTCGTCGGCTTCGCAGCAACGCTGCAGGTTCCTGGTCTCACCGGTTCGAACATCGACCTCGCGCTGTTCAAGCTTTCAGCGAAGACATTCGATCCCTGGTTCGTCGGCGTGATAGGCGCGACCGGCGTGTTCACCGCGCTGGTGCCCGGCTCGATGATCCTGCTCACAGCCGCGACCCTGATCGCCAACAACCTCTACCGCGCCGTTAATCCGTCGGCCGACGACCGGCAGGTATCTCGGCTCGCCAAATTCCTCGTGCCGCTGGTGGCCCTGGTTGCGGTGTTCTTCACCCTGAAAGGCGGGGAGACCATCGTGGCCCTTTTGCTCATGGGCTATAGCCTGGTAACCCAGCTGTTTCCGTCCCTGGTGCTGAGCCTCGCGCACCGCAACTTCGCCACGCGCGAGGGCGCCGCGGCGGGCATCATCGCCGGTGTCGCCACGGTCGCGGTTGTCAGCCTGACCGGCGCAAACCTTCATACGCTGCAATGGTTGCCGCCGGGGGTCCAGGATCTCAACATCGGCATCATCGCGCTCGCGGTGAATTTCGCCGTGCTCATCGTGGTCAGTCTGGCGACGCGGCGCGTCGTAGTACCCTTGCGCGGACCCGTATAAAAGCGGTCTGCACCCAAGCGGCGGCATCATTCGCGGGTAGTGCTTCGCGATTGCGGCGTGCTCCATCCCCGCGCGACCAGAAGGATCGTGAGCTTCCACGCCAAGCGACGCTGGCCCGGAAACTATGATGACGCGCCGGCTCCGATCGTACCTGGAAGGGCAACGCGTGCCCGCAGGCTGAGGCGCTAACCGGGAATTAATCTGATTAGCCGATACTCTACCTTAGTTTTAGTGGGCACGCGTAAGGAGCCGTCGCATGGACGATCCAGCGGCGGCTCTATCTTATTTGGGGTCTATGCCAGTGACCAAAACATCGGAAGCAAATATTCAAACCGAGACGAACGACAATCAGCTCGACTCCGCAGTACCGAGCAAGAAATCCAGCCGAAAGCCGATTTTGGCGCTTTCGGTGTTCGCTTTGGGCTTAAATGCTACCGCGGCCGTCTATACACGGTCGCCCTCTGATTTTGCCGTGCCGAATTTCAGCGGCTACGTCGCGGAATTGCTGCCGCATCAGAGAGCCTCAGCGTCAATACCCGATCCGGTTGTCGCTGCCTTGAAGGATATTCAATCAGCCCAGCAGCAACACGCCGCAGCGCTGCAGGACAGCGGATCTTCCTTGCAACAACACACGGCTCTACTTCAGAAGGATACAGCGACGCTTGATGCCCTGAGACTGAGCATCACGGACGAAAAGTCGGATGTGAAGAAGATATCCGCTCAGCTTTCGACGCTGATCGCGAAGGTCGACTTGCTGCAAAGCGCGATAGCGCCGGAGATAACTTCCTCCATTCCAAAAGGACACGCTCGTAACCGGCTGTCCGGATTGGCGCGCAAAAGGATAGCTCGGCCGCTAAAACCGGTGGGACCCGTGTCGATCGGAGGAGCTCCCCTAACTACGGCACCCGCGCAAGGTTGGAGCCCGCTACAAAGCCCGCAAGGCTAAAGCGATAGAGCAGGGGCGGGGCTTCGGTCCCGCGCCTTGGCTCAGTCATCTCTGGACGGGCATGAGACTTGAGTGCGGCAGGCTTACTCCGGCGGGCTAGGAAGAAGCCGTTCCTGATCTTTCGTATCCGGCTGACGTTGAGGCGCTGCAGGTGCCGGTTGAAGGAATTTGGCCGCCCAGCGCTGTTCGCACCTTCTTTGAAGCTCCAGGGGGATGATGACGCTCATAAGCAACTCCGGTTTTCTTTCGCCGGCAGTTTCTCGGGGCCATGGGAAGGCCAATAGGCACAAGTGTGTTCCGAATATGGAACGAGCCGATTTTCCGTCAGTGTTGGAATCCGGCCACACCCAGTCTGTCACGCACTACGCCTGCTGAGGCGCGGTCGGAACACCAGGTTCGAAGGGCCAGCCAGTGGCGTAGCTTCCGGTCTGTCGGCGGATCATTTCCTGCTCATCGGGCTCACGGAAAAACGACGTCGCGTGAAGCTGGAGCGGTATGCCAACGAAATCTAGCCTCGGGCTGTTGCACTAAAGGATTGGCAGCTGTTAATGGCCGCAGTCATCGCTCTTGCCGGCGGCACGCTGGCCTACCTTGGCGCCATGACCGAGGTCTATTTCGACCAAGGAAGAGGACGAGCGCGACTTCGACCGAAAGAAACGCGGCGTCTATCTTCGGGTGAATTTTGAAGCCAAAAATTAGGAGACCGCGGGCCCCTGATTTTTATTGAGTCAGGTAAGATTCAACTGCATGCGCAAAGAAAATGCAGGCACTGGCTAACGCAATCATCACGATGACAAACATGGAACGATCCTCTAACAATCACTCTGGGCACCAATCTCCGAACCTTAGCTGTCTTTCTGTTTCCGGATTATTTCGTATCTTCCGAATATGGTTTCACTCAGCCCACTTTTGAACTTGAACGTTATTTCATAAGAGACTGTGGCCGTTGTGGCACACTGCCGGTGCTTAAACAGCCCCGAGGAGCGCACGACGCGACCCAAAAATTACGCCGTCGGGCTCGAAATACCGTGTCCCGGCGGCGCCTTAAATCCCCGGCGCCCCTGTATCTAGCAAGCTGGGCGCCGAGCAAATGTGAGCAGGTTCACAATCGAGCTCAAATAGCGCGCGTCTTCCGTCCCTGCGCACACGAAGACGAGAAAGAGACTGGAGTTATTGCGGCACACCCTCGACGACGAAGCTGCGAAATTTCGCCACTTTCGCACGGAGGGGTAGGAGATCCTTGAAAGCCGTTGAATCGCGATACGCCTGGAATTTTTCGAGACTATCCCACTGTTGAATGACTACGCGCGATTTCGGCGGCTCACCTTCTACCGTTGTGATCTTGCCTCCGGCGGCAAGTATCTTCCCCCCAGCGGCCTTGATCGCAGCCTGAGCTTTCGGGACATAGGTCGAATACGCGGCCTGATCCGCGATATCGATTTCAGCGACCGAGTAAACAGGCGCTTTGGCTTGAGCATGAAGTCCCTGGACCGCGACCGTGCCAAGGCCGAACCCGGCGAGCATTGCAAATGCGACGGTGTAATGGGTTTTCATGATGGTTTCCCTCTTGGCTGGGTCTCAACTCGCCCCCAGGGTTGGGTCATCATGGTGGGACTGAAGGTTCAAACAGGCCGGGAGACTAAACCCGGCATCGATCAGTGACCCTGACGTGGATCACGTATGGCGCGGGGGGTTCGGCCCCGCGCTTTCTTTTGACGAGTTGCCAGGACTCATGAATTGCAGCACCGCGATGGCAAGCCGCTCTTCAGACAGCCGTTGCTCGAGGAATCTCAACTCGACCTCGCTCAATTTGGATTTAAGAAGAGTCTCGTAGCGCTCGATGTTGCGCTCATGCGTGCGTAAACGAGCAACTTTATCGTTCATAGCCCACTACTCTCACTCTCGATACGCTATGCGGGAGCGAAAGAGGTTTAGCAATTTTTCTCGGTCCCGCATGTGAACGAGTTCACAATCCTGGTCGATTTCTTCGTCCGCGCTCCTGGTGATCCCGGGATCAAGAGCCTAGTCCGCCGATAGGGTTTTGAACCTGATACTACGATGCGTCGACGTATCGTTCGAACTCTCGGCCAGCGTTTCGGCGGCACAGCCACAAAAGACCTCGAACCGAGCCAAAGCCCTGCACGCGAGAAGAATTCATGGCGAACTGCAGGAGACAAGGCGCCAAATATTGCGATTGGTGGTGGGACAAACAACAACGATCAGGCGGTAACTGCATGAGATTGAAGCGATGACAGGCGAAAAATTGCCCGCAAAACAGAATATCGGTCCGGCGTTCTGATCGGGCCGTATCCAGAGCAATCGCTGGGGCGGTATCGGCCGTGTTCTTTCGGCGCCTCGTAACCCAAGCGCGGCTGCAGAATGTCAACAGCTGATTTGCGGTCAGGGAAAGCCGCCAGGGGTTGGGAGCGGAATGGCTCGGAGCTACCGTGCATCGTGGCTATGAAAAAGCGCTGTGCCATCGGCCGAATATGCTGCCGTTTGAGGCCTATTGCCCTGTTCGTGACGGAAAAGCCGAGAGCGCGAGCAGCGATGATTGCTCTTATTTCGTCCAAGACCCGCCGCTTGGCTTGAGATCGACTGGATACCCAGGCACCGATAATGGTGCCTACACCTGCAACGAGAATTGTTTGAACTGCAGTTGGCGTGTCTGTCCAAATCTCGCCAACAGACCCAATCGAGGTCCGCAAATGATCTATACAACTGTGGGTCAACGTTTGGATCGTGGCAAATAACGCAGCCAACGCGCTGCCCATATCCGCCCCCTCTTTCCCAAAGCGCAATCCCGCAACCTCAGCGCGTGCGCAAGGAGAAAGCGTAACCGGCAGCGGCTGGCATCACATGCCAGAAGGCTGAAGCGGTAGGGGCACCAAATCTTAATCGGTCCCTGTCAACGTCCGCGCCAATCGCGGTAACCTACCCCCCGCGAGAGTAATGCGTAGGAGCCGTCGCTGATCTCAACCAGCGGCGGCTTTTCTATTTTCGCGTAGCTTTCCTGCACCCACTGAGTGTGTTACTCGAGCGCTCACCGCGTCGATTGCGACCAACGGGGGGTGAGGGATGGAAATTAAGGCGGTGCTGGCCGCGACAATTGTAATTGTATCTTCTGCGCTGTTGGCCGGATGTGCTCTTTCAACACAGTCCTTGGAATCCGAACCAAACGCCGAGAGCCAGAATTTCCCAGATAACTACGAGGTGGTTTACCAACGCCTGAGCACCACCGGCGAGCGATGCTATCCTCGCGGACATGACGGTGGAAACGCAGGTAACCGACTCGCGGGCTCGATCGAATCCCAGGGCGAAATTCACAGGGAAAGTGGCTTTGCCGATTTTCGTTTGGTGACGTCCAGCTTGGGCGTCAAGACAAACTACTTTCTTTTGGCGAGAATTGAAAAAGCAGGCTCAGGGTCGCGCGTCACCACAAAGGTCAGCAACCCGATCACCGGTTCCGGTCTCAGCAAAATAATCTTTCGTTGGGCAAGTGGCGACCCGACTTGCTAGACAGCGCGCGCGGGGCTTCGGTCCCGCGCCCATGACCGAGAGGGCAGCACCATGGACGAGAAAGCAAGGGCGGCGAAGTTCGGCTTGAGCATCCCTTCGAGACCGAGAAGCAGATAATGAAGCGCTACGGGGAACATCATCCGCGCAAGGCGCGTCAGATGATCTGTCGCGTCACGCTTGGTCTTATCGCTCTCGGCGAAATAGTCGTTCGGCTTTTCTTTAGCGGTGGGGCCGCATTAAGCGCGGTCGGCGATCCCAACGGCATCGGGGGATTGTACTGATGAGCGAGGCTTCTGGGAGCTCAAAGATTCACTAAGGCCACAATTTGCAACGGACGCTTCTGATGGAAAAGATTATTTCCCGTACCAACGAGGCTGCAATGCGCAAGCTTCTCACATTCCTGATTGCCCTGGCTTCGAGGGCTTTCGGGGTGTGCTCGCCAGCAGCGGGTCAGGGCCGTTAACCGTGAGGAGCACGCGGTCGCCGTTAACAG
>NZ_JBAVCF010000702.1:0-1858 GCF_049586575.1 Bradyrhizobium sp.
ACACGCCGGTCACCAGGACTGAACTGCGCGCGATCAAATGGTCTTACGCCCGCCCGAATTATTTGACGATTACCGCACCAGTTTCTTGCCGGTGATGCGTTCGAGGTTTTTGTAGAATATCTTGTCGGCGGTTTCCTTGTCGAGCTTGAGCTCCTCGAGAATGCGCAAGGTCTCGCGCGGATACATCGCGCCGTTTTCCGGATCGAACGGGCAATCGGAGGCGAACACGATCTTGTCGACCGGATAAAACTCCAGCCCGCATTTGGTCGCCGGCGTCGCCCCGAACACCGCGGTGTCGGCATAGAAGTCCTGCTTGAAATAATCGAGCGGGCGCTTCTTCAGGCTCTTGCGCAGCGCGACGTAGTCCTCGTCGGAAGTGCGCGAACCGAGCACGTCCCAACCCGGCCCGATGCGGCCTTCCAGCATCGGCACGATGCCGCCGAAGTGGTGGGTTATGATCTTGAGGTTCGGGTGGTTGTCCATAATCTTGGAGAACACAAGCCGCGCCATCGCGGTCGCGGTCTCGTAGGACCAACCGAACGTCCACCAGATTTCGTACAACGACTTCTTCTCGTCGAAATAGTCCGGCGTGTTGGCGCCGCGCGCGGGATGCAGCCAGACCGGCTTGCCGAGCTCGTTCATCTTCTTCCAGAACGGCAGATATTGCGGCCGGTCGATCGGCTTGCCGGCGACGTTGGTGTAGATCTGCACGCCGAGCGCGCCGAGCTGGTTGATCGCGCGTTCGGCTTCGGCGACGCCGGCGTCCGGCGCGTCGAGCGAGATCTGCGCGATCCAGCAGGGAAAGTGATCGCGCTCCTTGGCGCAGAGTTCGACGAAACCGTCATTGATGATGCGGATGAACTCGTCGATCTGCTGCGGGCTCTTGGCGATGTTCTCAATCGGCGGCTGCGGATAGGCGATGATTTGCGCGTAGTCCTTGTGGGTGTCGATGATCTTCTTGCGCGCATCGAGATCGTGCAGCGCTGGGATAGCGCGCACGCGCTTGCCCATGTCTTTGTATTGCCCGGCGACCTCGAGCATGGTGTCGAAGAATTTTTCCGGGAAAAAGTGCGTGTAGGCGTCGATCCGCATTGGGTGTTCCTCCGTGCCGGCGCCTTCTTACACGCCCACTTTTTACGAGTCGACCGTGGGCGGCTCGGCCGGTCCCACCCGGCATAACAGCGCGCGCAACTGATAGGTCCCCATCTGGGGGTCGAAGGGCGGCTTGTTGTCGGTCAAGAGATTGGCATTCGACGTGAACACGCCGTATTCCGGGCCCGGCTGCTCGGGGAACCACCAGCCATGCTGGACGTGAATCACCCGCGGGTCGATTCCCGTCGTGAGCTTGGCCTTTTGCCGGATGCGGCCGCGTTTGGTTTCGATCCATATCCAGGCCCCGCTGACGATGCCGAAGCGCGCCGCCGTATCGGGGTGGACTTCCGCCACCGGATCGCGCTGCGCCTTGCGCAGCCGCTCGATCTGCCGGTGCTCGGAATTGAAAAAGTATGAGATTCGCCCGCCGGTCGTGAGCACCAGCGGAAAATCGGCGGCAATCTCCGGCGCGCTGACCGGGCTTTCCGGCGGCTCTTCGTAGGATGGCAGCGGCGCATAGCCCATCTGCTCGAAGCGCGTCGAATAGAGTTCGATCTTGCCGGTCGGCGTTTTGAAACCGCCGTTCTCATACTTGCGGTACTTAAACGGGATTTTGATGAAACCCTTCTGTTTGAGCTCATCGAAGGTAATATTGAGGCCGCCACCCGCGAGCATGGCATCGAGCACGTCCTTGACCGGCTCGGTACAGACAGGAAGCTTCATCCGCCGCGCCAATTCAACGAACATTTCTTCGTCCGATTTGCAC
>NZ_JBAVCF010000703.1:0-13840 GCF_049586575.1 Bradyrhizobium sp.
CGATCTCGTCGCACCGAGTGAAGCGGCCGATCGTCTCAAATCGCGCTTCGGCGTCGACGCGATCAGCACGGCCGCCGATCTCTCGCAACGAGCTGCCATCGAAGCCATGATGAGCGACCTGCTAGCGCGCCTTGGCGGTATAGACATCCTCGTCAACAATGCCGTGGTCCGGCATTTTGCACCGGTCGAAGATTTTTCGCCTGAAAAATGGGACGAGGCGCTGGCTGTCAATCTGTCCGCGCCGTTCCATCTCGTTCGTCTGGCGCTGCCGGCCATGAAACGGCGCGGCTTTGGCCGCATCATCAATATGGGCTCGATCTATTCGACGCGGGCGGTTGCCGAGCGAATAGACTACGTCACAACCAAGACCGCGATCGTCGGCATGACGCGCGCGATTGCCATCGAACTGGCGGCAACCAACATCACGTGCAATGCGCTGTGCCCCGGTGCGCTGCCGACGCCCGCCATTCAATCGAAGATCGCGGCGGCCGCCGCTAAAGACGGCCAATCCATGGATGCCGCTACGCGGGAATATCTGGCGGCGCGTCAGCCGAGCCGGCGGTTTATTGCGACGGAGAGCGTCGGCGCCATGGCCGCCTTCCTTTGCGGCCCGGCGGGGCAGGACATCACCGGAGCCGCCCTGCCGATCGACGGCGGATGGTCGGTCGCATGAATAAGGCGGGCTGCCAGGGACAACGGCCTCGTATTGGAATTGCGAAAACGCCGATTCTACCGGTAAATCGTTGACGTATCCGAAAATAGAAGGCACCCCGCCAATGGACCGACGACGACGCACCGAACTGAAGTCCACGCTCCATATCGAAGACGTCCCGACGGTCCGGGCAATCGTTGCGCAAAAACTGCGCGCGGCCATCATGTCCGGTAACCTGACGCCAGGACAGCGGCTGGTCGAGCGCGAGTTGTGCGAAATGATGGGCGTCAGCCGCCCCTCGATCCGCGAGGCGCTGCGGTTGCTGGAGGCCGACGGGCTCGTCAATACGGTTCCCCATCGCGGCCCCATGGTCAGCACCATCAGCCTGGACGAAGCCCGGCAGCTCTATGCCGCCCGCGCCGTGCTGGAAGGATTCGCGGGACGCGAATGCGCGCGCCTGCACGACCCCGCCGTCGTGCGCAAGATTGGCGACGCCCTCACCCGGTTGAAGGCAGCGCTTGCCGGGCCCGACATGATCGCGGTCCTTGAGGCCAAAACCGATTTCTACGCTGCCTTGATCCGTGGCTGCCAGAATGCGTTTATCGAACGCATGCTGAAACCGCTGCATGACCGGATTACGTTGTTGCGCATCACGTCGATGTCGCAACCCAAACGCATCAACAAGAGCTTGCGCGAGGTAACGGCGATCTGGCGTGCGATCCAGAGCGGCGACGAGGACCTCGCCGAGCGCTGCTGCGTCGATCATGTGAAGGCCGCGGCGGTCGCGGCACTCGACATGATCCAGCGATCGATGGCCGAGGAGAAGCCGTAGTCTGCGTCGGCGATTTCGCCAGGCTGCATCAGGGAGGTGAATCGTGACGAGGTATTGGGTAGGGGCCGCTGTTCTTCTGATGGCGAGCGGACTGAGCGGCGCGCCGACGCTTGCCCAGGACTATCCGACAAGAACGATCACCATGATCGTTCCATTTGCCGTGGGTGGACCGGCCGATATTACCGGCCGAATTGTCGCCGACATTTTTTCTCGTCGCCTCGGCCGCAGCGTTGTGGTGGAAAATATCAATGGCGCCGGCGGGACGATCGGCGCGCTTCGTGCTGCGCGCGCTAATGCCGACGGTTACACGATCCTGTTCGGCCACATGTCCACAAATGCGCTGGCGCCGGCATTCTATCCGAATTTAAACTACGATCCGCAAAAGGACTTCGAACCGATCGGGCTCGCTGCCGAATATCCCGAATTGCTTGTGGTCCGAAAAGACTTCCCGGCCAGGAACTTCAGTGAATTTGTCACATACGCAAAGGCCAACGCGAACAGGCTCAATGTCGGGCACGCGGGCGTCGGCTCGATATCCTACATCGGATGCCTGCTTCTTAACTCGGCAATTGGCATCAAGCCGACGCTGGTCCCCTTTACCGGGACGGCCCCGGTCTTGAATGCAATGCTCAGTGGCGAGATCGACTATGAGTGCGATCCCGTCCTCGGCACATTGTCGCAAGTGCAGGCAGGCGTGGTCAGAGCCCTGGCCATCGCCGCAAAAAAACGCAGCCCGATTTTACCGGATGTGCCGACCTCCTACGAACAGGGCCTTCCTGAGTTCGATTGCGCTGTTATGTATGGCGTGTTCGCGCCGGCTGGCACACCAAAGCCGATTGTCGAGAAACTCGCGGCATCCCTTAACGAGGGCCTCGACGAGGAACAGGTGCGCAAGCGCTTGGTCGGTTTGGGCGCCGATATGATCGAACCAAACCGCCGCGGACCCAAGCCGCTCGCCGACCTTGTGAAAAGCGAGGCTGCGCGGCTGATTCCAATCATCAGCGCTGCAAACCGATCCGCCAATCCATAAGCGCCGATTGCGCAAATGGCTGCGCCGCGTACGCCGGTCCGAACGAGAAGAGTTTGAGCGGAAAGCGCATCGGTTACCGATCGGGTGAGATGGCATTCTGACCAAGCCGCCTTGCGACAGGCGTGCGGGGAAGGTCTCCAAATTCGGCAGAAGCGTAGTCCCGACCTTCGGGGGTTATGATGTGGATGTCATGGCACCCGTTTCTCGAAAGCTCGCGGGCCTTCCTGAGCGCCGCATCGGATGTTTTCCTGCGGTGTGCCAGCTCTCCATGCTGGCTATTGGCTTTAACTGTGAAGCTCATTCTTCTTCTTCTTTTTTTCAGGATGTCAGCCTGAGCCCTGAACACCTCCGCCAGGGATTTCATCTAATCTGCAAGAAAGGCGTCGGCGGTTTGGGCAGCAGCCCTTTCCGCCCTTATCGCTTGCTTGCGAATGGCCTTCGACATTCCCACGCGCAGTCAATGTCGCTCTCCTGGTGTTGTTCCCCGGTCGGCTGGAACAAAAGTTCTCGTTGGCCGTTGTAGGCCGGCGGGGAAACCTTCAGAGCTGTAACACGTTGACTTACATGGATTTTGAGCATCGAGAGAAACCGGCCGTCACTACGGAAGAGCGTGCGGCGAAGAAGGAAAAGAGCCGCTGGGACGCCGAGAAGGCCCTCGGCGAGCGAAAGAAGACGGACGACGCGTTTCGAGCGAACTTCGAGCGGCTGAAGGCCGAGCGCCAGGCGCGTGAGGCGCCGAACAAATAGCGTATCACTGCGGGCGACTTGCCCCTTGGTGAATTGCGGCCCTCGGGAATCCCGAGGGCCTTTGTTTTTGTTTGCCCGAGACGATCGGCAAAATTTTGGACGAACACCAGATCCGTCGAGGCAAGCCTTCGCTTCGCGACTTTGCATTTCGGCTTCCAACAACTTCCCGCCCTGGGCCTGCCCCGAAGCTTGCTGTGGACATGAAATGATGTACGTTACATTTCAGCAACACCGCCTTGGAAATTGAATAATCAATGTTTTCCCGGTTGCTTGTTCAAACCGAGGCTCGAAAAATGGCCGGCGTCTGATGTTGAGTCCGACCTTGCGGAGACGGTGATCATGCACCCGCGGTTGGCGGCGATGGCCGCATTCTGCCGAGAGGTAGCTCTGCCAGCTTCGGTTCTAGCGTGGCTCGCAGCGTTTGGTCCCGCTTATATCGACACCACCAGCGCGACCTCTATCACCAAGCGCGTCGAACCGGCTGTTATGACCGACACCAGGCCCACCGTTCAACCACCGGTCATCGCGTTCAGCACGGCCGATGTCGCAGCCGCCAGCAGATCGATAGCGGAAGCGCCCATCGAAGCTCCGGTCTCGCGTCAGCCGGATCCGATCGTTACAGCCGCGCTGACGAATTCATCGGAGACGTTGCCGGCCGAAGTTCCGCCGGAGCCAGATGAAAACAACATGGCTTCTCCAGAGCCTGGCGACGCCGATCGCGCTGTTGGCCCGACTGAAGGTGCCGACAACTGTTCAGCTAGGGACTCCTGCATCAATTATTATCTTTGGGAGCTTTACCAACGCGCGCCCAAGGAAGACGCCATCAGAACCGAAGAACGAAGAAAGGTAGTCGTCAAAAGAAAAGGCCGATCGGTGACTGTCACGAAGACCTTTACGACAACGACCGATGAAGATTTTTCGTGGAAGGACCCGAAGGCGGCCGAAAAAGCAGGCATGCCTATGGCGGACTATGTGATCGGCGGCATCGATCGGGATTTCAGGCTGAGGCTCTTTCAAATGCTTCGTGCCGCCGACCAGGCGGGCCTGTCACCGGGGATTACAAGCGGTTTCCGCGATGACTATCGCCAATCGATTGCCGCCGGCCTCAAGGCGGCCAACGACAGATCGTACCATGGAGGCAGCTTCCGCGGTGGCTACGGTCACGGGCTCGCGGCCGATATCGTGAGCGTCAACGGGGAAACACGGGCGCAGCGATTGGCTTCCAGTGACATCCTTTGGAAATGGGTGGATGACCACGGGAAAGAATTTGGTATCGGCCGACCCTATCTCGATAGAGACCCCCCGCACGTCGCGCCGATCGACGGCCAGGAATATGCCAAACATCATCCAGCAACGAAAACTCGACAGGCCGGATCAGCAAAGCCGCACAGCGTCGCTTTGCGAGACCATCGCAGCCCGGCTCGGCACTCGAGAATAGCTGCGCGGTAGTGTGGCCGGGATTTCGGTCGGTTCTCGCGAAGCTAAGCAGTAAAGCCTGGCCAGATCAGTTCATAACGTCATTTGCAGGCTGAGCAGGTAGGTCCGTGGCGTGCCGAGATAGGCGGTATTGGCGCCGGGACTACCCACAATGTTGCCGTCGGCGATCGACGAATAATAGAACGTGTTTCCGACATTGAGCACCTGGAAGCGTACCGTCACGGTGTGTGTGTCGACAATTCTCGAAACACGAGCTCCGACATCGAACGTCGCGTAGGAGGGCGCGAACGAGTTGTTCAAATTCGTCGCCGTGCGCTCGCCCTCCGCATGAACGCCGCCGGTCAGCGCAAAGCCTTGCCAGGCCGCCGGATGATAATCGACGAGCATGTCTGTCTTGAAGAGCGGGACCCCGACAACCAGCCGACCGTTGGTCGTAGCGAGCCCGGTATTCTCCAGCCTCGCGTCTATGTAACTGATGCCGCCAAATACCGTGAGATCCGAGTAGATGTCGCCCTGGAGGAACAGCTCGGCGCCATTATTCCGCTGCGTGCCCACGACCTGAAATATGTTCGTAACCGGATCGGTCGACGCAAACGGACGCGTCATGTGGAACAGAGCAAAGGTGGCGAGCAGCCGCGGGGTCACGGCGTATTTGACGCCAACTTCATACTCCTGATCGGTGTATGGCGCGAGAAATTGATTGACGTTGACAGTCCCGGCCGGCGCCTGATCGCTCTGTTCGACGCTGTTGGCCCAGGTCGCATAAGTCGTAATCTTGTCGAAAGGCTTGTAGATCAGACTCACAGTCGGACTGACGACGCCATCAGCCGATTGTTGGCTTGTGACAGCACCGGCGGCATTCCAGCTTTCCGAATGCAGGAACGACGTGCTGACGACGCTTTGCAAAGCCCATTGGTCGTTAAAGTGGAATGTGTCTCCGGTGACGATCGTCTGGTTCTGCAGAATGGCCGATTTGAACTGACCGCCATTGTTCGGAAGCGGTGGAGACGCAAATACTGTGGGATCGGCGAGGTTCGAACTGCCGAGATTCTGCGCGATGGAGTTGAAATATGAATACTGGCCGTTGAAAAATCCGTTCGTGCCGATCGTCACCTCGTTTCGGAAGCCGAACAAATCGAATTTCCCGGTCAGCGACGCCGTGTTGCTGGCGATCGTGAAGTGCGGAACGGCATTGAAGTTCTTGGTGACCGTATAATTTCCGTTATTGTTGACGAGCGTGTCGGTGATGCCGAATAGATTGCGCACGGCATCCTGATAGAGGCCGCCGATCTCGATGTTCCAATCGTTGTTGAGGTCATGCTTGACCTTTACGAGACCGGTATTGGTGATCAGATCCGTACCCGCGCCCGGCTGTCCCAGACCGAGCTTGGTCGGATCGACCGCGGCAGGCAGTATGGGAAATTTCGGGCCGCCGAAGTAAACGATGCTGCCGGGCAGTCCGGTCGTGTTGGTTTCGTAGTGGCTGAAGTTGGTTTCGACGACGGTACGATCGCCGAGATAAAAATCGAGCGCTCCGCTCGCCAGCGTCCGGTTGGACGAGCTTTCCGGAGCCCAGCTTTCGCCTTCGCCGTGAACGACATTGAATCGATAGCCGACCGACTTGTCAGGCGCACGCCCGCCGACATCGATATTTTCGGTGAAAACCGAGCTGGAATCGAACCCCTGCGTATAGCTCGCGTAAGGCGAGTCCGTCGGCCGCTTCAAAACATAATTGAAAACGCCGGCCGGCGTCGCGGGTCCATAGAGCGAACCGGCGAGACCGTTCAGAACCTGAATGCCGGAAAGATTTTCGGCGGGAATCGCGGTCGTGCCGATAACGCTCAGCCCGTCGAGCCGCGTGTTTTGCACAACGGTGCCCTGGAAGCCGCGGGACTGAGGACGAGATACCTCGAAACCCTGCTGATTGCGGATCTCGACGTCGGGAAGATATCGCAGCGTATCGTTGACCGTCTTCAGTTGGAGGTTTTGCAGCATGTCGTTGGATATGACCGTCATCGATAACGGCGTGTCGAGTACGCTGCGGTTTCCAAGGGGCCCGAAGTTCGCGATGCCCGTGTTGTAATTGGGATGGGTCGCCGCATTGTGGACGCCTTCCGCACCGCTCTGTCCCGGCCCTCCGGCAGCAGCCGGTGGCGGCGGAGACGCTCGACGCGCCGTCCGCTTCTTTTTCTTCTGTGTATTGGTTGGCTTTGTGGCGGCGGACTGGCCTTGCCGATCGGTCTGCGGTTTTGCGGGTTCGATCGTGACCGTTGGAAGCGGCCCCTGCGGTGCCTGCTGAGCGTGCGCAACGTCAACCGCCTCGGAACTAAAAGTCGCCAGCAAGATGCCGGCTGCCGCCACATACTTCATCCCCGTAGCCCCCGTAGGAAATCTCGATCGTTGATCGATCGATAAATTTACTCGTTATATAAACTGAAACTATAACGGACCTGTTCTGGCAATGACATATGTGCAACAGAATCCGTCGTTCTGAAATTGATCTTTCCGGGTGAAGTACGATCCGTAAATCCAATGAGATGATCGCGCTTTTCAATCAAGCTTGCTTTGGAGAATGGTATGCCGCGCTACATGATCGGCCTATTGGCGATCGTCCTTATACTTTCGACGCCCGCGCGAGCGGATACCCTGAAGGTAATGAGCGCAGGTAGTCTCCGCGCTGCTATAACGGAGCTCCTTCATCGCTTTCCGCGACAGTCCGACACGATCGATCCGCCGGAGTTTGGCGCCTCGGGACTGATGCGCCAGAAGATCGAAAACGGCGCGGCAGTCGACGTATTTGCATCGGCAGACATGGAACAGCCGCGTCAACTCGCCACAGCACACCCTGAGCGCCTGGTGATCCTGTTCGCGCGCAACAGCCTATGCGCACTCTCCCGTTCAAACCTGGGTCTCGATCAAACCAACCTTCTCGACAAGCTGCTCGATCCAACCCTGCGGATTGCGACATCGACGCCGGGTTCGGATCCGCTGGGAACTTATAGCTGGGAAGTGTTCGCGCGGGCAGACGCGCTCAAACCAGGTGCGCGCGCGACGCTGGAAGCGAAGGCCAAGAAGCTGGTCGGTGGTGGCGAGAAGACGCCTCCTCTGGTGCCGGGCAAAGGAGCCGTCGAAGGAATCTTTCAGTCGGATGCGGCAGACGTCATGCTGATTTACTGCAGCGCGGTACCCGCGCTGCAAAAGGAAATGCCGTCGCTCGCATCCATCAAATTGCCTCCGGCCCTCACCGTCGATCCCGCCGACGGCATGGTCGTTCTCAACGACAAGCCAGTCGCGTTGCGTTTTGTCGCGTTCGTGATGTCGGAGACGGGCCAGGACATTCTGCGCAGCCACGGTTTCGAGCCGGTTGCGTCGGTCGCACCGGCGAAACCTTGAAGCAACGCGACCGAGTGCACCGTCAACCGGTCATTCCGCCGCCGTTCGAAGCTCGGCACGCTCGACGCGCGCCGCGCAGAACTTGAACTCCGGAATTTTTCCGAACGGATCGAGCGCCGGGTTGGTCAGCAGGTTCGCTGCCGCTTCCGCGTAACAGAATGGCATGAACACCATGTTTTCGGGTACGTCGCGGTCGGCGCGCACCTTGACCTCGACCGCGCCGCGGCGCGTCTCAAGACGAATGAAGTCGCCGGGCGCAACCTTTTTCTTCCGCATGTCCCTCGGCGACATGAACGCGACCGCCTCGGGCTCGATCTGGTCGAGCACCTGCGAGCGCCGAGTCATCGAACCGGTGTGCCAGTGTTCGAGCACGCGGCCGGTAGAAAGCACCATCGGATATTCGTCGTCGGGTATTTCATCCGGCGCAAGAACCTTGGCGGGCACGATCCTGCCGCGGCCGCTCTCGGTCGGGAATCCCGTGGTGAAGATGATTTCGTTGCCCGGCTGGTCGGGACCATCCACGGGATATGTCACCGCGCCCTCGCGCACCAACCGCTCCCAGGTGATGTTGTCAAGCGACGGCATCAATTGCGCCATCTCGGTGAAAACCTCGCCCGGACCCGCGTAATTCCAGGGCAGACCCATTCGTTTGCCGATTTCCTGGATGATCCACAGGTCCTGCTTTGCCTCACCCGGCGGCTTGATCACTTCGCGCGCCAGCTGAACGCGGCGGTCGGTGTTGGTGAATGAGCCGGATTTTTCCGCAAACGCCGAAGCCGGCAAGATGACGTCGGCATGGAACGCGGTCTCGGTGACAAACAGATCCTGCACCACGAGATGGTCCAGCTTGGCCAGCGCCTCGCGCGCATGCTGCAGATCGGGGTCCGACATCGCCGGGTTTTCGCCCTCGACATACATGCCGTGAATCGTTCCGGCATGGATCGCATTCATGATTTCGACCACGGTCAGCCCGCGCTCGGGATCGAGCTCCTGCCCCCAGAGCTTCTCGAAAGCACCCCGCATGTCGTCGCGGCCGACAGGCTGATAGTCCGGAAAGAACATCGGGATCAGGCCGGCGTCCGAAGCGCCCTGGACGTTGTTCTGGCCGCGCAGCGGATGCAAGCCCGTCCCGGGACGACCGACCTGGCCCGTGATCAACGCCAGCGCTATCAGGCAGCGCGCATTGTCGGTGCCGTGCACATGCTGGCTGATGCCCATGCCCCAGAAGATGATGGAGGATTTCGCGCGAGCGTACATCCGCGCCACTTCCCGCAGCGTCTCGGCAGGGATGCCGCAGATCGGCGCCATTTTCTCGGGCGTGAACTCGACGATCTTGGCCTTCAATTCATCGTAACCCTCGGTGTAACCGGCGATGTATTGCTCGTCGGTAAGCCCCTCGGTGATGATGGTGTTGATCATCGCATTCAGCATCGCGACATCGCTGCCGGGCTTGAACTGCAGGTGCTTATAGGCGTGCCGCGACAGCGTCTGGCGCCTTGGATCCATCACGATCAGCTTGGCGCCGCGCTTGGCCGCGTTCTTGATGAAGGTCGCAGCGACCGGATGGTTCACGGTAGGATTGGCGCCGATCACCCAAATGACTTCGGCGTCCGCAGCAGCCGAGAACGGCGCCGACACCGCGCCCGAGGCGATACCTTCGAACAAGGCCGCGACCGACGACGCATGGCAAAGCCGGGTACAATGGTCGACATTGTTGGAGCCGAAACCGGTCCGGACCAGCTTCTGGAACAGATAGGCTTCTTCGTTCGATCCCTTGGCGGAGCCGAAGCCCGCCAGCGCCTTGGGGCCTTTCTCATCTCGAATTTTGACGAGGCCGTTTGCCGCGATATCTAGCGCCTCTTCCCATGACGCTTCGCGGAAGTGCGTGAACGGATTGGCGGGATCGACCTGGTCGTTGGCGTCCTTCTTCACTCCCGGCAACCGCACTAGCGGCTTGGTCAGACGGTTGGGGTGATGGATGTAGTCGAAGCCGAAGCGGCCTTTGACGCAGAGCCTATTGTGATTGGCCGGACCGTCGCGGCCCTCGGCGTAGATGATCTTCTCGTCCTTGACCTCGTAGGTGACCTGGCAGCCGACGCCGCAATAAGGACACAGCGAGTCAACTTTCCGGTCCGGGTAGGTGACGCGGGTCTGGTTCTCGTCCAACATCACGGCGGGCATCAGCGCGCCGGTCGGGCAAGCCTGCACGCATTCGCCGCAGGCCACGCAAGTTGATTCTCCCATCGGATCGTCGAAATCGAAGACGATCTTGGAGGCGTGGTTACGATAGGCCATGCCGATGACGTCGTTGACTTGCACCTCGCGACAGGCACGCACACACAGGCCGCACTGGATGCAGGCGTCGAGATTGACGCGCATGGCCGGATGGCTGGCGTCGCCGTGCCAGCGCTCTGCTGCCGGGAAGCGGCTTTCTGTCACCTCGATCTTTTCGGCCCAGTTCCAGAACTTCGATTCCGGATCGTGGGAAGTTTCACGCGCCGGCTGATCGGCGACCAACAGCTCCATCACCATCTTCTGCGCGGCGACGGCGCGATCGCTCGCGGATTTCACTTTCATGCCGACAGCCGGCGTCCGCTTACAGGAAGCGGCAAGCACGCGCTCACCTTCGATCTCGACCATACAAACGCGGCAGTTGCCATCTGGCCTGTAGTCAGGTGCCGGAGAGTAACAGAGATGCGGAATATCGCGGCCCTGGCGTTTGGCGACCTGCCAGATTGTCTCACCGACACGGGCCTCGACCTGCTGACCGTCAAGCTCGAACTTGATCATCTGAGGTCCGCTGCCCTTGCCGCCAACCGTCCCGGTCGGTTCGGTATGCGTTACCGTTACCCGGCCGTCCGGCACGTTCTTGCCACCCGCCGCGCCCTTGGCGTCGTGGCCGTAGCCTTGCGGCGGAGAGCTCTTCTCGTTGCTCATCTATAAACCTCGTCAGAAACCAGTTGGCCTTCGGTACGCCTATTCGGCAGCTTCCCGCGGCTGAAACTCGTCGGGAAAATATTTAATCACTGAAGTCAGGGGATTCGAGGCCGCCTGCCCGAGACCGCAGATCGACGCGTCACGCATCGCCTGGCTCAATTGACCGAGCAGTTCCTGGTTCCAAACGGGGCGTTGCATCAACAGCGCCGCCTTCTCGGTTCCTACACGACAGGGGGTGCATTGCCCGCAGCTTTCGTCCTCAAAGAACTTCATCAGATTGAGCGCAGCTTCCTTAACGCTATCGGCCTGCGACAGGATGATGACCGCGGCGGAACCGATGAAGCACCCGTATTTTTCCAGCGTGCCGAAATCGAGCGGAATGTTGTCCATCGTCGCCGGCAGGATGCCGCCCGATGCGCCGCCGGGAAGGTAGGCATGGAAAGTGTGGCCATCCGCCATGCCACCGCAAAATTCGTCGATCAGTTCGCGCACCGTGATGCCAGCGGGCGCAAGCTTCATGCCGGGATTCTTGACGCGGCCCGACACGGAGAAGCTGCGAAGCCCCTGGCGGCCGTTGCGGCCGTGGCTCTTCCACCAGTCGGCGCCCTTCTCGACGATGTCGCGCACCCACCAGAGCGTTTCGACATTGTTGATGAGGGTCGGCAGGCCGAACAGGCCTACCTGGAAAGGAAATGGAGGCTTGTGCCGCGGCAAGCCGCGCTTGCCTTCCAGGCTCTCCAGGAGCGAGGATTCTTCGCCGCAGATATAGGCGCCGGCGCCGCGGCGCAGATGCAGCTTTGGACCACCAGGCGGCAGTTTTGCCATCTCGCGCTCGAGAATTTGGCGTGCGGCCGGATATTCGTCGCGAAGATAGATATAGACGTCGGTTGCCTCGACCACATGCGCGCCGATCAGCATGCCTTCGAGGAAACGGTGCGGATCGCGCTCGAGGTAGCAGCGATCCTTGAAGGTTCCCGGCTCGCCCTCGTCACCATTGACCGCCATCAGCCGCGGACCCGGCTCACCCAGCACCGAGCGCCATTTGCGTCCCGTCGGAAAGCCAGCGCCTCCAAGACCGCGCAACGACGCATCGTCCAGCGCCTTCAGCAGGTCCTCCTTCGGCAAATCGCCCGACCGGATGCGCCCCAAAAGCTTGTAGCCGCCGTCGGCGACATAGGCGTCGAACCCGACGTAACTGGGAACATGAGTATGCGTGTCGCCGCTATTTGCGGTAGCAAGGACGCTGAAAACGGCCGCATGGTCCACGAAGTTATGGCCAACTTCCGCGGTCGGCGCGGTATCGCAGCGGCCGACGCAGGGTGCGCGCACGACACGGATACCGGGCCCTGCCTTGTTTTGGAGGTCGCGCAAAAGCTTTTCACCGCCAAGCATGGCGCAAGTGAGGGAATCACAGACGCGGATCGTCAACGGCGGCAGGCTTGGCTCGCCTTCCTTGACGATGTCAAAATGCGCGTAGAAGGTCGCCGTCTCGAACACCTCGGCGAACGATAGCTTCATTTCGTCGGCCAGTGCCGCGAGGTGCGCCGCCGAGATCTGGTGGTATTTATCCTGGATCAGGTGCAGGTACTCGATCAGCATGTCGCGTTGCTTCGGCCGGTTGCCGAGCAATGCCTCGATTTCGTCGAGAGCGCCTGGATCGACCTGGCGACCCTTGGGGGTCGGTTTGGCCCGTTTTCGTCCCTGACCGGGGTGCTCGAAGGGGCGAACTTTGTGAACGTCCTGGCTCATACAATCCTGTTTCCACTGACTTTGGCTTAGCCGACCATACCTTCTTGGTATACCAGAGGGACCATACTTTCTGGTATACCAGAGGCAAGTCAATTTAGAACGTATCTAGAACAAGAAAAATTATCCTTTCTGACAATCGTTTGGCGGCCGGGAACCAGCCCCTCATTCTAATCTGTCGCGTTATCGGCTTTTTCGATCAAGAACACGATTCTCGTCTCATCGCGCTCGGTGATTTCGACCTTGTCGCCGGTCTCGCGGATCAAGTTCGGAATGTCGATTACCGACAACGGATCAGTGCAGTGCACTTCAAGGGAATCGCCCGGCAATACCGACTTGAGGGCCTTACGTGTCTTGAGCGCCGGCAACGGGCATCTGAGACCGGTTAGATCGAGCTTGGTGGTGGCCATGTCCTCAGACTTACAACAGACTGGCGTAACCAAGGAAGCCAACACTGTCGCCGGGCTCGACCTTGACGATGGACTCGCCGAGTTCGATCAGTCCATCGGTTTCAACCAGCGACGACAACAGGCCGGCACCTTCACGCGGAAATTTGATCGCCTCCAGCGTCGCGTCAGCGGCTTTTCGAAGCGTGACACGGACATATTCGCGGCGACCGCTTTTCTTCCTGTATTTGAAGGCGGCCCGTACCGGCATCGGTATCAGCGGCGCGGGCTTTGCTCCCGAAAGAGCCAGCACCGTCGGGCGCACAACATGGACGAAGGTGACAAAGCTGGCGACCGGATTACCTGGCAGCCCGATAAATGGCGCGCCGTCGATAATGCCCATGGCCACCGGACGGCCGGGTTTGATCGCCATCCGCCACAGAACCAGCGATCCAGCGCTTTCGACACCGGCCTTGACGTGATCCTCCTCGCCGGTCGAGACACCGCCGGTGGTGAGGATGAGGTCGTGTCGTCCCGCGGCCTCTTTCAGCGCCCTCGCCAGCGACGTCCGCTCGTCACGCAAGATGCCGAGATCGCTCACCTCGCAGCCGAGCCTGCGGAGCATCGCCATCAGCATGAAACGATTGGAATCGAAGAGCTGTGCGGCCGCCCGCTTCGTC
>NZ_JBAVCF010000704.1:0-6248 GCF_049586575.1 Bradyrhizobium sp.
CGTGTGACGGACGTGAACGGCAAGCCGCTTTCCGGCGCCACCGTCTCGCTCTGGCAGACCAGCGCCAGCGGCCTTTATGACATTCAGGAAGATCCCACGTCCGTCGACTATCGCGGCATATTCACCACTGATGCCAACGGCCTCTTCCTGGTGCGCACGGTGAAGCCGCTCGGCTATTCGATCCCGATGGATGGACCGGTCGGCGAAATGGTCAGAGCGCAGAGACGACACGGCATGCGGCCGGCGCATATTCATTTCCTGGTCGGCGCGCCCGGTTATCGCGAGTTGGTGACGGCGCTTTACCTGCGCGACGATCCGCATCTGGCCGATGACGTCGTGTTCGGCTCGTCGGGCGATCTTGCTGTCGATATCAATCCGAAGGATCCGGAGTGCCCGATCAAGGGCATGCCGAGCATCCGATTTGACATGCGCCTGTCGCGCGAAACCGCGGCCGACCGGGCCGGCGGCCGCGTCGGCGCTGATCCGGCCGCGATCCTGAAGCAGCCGGCTTGAATGCGACCAGAGTCTTGTTGTGGCCCGGCGGCCGCCGTGCCTAACGTTCAACGACACTGCATGCTGTCCGCCAGCGGGCGCAAGACCCGATGCGGACCCACCAAAGCGTTACACAGGGAGGAATTATGAAACGCAGAACGTTTCTCGGCGCAGCCATCACCGGCATTGGCGTCTCGCTGATTTCCAAGGCCGGCGCCGATCAGCCGCCGATCAAGATCGGTCTGTCGATGGCGCAAACCGGGGGATTGGCGGGCGGCGGCAAGGCCGCATTGCTCGGCCACGAAATCTGGCGCGACGACATCAACGCCAAGGGCGGCCTGCTCGGCCGCAAGATCGAGCTGATCGTCTATGACGACAAGTCGAGCGCCGCCGAGACGCCGGCGATCTATTCGAAGCTGCTCGACGTTGACAAGGTCGACCTCCTGTTTGCGCCTTATGCGACGGTGCCGACGGCGCCGATCATGCCGCTGGTCAAGCAGCGTGGCATGGTGCTGATCGGGAACTTCTCGTTCCAGGTGAACAGCAAGGTCCACCACGACATGTGGTTCAACAATGCGCCGTGGGGCCCGGCCGATTCCTGGGCTTCGGCGTTTTTCGATATTGGCCAGAAGGCCGGCGGCAAAACGGTCGCGCTGCTCACCGCCGACCAGGAGTTTGCCCAAAACCTGGCGACGACCGCGCGCGAGGTCGCGACCAAGCGCAACATATCGATCTTGTTCGACCAGGCCTATCCGCCGAACACGGTGGAATTCTCCAGCATCCTCCGGGCGCTCAAGGCGGCCAAGCCTGACATCGTCCATGTCGCGTCCTATCCGCCGGATTCGGCCGGCATCCTGCGCGCCGTCAACGAGATCGGAATCGGCGACAACGTCAAGCTGTTCGGCGGCGGCATGGTCGGCCTGCAATTCGGCGCGGTGATGGAGAATTTGGGTTCGCTGCTCAACGGCGTCGTCAACTTCAACACCTGGCTGCCCGAACCCGGCATGTATTACGAAGGCACGAAGGCGTTCTTCGACACCTATTCGAAGCGCGCGGTCGCAGCCAAGGTCGATCCGCTCGGTTACTATCTGGCGCCGTTCGGCTATGCATCCGGCCAGCTGATCGAGGCCGCCCTCAAGGCGACGAACTCGCTCGACCAGAAAGCGATCGCCAAATATCTGCACGCGAACGAAGTCCAGACCATCGTCGGCCCGATCGCGTTCGCAGCCGATGGCGAGCGCAAGGAGACCGCGACGCTGCAAGCGCAGTTCCAGGGCATCGTCGACAAGAACATGGACCAGTTCAAGAAGCCCGGCAAACAGGTGATCCTGTTCCCGGAGAAACTGAAGTCCGGCACCCTGATCACGCCGTTCGAGGCCGCGCGAAAATAAACGGCTTGGTAAGGGGTCAAGGGGGCCGAATTGTTTTCGATGGACCTGCTGCTCGACGCGGTCGTGACCGGCGTGCTGCTCGGCTGCTTTTATGCAGCCGTCAGCATCGGTCTGTCGGTTTCCTTTGGTCTGCTCGACGTTCCCCAGGTGGCGCATCCCGCCTTTCTGGTGATGGCGTCCTATGGGGTCTATTTCCTCAACGACAGCTATGACATCGATCCGCTGGTGGCAGGATTGTTGATCACGCCGCTGTTGTTCGTGTTCGGGATAGGCGCTTACCGGCTTTACTACGAGACCTTCGAGCGCCGCGGCAGCGACGCAGGCGTGCGCGGCATCGCGTTTTTCTTCGGCGTCGCCTTCATCATCGAAGTGCTGCTGATCCTGTATTTCGGTGTCGACCAGCGTTCGGTCACGGCTTCCTACATCGGCAAGTCCTGGCGGTTCGGCGACATGCGGATTCCGCTTCGCCTGATGGTGGCGTTTGCGGTCGCGACCGGATTGACGCTGCTGCTTGCGGTCTATCTGTCGCGCACTTTCATGGGCCGCGCCATCCGCGCGGTGGCGCAGGATGAGGAAGCGGTGCGGCTGATGGGCGCCAATCCGGTCCACATCAAGCAATGGGCGTTCGGGATTGCGACGGCCGTGCTCGGCGTCGCCGGTGCGCTGCTCATCATCGTCTCACCGGTCGACCCGACGCTCGACCGCGCCTATATCGGGCGCACCTTCTGCGTCGTGGTGATGGCCGGGCTCGGCAGCATGACCGGCACGCTGATTGCCGCAATCATCCTCGGCGTTGCCGAAACCATCGTGCTGACGATGTTCGGCGCGTCCTGGGCGCCCGCGATTTCCTTTGCACTGCTGCTCGGCATTCTGGCCGTCCGGCCGCAGGGCCTGTTGGGCAGGCGATCATGAAACGCGGAGGTATCGCTTTCTGGGGCACAGCCGTGCTGCTTCTCGGCCTCCTGCTGCTGACGACGCAGTTCATCGCCAACGAATATTGGTTCTTCGCAGGCTACGTGATCCTGCAATTCGTCGTGCTGTCGGTGGCCTGGAGCATTCTCGGCGGCTATGCCGGCTATGTGAATTTCGGCACCAGCGCCTTTTTCGGCGTCGGGGTCTATACGGCGGTGTTCCTGTTCAAGGCGGCGGGCGCGCCGCTCGTTGTGCAGATCGCGGCCGCTGCCGTGGTGGGGGCATTGCTCGGGTTTGCGGTCGGTCTTTTGACGCTGCGCATGCAGGGTATCTTCTTCTCGATCGCCACGATTGCACTGACCATCGTGATCGAGACGTCGGTGACGAACTGGCGCTCTCTCGGCGGGGCTGCCGGCATCCAGCTGCAGCGGCCGCCCGTCACCGCGCCGTTTCACAGCTATGTCCAGATGCTGGTGTTCGTCCAGGCGGTGCTCGTGGTACTCGGCGTGGCGATTGCGCGGTATATCCAGAATTCGTGGATCGGCCGCGGCCTTCAGGCGTTGCGGGACGACGAACTCGCCGCCGAATGCACCGGCGTGCCGACGCTGCGGCTGAAAATGGTGGCGTGCGTGATTTCCGGCGCGCTCATGTGCGCGGCCGGTGCGCCGGCCGCAATGTACCTGCAATATGCCGACCCCGCGTCGGCCTTCAATCTGAATTACTCGGTCTCGGTGCTCGCGATGGCGTTGATCGGCGGCACCGCGCATTGGATAGGGCCGGTGATCGGCGCGGTCCTGCTCGGCGTCACGCAGCAGGTTCTCGCGGTTACCATTTCTTCTGAAGTGAACGTGCTGGTGCTCGGGATCATGCTGGTGCTGTTTGTGGTGGCGGCGCCCGAGGGCATCATCGGGTTGTTTCTCAAACGCCGTCGCGCGGAGGGCAAGGCATGACGTCTGCGCCCGCCGCCGAACTCCCGCTGCTGCGGATCGAGGGGCTGACCAAGCGTTTCGGCGGCTTTACCGCGCTCGATAATGTCAGCGTCGATATCAAGGCAGGCGAACGCTTCGGCCTGATCGGGCCTAACGGCTCCGGCAAGACGACGCTGATCAACTGCATTTCCGGCGCCTTCCGCACCGAGCCCTCGACCGTCATTTTCGGCGGTGAAGACATCACGCGGCTGGCGCCGCACGTGCGCACGCGGCGTGGCATCGCACGCAGCTTCCAGATTCCGCGTCCTTTCAAGAGCATGACGGTCATCGAGAATCTGATGGTCGCTGCCGATTTCACCAGCGCCACGCATCTTCGCCTTTCGGCCGACGATCACCGTGACAGCTCAATGGCGATCCTTCAGCAAATGGGACTCGCGGCCAAGGCCGACGCGGGGGTCACCGGGTTGAGCCAGGTGGAGTTGCGCAAGATGGAACTGGCGCGCGCGCTGGCGACGCGGCCAAAGCTTCTGATTTCGGACGAGGCGATGGCCGGGCTCTCCGGCTCTGAAGTCGACGAAGTGCTCGATCTCCTGATGAAACTGGCCGGCGAAGACATCACCATCATCATGATCGAGCACATCATGCAGGCGGTGATGCGGTTTTCCCAGCGCATCATGTGCCTCGATGCCGGCAAGATCATCGCAATCGGCCAGCCATCCGACGTGATGGCGAATGCGCGGGTGCAGGAGGCCTATCTTGGCACTTAGCCTCGCGATCCGCGATCTCGATGCCGGGTACGGCGCGGTGAAGGCGCTGCGCGGCGTCTCGCTCGACGTTGCGGCCGGCGAAACCGTGGCGCTGCTCGGCACCAACGGCAACGGCAAGAGCACGCTGATGAAGTGCATCATGGGCCTGGTGCGGCCATGGCGCGGCAGCGTTTCGCTGACCGTCGACGGTGTCGCGCACGACCTTTCCAAGTTGTCGCCGGAATCCATTGTCGATCTCGGCGTGGCGCTGGTTCCGGAAGGGCGGCGGCTGTTTCCGCGGCTCACGGTTTCAGAAAATCTCATGCTCGGCGCGTTCCGCCGCGCGGCGCGCCGCGACATCGATCGTAACCTCGCACTTGCTTTCGATGCGTTTCCGGTCTTGAAAGAACGCTCGAGGCAGCTTGCCGGAACCATGTCGGGCGGACAGCAGCAGATGCTCGCGATTGCGCGGGCGATGATGTCCTCGCCGCGGCTACTGTTGATCGACGAGCCGTCGGTGGGGCTGTCCCCCTTGCTGGTCTCGCAGATGATCACCAAGATCGGCGAGCTCGGCGAGCGTTTCGATCTGACGGTCTTGATGGCCGAACAGAATTTCAATCAGGCGGTGCGCATCGCCGATCGCGGCTATATCATCGTCCACGGCGAGATCGTGGTCGCGGCCAATGTCGACGAGCTGCGCGGCAACGACATCGTCAAGCGGCTTTATCTCGGCGGGACCGTGTGACGGAGCATGGAATGACCGCAAAACTTTTGCCCACCACGGTTGTCGGCAGCTATCCGCAGCCGGATTGGCTGGTCGACCGTCAACTGCTGTCGAAGGGCGTCGCGCGGGTGCGGCTCGATCTGTGGCGCGTCGCCGAGCCATGGCTGGAGCAGGCGCAGGATGACGCGACGCTGCTCGCGATCCGCGACATGGAGCGCGCCGGCATCGACATCATCACCGATGGCGAAGTGCGGCGGGAAAGCTACTCCAACCGTTTTGCGACGTCGCTCGAAGGCATTGCCTCCGGCAGGCCGGGCGAAGTGATGTCGAAGGCCGGTCTTGCCACCGCCGTGCCGCGCGTGATCGGCCCGGTCCGCCGCACGCATGCGGTCGAAACCCGGGACATGGAATTCCTTCGCCGCAATACCGAGCGGATGGCGAAGATCACGCTGCCGGGTCCGTTCACGATGAGCCGGCAGGCGCTCAACGAATATTATAAAGACGACGACGAGATGGTGATGGATTTTGCCGCGGCGGTGAACGCCGAGGCGCGCGATCTCGAAAAGGCCGGCGCCGACGTGATTCAGCTCGACGAGCCCTGGCTGCGTCAGGACCCGCCCGCCGCCAAACGCATCGCGGTCAAGGCGATCGACCGCGCGCTGGACGGCTTGAAAGCGACCACTGTCGTGCATCTTTGTTTCGGCTACGCGGCGGTCGTCAAAGGCGAGAAGCCGGTGGGTTACTCGTTCCTGGGCGAACTCTCCGCGTGCAACGCGGATCAGATCTCGATCGAGGCGGCGCAGCCCAGGCTCGATCTCGGGGTGCTCAAGGAGCTGTCGCCGAAGAAGGTCATGCTGGGTGTGATCGATCTCGCCGACCCGAACGCGGAGACCGCTGATATCGTGGCGATGCGCATTCGTGCGGCGCTGAAGTTTCTTTCCGCCGACCGCCTGGTGCCGGCGCCGGATTGCGGCATGAAGTACCTGCCGCGCGAACTCGCGTTTGCTAAGCTAAAGGCACTCGCCAACGGCGCGGCGATGGTGCGCGCCGAACT
>NZ_JBAVCF010000705.1:0-10823 GCF_049586575.1 Bradyrhizobium sp.
ACCTACATCGTCAGGGCTGGTTCGACGATCAAGGATTTTGCGACGCTCGATCAGCCTGACGTCAAGGTCGCGGCGGTCAACGACACCACGACGATGCGCGGTGCGGTGGCGCATCTGAAGAACGCCAGGGTTACGGGCTATCAGACCTTCGAAGAGATCTTCAATCTGCTCAAGAACGGCGAGATCGACGCGTTTGCGCTGTCGCGCGACCAGCTCAACGCGCTTTCAAAAAAGATTCCGGGCTCGCGCGTGCTGGACGAAACCTTCAAGCAGACGGTGACAGCGGTTGCCGTGCCGCTCAATCATCCGCTGTCGCTGGAATATGCGAGCAAGTTCATGACGGACGCCAAGGCCAATGGCCTGTTGCGCAAGGCGTTCGACGATAACGGGCTGAAGGACACCCCGCTCCGGGCGAAGTAGGCCCCTTCATCCCTCCGCCGCGAGCTCCCCCCGCAAGGAGGAGGGACATGAGCAAGCCTCCCGCGCGGCGTTACTTCGCCCCGCCTTCAATCGGCTCAAGGCCGCTGTTGATGATCGTCCCGCGCGCCGCGGGCGATGCGAGGAACTTGATCAGCGCCTTTCCGGCCTCGGGCTCCTTCGAGCCGGTGGCGATGCCGGCGGAGAACACCGTAATCTTCTGTAAACTGTCCGGCAGCGGGCCGACGATGTCGACGCCGTGAACGGGCTTCAATTCGCTGATCTGCTGAAGCCCAAGTTCGGCTTCGCCCTTCGCGACGATTTCCGCGACAGGCGTGGCCGGAATCTTCTTTGCCTTGTCCTTCATCTCGGCGGCGATACCGAGTTTGTCGAACATCTCGGTCGAGACGTAGACGCCGCTGGCGCTGTCGGAATAGGCGACGGACTTTGCCGCGAGCAGCGCGCGCTTGAGCGCGTCGGCCGAAGAGATGTCGGGTTTCGGGCTGCCTGCCTTCACCGCGACGCCGATCTTGGAATTGACGAGATCGACCCGGCTGCCCGCGACCGCCTTGCCCTGCTTGATCAGATCGTCGAGCGCATAGCCCACCAGGATCAGGACGTCGGCGGGCTCGCCGCGCCCGAGCCGAACCGGGATTGCGTTGACGGTCGTGCCCATCGACGGGCCGTAGGCGGTGACGACCTTGTTGCCGGTCGTCTTCTCGAACTCCGGCACCAGCGCGTTATAGGCAGCCGACAATCCGCCCGAGATCATGACGTGCACTTCGGCCGCCTGCGCCGCGCCGGCCAGCCACAGGGCAGCGGCAACGCCAAGCGTCAGGTTGCGGAAATAGTTGGCTGCGAAACGCATGAAAAATCCTCCCGGGACGACTTTATTTTGCCGATACCTATTAGCGGGGAGGGGCCGACGTGCAAAGCCGCAAACCGGCGCGGTTAACCTTTGGGAAGCAGACGCGTGGGCCGGTCCGGATGTGCCGGACGTCATCTAGTGTCGTCCCGTAGTGATCGCGACGACATCTAGCCGTGAACAACGGCGTACGGGTTGATTCGGCTGATTCGGGCACGATTCGTTCCGCCCGCGTTCCGAACCTTAAGATCGACGCAGGCTTTCGTTGCATTTTGGGACAGGGCCGAAGCTTAAGCGCGGTCAAATCAGCTGCGCCGCAGCCGCCAGCCGATCACGTTCGCTTCGAGCGCGCCGCCGGACTCGTGATTGCGCCAGGCGCCGTCCGCAAAGCGGCAGGGGAACGGCAGCTCATAGGTGCCGCTCTGGTCTTCGCACAATACCTGGACCGGCAGGTCCGGCGGCGGCTCTCCTTCGCCATCGAATTGAGCCAGCCGTTTCTCGCGCGTTGCCATTTCCAGTTCCGTTTTCGTCCCACTATGCCGAGCGATCGTACGCCTGTATCGATCAAGCTCAATGGGCGATTGAGGTCGCAGTGTGGTAGTATTCGCCATTGAAACGTCTGCTCGCAAGAAGTTTACCGCTCGACATATGCTCAAACGAGGTTTGCCATGATCGGCCGGTTTTTTGTCGGCATCAGCATTATGGTGCCGTGCGTGTTGAGCGCTGACGTCGGCCACGCGCAGGACGTTCCCGGCATCGAAATCTGCACGGTCGAAAAGACGATGGAGCGGCGTACCAGTTGCTTGCAGAGCAATGTCGAGTTTCTTCAGAAGACGATTGCGCGGCTTGACGCGCAGCACCAGCAGAAGCTCGACGCGGCGAACCGGCAGATCGAGGTTTTGAAAGCGAACATCGCCGCATTGCAAAAGACCGTGGGTGACCTTCAGGCCGCGCAACACAAACCGGCGGAGGAGGCGAAGAAGGCGAGCGCGCCGCCTGATGCGGCCGCGAAGGACACGACCGCGAAGGATGCTGCCGCCAAGGACGCGACAAAGGATACGGCGGCGAAGGACGCCACAAAACAGGGAGCCAAGTAGCTCCGCGCATCTGGCGGACGGCGAGCGCAAGGACGATCAAACGGGCCTGGCGCGGACGTGCATGATGGCGTCGCTTCGTGGAAAGCCTTGAACTCATGAACCCTGCCCAGAAAGCGCTCTGGTTTATCGAAAGCCATTTGGCCGGCGAGCTGACGCTCGACGAAATCTCCGATGTTGCCGGCGTCACGCGCTTTCACATGGTGCGGGCGTTTGCCGCCGCCACGGGTTTCTCGGTGATGCGCTATGTGCGCGCGCGTCGTCTCAGCGAAGCGGCGCGCTCGCTCGCATCCGGTGCACCTGATATTCTCACCGTAGCGCTGGATGCGGAATACGGCTCCCACGAAGCATTTACCCGCGCATTCCGCGATCATTTCGGGCTCACGCCCGAGACGGTTCGCAGTCTTGCGTGCATCCAGGACCTCAAGCTTCAGGAGCCGATCCAGATGAATTCATCTCACATCGAAAACCTTGCCCCTCCGCGTTTTGAAGTCTCCAAACCATTGCTCGTGGCGGGCATCGGCGACCGCTATAATCACGAGAATGGTGCGGGCGTTCCAAGCCAGTGGCAGCGCTTTCATCAATCGGTCGACGATATCCCCCACCGCGTCGGCAAGGTCGCCTACGGCGTCTGCTACAACGGCGACGATGCCGGCAATTTCGACTATATCGCGGGCGTCGAAGTCTCGGACTTCTCGGATTTGCCGCGTCCGTTCTTTCGTGTCCGGATTCCCGAGCAGCGCTACGCCGTATTCACCCACCGCGATCACATCTCGACCATTCGCCACGCCATCGACACGATCTGGAACCATTGGCTGCCGGCGTCCGGCTTGAAAGTCGCCGACGCGCCGACCTTCGAGCGCTATGACGAAAATTTCGATCCGCTCACCGGCAATGGCGGCTTCGAGATCTGGGTCCCGGTGCAGGAATAGATATCTGAAGCTTCCCGGCAGGCCAGCCGTGCGATGCGGCTGCTTGCAAGCCACGGCGGCTTTGCCCTAACGTTGCGCAAACGTGAGAAGCGCGACAGGGCAGGGCCATCTGCGCGCGCAAATGCCGGGAGGGATTTCATGGCCGAACTTCGCGTGCTCGCTACCGGTCTGGAATTTCCAGAAGGCCCGGTAGCGATGCCGGATGGCTCCGTCCTGCTGGTTGAAATCCGCGGGCGGCGGCTGACGCGGGTCTATCCTGACGGGCGCAAGGAAGTGGTCGCGCAAATTCCCGGCGGCCCGAATGGCGCGGCGCTCGGTCCCGACGGCAAGATGTACATCTGCAACAATGGCGGCTTCTCCTGGATTCCAACCGGCAAGATGATCATGCCCGGGCCGCAGCCCGAGGATTATCTCGGCGGCTCGATCCAGCGCGTCGATCTGCAAAGCGGCAAGGTCGAGACGGTCGTCTCGAAGTGCGGTGAGCACGCATTGCGCGGACCGAATGATCTTGTGTTCGACCGGCACGGCGGCGTGTGGTTCTCCGATCTCGGCAAGCGCCGTGCCCGCGAGATGGATGTCGGGGCGTTCTATTACCTCAAGCCCGGCATGCAAGAGATCGTCGAGGCTGTGCATGGCATATTGCCCGCGAACGGCATCGGGCTGTCGCCCGATGAAAAGACAGTCTACATCGCGGAGACACCGACCGCGCGGCTGTGGGCGTATGAAGTCTCCGAGCCCGGCACGATCAAGCCGCGCGATGTGATCTATCGCGGCGAACGGGGTAACCCGATCGCTGGGCTCGGCGGCTACCAGATGTTCGATTCGCTCGCGGTGGAGGCGAACGGCAATGTTTGCGTCGCGACCCTTGTCTCGGGCTGCATCTCGGTGATCGCACCCGATGGCAGGTTGGTCGAACAGGTGCCGACCGGCGACCGCGTCACCACCAATATCGCCTTTGGCGGGCCGGAGTTGAAGACCGCCTACATCACGCTGTCTGGCAAGGGCGAACTCGTCGCGATGGAGTGGCAACGGCCCGGCCTGCCGCTGAATTTTTTGAATAGATGATATCGTCATTGCGAGGAGCGTAGCGACAAGGCAATCCAGACGTGAAATTGTTGTTCGGGATTGCTTCGCGGAGCCTGTGATCGAGCGCGCATTCGCGCGGCCGGTTGGCTCGCAATGACGGAAGGAGGAGACACCAATGCCCTGGCTTGAACCGGTAACGCTTGCTGGCCCGCATGCGCGGCTCGAGCCGTTGTCGCACGCCCATCTCGACGGCCTGACGGATGCGGTCAGGGACGGCGAGCTGTGGAAGCTCTGGTACACGTCCATTCCGAAGCCGGAAGACATGGGCAAGGAGATCGACCGCAGACTCGGCTTGCAGACAAAGGGTGTGATGCTGCCGTTCACGGTGTTCGATTCGAACGGCCAGATCGCGGGCATGTCGACCTATATGAATGTCGATGCCGCCAATCGCCGCGTTGAGATCGGCTCGACCTGGTATGCCAAGCGCGTCCAGCGCAGCGCGCTCAACACCCAGTGCAAATTGCTGTTGCTGACGCATGCGTTCGAGAAACTCGATTGTATTGCGGTCGAATTCCGCACGCATTTCTTCAATCACCAGAGCCGGCGCGGCATCGAACGCCTGGGCGCCAAGCAGGATGGCATTTTGCGCAACCATCAGATTGCGCCGAACGGTACGTTGCGCGACACGGTTGTTTTCAGCATCATCGCCTCGGAATGGCCGACAGCGAAGGCGCATCTCAGCTATCAATTGAACGAAAGAGCGCGGAACTAGCGAAGAAAATACGTCAATCCAAAGAGACGCCGAAAGCGAGAGTATGGACACGTTCGATTATGTGATCATCGGTGCGGGCTCGGCGGGTTGCGTGCTGGCTAACCGCCTGAGCGAGGATGTAGCGACCAAAATCTGCCTGCTCGAGGCAGGTCCGCGAGATTGGCACCCCTACATTCATTTGCCGGCCGGCTTCATCAAGACCTTCCACATGCGCAGCATCAACTGGGCCTACCAGCAGGAGGTAGGCCCCTGGACCGGTGGCCGCAGCATCTACGCGCCGCGCGGCAAGACGCTCGGCGGCTCGTCTTCGATCAACGGGCATATCTACAATCGCGGCCAGCGCCAGGATTTCGACACCTGGGCCCAGATCGGTAACCGCGGCTGGGGCTATTCGGATGTGCTGCCCTATTTCAAGCGGCTGGAGCATCGCATCGGCGAGGGCGACGACACCTTTCGCGGCCGCGAGGGCGATCTCACCGTCACCACGATGGAATGGCGAGACCCGCTGTGCGAAGCCTTCATGGCGGGCGCGGTCAGTCTCGGCATTCCGCGCAACCCCGATTACAACGGCGCGATCCAGGAAGGCGTGTCCTACGCCCAGCGCACCATCAAGAACGGGCTTCGGGTCAGCGCCGCCACCGCCTTCCTGCATCCGGCGCGCAAGCGTGGCAACATCGACGTGCGCACGCACGCGCATGCGACCGAAATCATTTTCGAGGGCAAACGCGCGGTCGGCGTGCGCTACCGGCGCGGCGGCCGGAATGGCACGGTGCATGAGGTGCGCGCGGCCAAGGAGGTCATTCTCTCCGGCGGCACCTATAATTCTCCGCAGCTATTGCAACTGTCGGGCGTCGGGTCGCCCGATCTGCTGCAATCGCATGGCATCGAGGTCAAGCACGCGCTGTCGGGTGTCGGCGAAGGATTGCAGGACCATTACGCGCCACGCTCGGTTGCGCGCGTCAAGAACATCAAGACCATCAACGAGCGCCGGCGCGGGCTTGGCCTCGTGGGCGAGGCGCTTAAATGGGCGACGACGCGGCGCGGCCTGCTGTCGCTGTCGCCGACCATGGTCTACTGCTTCTGGCATTCCGGCGAGACCGCCGAGAGCTCCGATTTGCAGATGACGTTTACGCCGGCGAGCTACAAGGAAGGCGTGCAGGGCACGCTCGAGGATCTGCCGGGAATGACGGTGACGTCCTGGCAGCAGCGCCCCGAGAGCCGCGGCTACGTCCGCATCCGCTCGGCCGATCCATTTGTGCAGCCGATCATCCAGACCAACTACCTCACCGCCGAGCTCGATCGCCGCGTCATTGTCGCCGGCATGAAGCTGGCGCGGCGGCTCTTGAAGTCGGACCCGCTGTCGCCCTACTACGACCATGAGGATTTTCCAGGTCCCGGCGTGCAGACCGACGACGAATTCCTGCAGGCCGCCACCAAGCGCGGCACCACCACCTTCCATCCCGGCTGCACCTGCCGCATGGGCCCGGTGGACGCGCCATGGGCCGTCGTTGACGACCAGCTGCGGGTCCATGGCTTGCAAGGCCTGCGCGTCATCGATGCCTCGATCATGCCACGGATGATTTCGGCGAACCTCAACGCTTCCACCATGATGATCGCCGACAAGGCCAGCGATCTCATTCGCGGCAAGACGCCGCCGGAGGCAATCATCGTCCGCTGAAGCCGGCAAGTTGAGTAACCGGCGAGGCTCGCCTGTATAAATTCCGGGGTCGCGCTGATTGATCTCGCATTCAGAAAGTTCGATTGCGGCAGGAGCGATTTTGACATCCGGTTGGACCTTCCTGCTTTCGTTTTGCGTCGATCGTGGCCGCCGTCGTCTTCGGGATAGGGCTGCGGGCACGTATTCCCGCACCCAGGCTTGGCCATGACACGAAGGAAGTCATCAGGCTTGGCGCCGGTTTGCTGGCGACGCTGGCGGCTGTCGTCATCAGTCTGCTGATCGCGTCAGCGAAGTCGTCTTACGACACCCAGGACGCTCACTTCCGGCTGTTGGCAGCGCATCTCGTCCAGGCCGATCAAATGCTCGCGCAATACGGCCCGGAGGCACTGCCGGTTCGCAAGCTGATGCGCTCGAGCGTTCCCGCGGCGATGGATCGCATCTGGAACGAGAAGGCGACGGCATCGCAAGGCAACGCCTTCAGGGTGAACTCGCTTGCCGAACAGCTCTATGCCGCGATCGAGGCGCTATCGCCCGCCAATGACGTGCAGCGTTCGCTCAAACTGCGCGTCGTGCAGGCCAGCAATGAGATCGCGCGGACGCGATTGCTGATCTTTGCCGACGGCGACAGGCCGATCCTGACGCCGTTCCTGTTGATATTGATCGTCTGGCTGACGGTGATCTTTGCAAGTTTCGGTATGTTCGTGGAACCGGGCGTGGTCGCCTGGACGGCGTTGTTGGTGTTTGCGCTGTTGGTCTCGAGCGCCCTGTTCCTGGTCGCCGATTTGAGCCAGCCCTTTGCCGGATTGATGCAGATATCAAAGGAACAGCTCAGGCACACGCTCGCGCCATTGAGCTGACGGCAATACCGTTTGCGGACCCGCTTCCGCTGTTGAGGGACAAACGGACCTCGCCGGGATGCGGCCCGACGTCTGAGATTGACCCCAAGGGCGACATCACACCTCAGACTGCCGGTGCGCCGAGCCAGCTGGTGGCGCGGCTGGATCGGAACCACAACGTCCTCCGCACGACATTACGAGTGCCGGGGCCTTCACTTCAAAGAGAAGATCGCCGATATCAAAAACCGCCCACGCGTGCATCGCGCGCCACCAAGGCGAGTAGCCCATCAGCCCCGAGGATAGCAGCGAGGCGGCGTTACTCTCTCATTCCGGGAGGCCCGCCCGGGCCAATGCGGAGCAATACCGCTCGCGCGCCTCGTCGTCGCGGAACGGAAGCCACCGCGTGGCGGTGACCGTCACCCCCGGGACGAGTCGCCGCATTTCGGCAACCTCGCGTTGCGCTTCCTCCAGTTGGCCTGATGCGGAGAGGTTGCCGGCCAGGACTCTATGGGCACCCATAAAGCTTGGGTTGCTTTGCACGGCGCGCCGGCCGTAGTCGATACCCTCCTGGTAGCTCCCGGCGATGAATGGCGCGATCGCCACTTGCGCTAGCCAATTGCCGAAACGGGGGTCGCGTGGACTGAGGCGGATGGCGCTATCGAATGCCTCCTTGGCCTTTTCGTAGTCGCCGCAAAACGCCAACGCGCTGCTGTAGCGCGCGAAACCATTTGCCAAATTGGGATTCAGCGCTACAGCCTGGCGCAAGACGTCGAGCCCCTCATCGAACTGTCTCGCGGCAAATAAGCCGTAGCCGAGACTCGCCAGCGCATCGGCATCGGAATTGTCCTCCTGCAAGGCTAGGCGTGCTGCCTTGATGCCTTCGGCGATCGATGCTTGGGGCGATTGCGAGTATGCCCACCAACCGTCCGACACATGACAGAACGCCAACATCGCCAAAGCTGCGGTATTTCGGCGGTCGAGCAGCAATGCGCGCTGGGCTAACTCGCGCGCTTCGGCGATATCCGCGGGTCCGGCAAGTGCAAAGGATTGACCAGCGCGCAGCGTAAGCTCCCAGGCGTCCAGATTTTGCGGGTGCTTCCGGCTGACCCGTTGCATTTCCGCGATCGCGAAGGCCGGGGTCACGGCGGCCGCGATCATGTTGGTGATCTCGTCTTGCAGATCGAAGATGTTCTCCAATCGACCGTCATAACGGTCCGCCCAGACGTGATTGCCGGATTCGGCGTCGATCAACTGCGCGGTGATGCGGATCCGCTCGGCTGCCTTGCGCACGCTGCCTTCCAGGACGTAGCGGACACCAAGCTCCCGCCCGATCTTCTTGATGTCGATCGCATGGCCCTTGTATGTGAACGAGGAATTCCGCGCTGTCACATGGAACTGACGGAACCGGGCCAGCGCCGTTATGATGTCCTCGGCGATGCCATCGGCAAAATAGTCCTGCTCAATGTCGCCGCTCATGTTCTCGAAGGCAAGCACCGCGATTGATGGTTTGTCGGGCAGCGCGAGCGTCGGTTTCCGGGCATCGGGCGCCGGGGACGACGCCCGCCCGGCCCCCACGTCGATCCGATAGACGTGCACCGGGCGCGCGATGTTCTTTAACTTCTTGTCGCCGAGATCGAAGACTTCCAACGCTATTTTATCGCGCACCTGGCGAAAGGCATCCACGGAAAGGCAGATCCCGCCGGGTTCCGCGATGCCTTCCAAGCGCGCGGCAATGTTCACGCCGTCGCCCATGAGGTCGCCGTCGTTCTCTTCGACTACGTCGCCGAGATGGATGCCGATGCGAAATTCGATGCGGCGGTCGGGCGGAACGCCGGCGTTGCGCTCGACCATGCCATTCTGCACCTCGATGGCGCAGCGCACGGCGTCGACAACGCTGCTGAACTCGACGAGAGCTCCATCGCCGGTTCGTTTCACCACGCGACCGTGATGCACGGCGATGGTCGGATCGATCAGGTCGCTTCGCAACGCCCGCAGCCGCGCCAGCGTGCGATCCTCATCGGCCGCCGCGAGGCGGCTATAACCCACGACATCGGAGGCCAGAATTGCCACGATCTTGCGTCGCGTCGGATTGCCTGTCATCATCCAGGACCCCATCCGGAAAAGCGAAGAAGAGAGAATATTACGGGAAGTCCGGGGTTAAGGCCATGACCGTCGGCCCGTCATTATTGCGGTCAATCGGAGCCGCAGACCTGTCGCGAGTGTCGTCGATGGGCGAGCTAGGTCGGGTCGAGATCATCGGGGAGTGTCAAAGTGCGTCGACGTTCGGCACTTCTGATGCTGGCACATCGCTGAGTTAGAGCAATGAAGTGAGAAGTCTGGAGTTGGGGGTACACCGGAAGTAGCTGGGCTCACGGTCAAAACGGCGAGAATGACCCAACTCGGACATGCAAGAGCGATATCCTTTGGCTCGTGCGCGGCAGATGAATGATGCGCGCTAGTTCGGAGACCCGGCGTGGTTCAGTCTTTCATTCCCCGGTTGCTCTAGATCAATGGTTTCCAAAAATGAGGGCCTAGTGTTCTGACGAGCATTTGCCGAGCGGCACACGAGGGAGCCGCTGTGGTGTCTGCGTTAGAGGTCCGGATCACCCCGTCCGGGCCTCGTTGGGCACGGCACCGTCACACCAACTCCGTGGCGGGCGCGTGCTCTTGTTGCTCCCACTATACGGGACATAAGGCGCCCGTCTCTCGTTTGATCACCCGAAAGGAGATCAGTCATGTCACGTCGAACCATCGTCTCGGTTGCTGCATCCATCGTCATTGGCATTGGATGCATTGCGACGATTTCAACTGACGCCTTTGCGTACCGCGGTGGCGGTCGTGCTGGTGTTGGTCGTGCTGGCGTTTATCACGGTGGCGTCCACCGCGCTGGCGTTTACCGTGGTGGCGTTTACCGCGGTGCAGCCGTACGCCGTGGAGTGGCCGTAGGCGTCGGAGCTGCCGCGGTCGGTGCCGCTGCTTACGGCGCACACGGAGCTTATCGCTGCGGATACTATCCCTATCCAGCCTGCAACTACTAGAACTGGTGCAGAGCTCACTCCCCTCGGGCCGGTGTGCTGGCTAGAGCAACAACCTGATCGACCTTTGTCAGGCTTGAACAGTGAAGCCGCCTTCGGGCGGCTTTGCATTTGGCGGCATCAATCGGAAGTGCCCCACAGCCCTGGGCCCCAACGTCTCTTCCTGGC
>NZ_JBAVCF010000706.1:0-4207 GCF_049586575.1 Bradyrhizobium sp.
TTTGACAAGCGCGCGACCGAACCTTAACTAGCGGCCCCATGCCCAGGTGGCGGAATTGGTAGACGCGCTGGCTTCAGGTGCCAGTGACCTAACAGTCGTGAAGGTTCGAGTCCTTTCCTGGGCACCATCGGCAAATGGCGGAATGGTGGCGCGTCCTGCGGCTTGGGCTTAAGCGAGCGCCACTAACGGCTGAAGCCGGTCAGCTATCCTGTGCAGCGTGTTCGGGCTGTCACTCGTCAAAGAGAGATAGCTGAGAGAGTGCTCGTAATAGATACCGATCTCGTGATCGCCGAACCGAAGCACGCCTTCAACATCATCTTCCAAGGCGTCATAGCCCGGCAATTCGACCGACGCGGGCGCATCCTGGTTCAGGATCGTTGCGATTTCGGTCAGCATTTCCCGGAATGGCGTCGAATAATCGAAAGCGTCGCCTGTCCACAGGACAAGCTCCCATCCGCTCTTGCGATGGCGTTCGATGACCGGCCTGGAATGGACCTTGATGATAGGGCAAGGTTCGTGATGCGTCTCAAGCATGGCCAGAACCATAGCATGTGCCAAAGCCTGCGCTTTTCCCGTTTGCAAAACCGGTACAGAACCAGTGACCGGGATGGTTCAAACACTCCGCAAAACTGCGGTTAGTTTTTCCGACACAGCTAATTTCCGACATTCGTCTCCGGGTCGCCTCGCCTGTGGCCCTCCGGGCCGCGGCTGAAGATGCCGTAGTTGCTGGATTTCATGCTGTTCGCCGCGTCTGGCGCGGCAACCGTCAGCCCCAGTTTCAAAAGCTCGCGAACGGCAGCCGCGCGGGTCGGCATCCGGTGCTTGAAGCGGAAATCGTCGACCGCCGCCAATTCTTGCGGTCCCAACATGACCTGTAATCGCTCGTCGCGGATATCGCTCATGGAATGACCCAAAATGAGATGGTTGAGTGATGTACTCAACGTGCCACGTCGGCGGCGGTTCCGACTATTAAGCCAAATTAGTATAATATCTCAACAAAAACAATAAGTTAGATATTGATTTCGTGCTAGCAAAGGCGCATGCTTTGGTTAAGGGAGAGCCGCCATGACGGACCATACCAAGCTGCCTCGGATGTTTTCGAAAGAGCCGGACGCGTCAAAACCTCTGCGCCCGAGCCACCAAAAAATCTCCGAAAATCTGGAACGCTGGGCCAATAGCCACGAGCTTCAGCCGCCGAAATTGCCGGACAACCAGAGGGCCTGATCTCATCACCCGGACAGGCCGGACGGCGTGACGACTTGCCTTGCGGGATTTTGCTGACGAAAGCCGTGCTCCGCCGCTCGCGTCTTGCAAAGTTGAGCGTTAGGTTGGGCTCTGTCCCGAATCGACCAGAGGCCCTGTTTTGATGACCGTACGCCAGCATCGCGGCGACCTGCCCGACATCAGCCGTTACACCGACTCGGTAGCGATCGATACCGAGACCATGGGGCTCAATCCGCATCGCGACCGGCTCTGCGTGGTGCAGCTGTCGAACGGCGATGGCAGCGCCGATGTCGTCCAGATCCCCCGCGACCATGGCCAGGGTCCGGCGGATGCGCCGAATCTGAAGGCGCTTCTCGCCAATCCGAAAATCACGAAGATCTTTCACTTCGCCCGCTTCGATGTCGCCGCGCTCTATCACGCCTTCGGCGTGATGCCCGAGCCGGTCTATTGCACCAAGATCGCCTCGCGGCTTTCCCGCACCTACACCGATCGCCATGGCTTGAAGGATCTGGTGCGGGAGGTGCTCAACGTCGAACTGTCGAAGCAGCAGCAATCAAGCGACTGGGGCGCACCCAGCCTCACCGACGCGCAGCTCGCCTACGCCGCCTCCGATGTGCTTCACCTGCATGCATTGCGCGAACGCCTCGACGTGATGCTCGCGCGCGAAGGCCGCCTCGGGCTGGCAGAGGCCTGTTTCGCCTTCCTGCCGACGCGGGCAAAGCTCGACCTGCAAGGCTGGGAAGCCGAGGACATTTTCGCGCATTCGTGAGAAGATTCCTCTCGAAGCCGTTAACGCCGGTTACCGCCTCGTTTCAGACAAACTCCTCGCACGAGGTCCTTTGCGGGTGGGCGATCCGATCATCTCGGGGTAAAATGATCTGGCTTCGTCGGTCTTTACCTAGGAGTAGTGGTGAACTCGGTCCAGAATCCTGCCTATCACGCGGGAATGGAGGCGCGCTTTGCGGTTGCGGCGCGCCACAGCCGGATGGTGCGCATCCTGCGGATCGCGGTTCCGGGGGCCGTGACTCTGGCGCTCGCCGCAATCGTCCTGGTGTCGGTTTTCAATCCGTTCCGGATGCTGTTGCCCAAGCTGCCGGTGGACATGAGCAATCTTGTCGTGTCGGGCACGAAGATCACGATGGAATCGCCGCATATGGCAGGCTACTCGCAGGACCAGCGCCCCTATGAGGTCTGGGCCAATACCGCGACCCAGGATGTAACCGACCCGGATCACGTCGAATTGCACACCTTGCGGGGCAAAGTGCTGATGCAGGACCAATCGACGGTTACACTCGAGGCGGTCAAGGGATTGATGGATACCAAGCAGCAACTGCTCGACCTGCATAAGGACATCTATGTGCAAACCACCGCAGGTTATGAGGCGTGGCTCAGCCAGGCCTTCGTCGATATGAACAAGGGAACGGTGACGTCGAACGAACACGTCGATGTCAAATGGGCGGACGGAAAAATTTCCGCCGACACGATGAAGGTCACCGGCGGTGGCGATGTCGTCCGCTTCGATGGCCACGTCGTGATGAACATCGACAAGCTGCCGCCGCCTGCCGATGCCGACCCGGCGCCCGAGCAGCCTCAGCCCGCGCGTCCTGCGAAATCGCGCGCGGGCGTGAAATCCTCCAGCGCGAAATGATCCGATGAAAATGTTTCGCCAGAAACTCTTCAAAGCCCGGATTGCCGTCAGCACGGCGTCTGCGGTGCTTTGCTGCGCGATGCTGGTTGCTGCGGCGGATGCCAGAGCGCAAAGTTCAGCGACCGGCGTGCCCAATGCCATGCAGGGCTTTTCGCAGAATCGCGATCAGCCGATTCAGATCGAGGCGGCTTCTCTCGAGATGCGCGACAAGAAAAAAGAGGCAACCTTCACCGGCAACGTCAAGGTGGTGCAGGGCGATACCACCATGACGTCGAAGGTTCTGGTCGTCTTCTACGAATCGAAGGATCAGACTGCGCCGCCTCCGCCGGCCAATGCCAAGAGCGTAAAATCGGCGCCTGCTCCGATGCCGGCGGCTGCGCCCGGCCCCGGTGGATCGTCATCGATCAAGCGGCTTGAAGCCAAAGGCAATGTCGTCGTTACCCAGAAGGATCAGGTCGTGACCGGCGAGACGGCCGTGTTCGACACCAAGACCAATCTGATCACCATGTCAGGCGGCGTCGTGCTGACCCAATGCCAGAATGTCTTGAGAGGCGATCGGCTGCTGGTGGACATGACCACGGGTGTTTCCCGGGTCGAATCGGATAGCGGCAAGGTGAACGGCCTGTTCCTCAATCAGTCTTCGAGCCAGGGCTGCGCTCAGGCGTCTACCGGGGCTGCTGCACCGCTCGCCCTCCCCGGAGCGTCAGGTAAACCAAAGTAATGTCAATATCTTAATGTAAACCCGGCCGGGACAAGGTTGAAGCCGGGGGTCCAAGCCTGTATCTACCTTGCCGGTTACGTGCGTCGGAAACTCGACGCCGGTCCGCTGGGCAAGCGGCATCCGCTCATTCATGCTGGACGGGCGAATCAGCGCTTTCGAACTTGCGGCTACTCCGGTAGCGACCTTCAATATCCACGCCGCTGGTTGGCGGACTTCTGCAAAGGGCTCGGACGAAGCGGGGATGGTGGATCTACTCAGCATGTTCCGGCGGCGCCCTGTCAAACGCGGCAAGGGCGGCTTTGCACGTTCGCGCGACGACATCACCGCGCTCGACGACAGTATGGGGGAGATGCTGACGAGCCCCGTGCGTGATGCCCCGCCGCTCGCCCGCGCCGCGCCCTCGCCCGCGATTGAATTGGCGCGCATCGATAATCCCCCTCCCCGCCCGGCTGCCGTCAGGCCCAAGCCCGCGGCAACGCCCAAGCCCGCGGCAACGCCCAGGCCCGCGCCCAGGACTAACAGCGCCTCTGCACCGCGGCAGGCAGCCCGGGCTGGATATCTGGCTGTGCATAGCGTGGAAAAAAGTTTCGGCAGCCGCCAGGTCGTGCGCGGCG
>NZ_JBAVCF010000707.1:0-4107 GCF_049586575.1 Bradyrhizobium sp.
ATCTCGATATCCCCGCTTTCCTGCGTCGGCAGGTGAACTGAAGTTTGTTACAATCTAGGCGAGGCAAGGGGTCCCGGTGTGATCACCGGGGCCCCTTTTGCTTGCGGGATTGTGGCGGCCCAATTGCCGATCCAAGTGATTGAAAACAAAATTTTAAATGGAAATGATACAGTCGGGATGACAGCGGTTTGGCGGCTGGTTTCGGTGGCCGATTGGGGTCGGGCTTTGGCGTGAATACGGCAGAGATTGGGTAACAATCGGTAAAAAAGCGTGAGTTGGCGCGCAATAAGGCAATGACTATTCTCGATCGTGACTTGGGGAACCACTGAGTCGGACCGGCATCAAAAGGGGAGCCGGTTTGGTCTCACGGTAAGTCAGTGTGGGCACTTCTGTATGAAATTCGGCCGGCAGACAACGCTGCGTTCGCAAGCTACCGTTACGGGCGTCGGTGTCCATTCGGGACTACCGGTCAATTTGACAATCGGGCCTGCATCCCTGGATGCGGGTTTTATTTTTGTCCGCACCGGCCTTGAAGGCAGCGACCGGGAAGTTCGCGCCGAAGCCGAATCAGTGATTGCCACCGAATTTGCCACCGTTCTCGGCGACCGCGAGGGACCGCTGGTCTCTACTGCCGAGCATGTGCTGGCCGCGCTGCGCGGCATGGGCGTCGATAACGCCACCATCGAGGTCGATGGTCCTGAAGTTCCGATCATGGACGGCAGTGCGGCGGCCTTTGTCGCCGCGATCGATCAGGCCGGCGTTGTTTCGCAGTCGGCGGCGCGCCGTTTCATCCAGGTGCTGAAGCCGGTGCAAGTCGCGATCGGCGATTCCTTCGGCGAGTTGCGCCCGTATTCGGCCGGCTTCCGCGCCGATGTCGAGATTGATTTCGCCAACCCGGTGATCGGCCGTCAGGTCTATTCGCTCGATTTGAGCCCCGAGCGCTTCCGCCGCGAGATTTCCCGCGCCCGGACCTTTGGCTGTGTCAGCGATGTCGCGCGCTTGTGGAGTGCCGGTTTTGCACTCGGCGCCTCCTTTGAGAATTCGGTGGTGTTCGACGAAACCCGCCTGCTGAACAGCGAGGGTCTTCGCTACAGCGACGAATGCGTGCGTCACAAGGTGCTCGATGTGATCGGTGACTTGGCGCTTGCCGGTCTGCCGCTGCTCGGCGCCTTCCGCTCGGTGCGCGGCGGCCACAAACTCAATCACGCCGTGCTGACGGCGCTTCTGGCCGATCGCACCGCCTATCGGGTGGTCGAGTCCGATGCCTCCCGCCGCTCGCGCACCCATGCCGAAGTCGGCAGCGGTATGGTCGGCGGCATGGTCGCACCCGCCTATGGCCCTGACGTTTCCTGAAACGTCGTTCCCCTCATTTGCCCCGTTGATGTGTGCCCTTGGCGGCAAAGCACGCCCTTGTGGACTAAATCATCCAGGCTTTGGCCAGAACGGCGGCTGGGGGCGATGAACCCGCAGAATCACGGCTCCACAAACCCGCCTTATTCCGGGCGAAATGCCTGCGTATCCGGTTGGTTAAGGGCCTTGTTTTAGATAAACAGAGCCGGGGCAAGGTGGCTTGAGCCGCTCCCGATTTCGTTGCGCCCGATCCGCTCGAAAGGCGTCCGGTCTGAACTTCATGTCGACAAAGCGTGTCACGCCCGCACACCAGGGGTTTTTAAACCGTTGGAGCCTTGAAAGCCTCGCACGGCTGCTGCGGGTTGCCGCGGGCCTTGCCGTCGCCGGCATGGTTTTGAGTGCGTGCAGTTCGGCCACCGAAATATGGGACAAGGTGACCCAGAAGGACGACACCTTCGTCGATGAGCCCGCGGAAAAGCTCTACAACGAAGGCCTGTTCCTGACCAACGAGAAGCGCGACCCGAAGGGCGGCGCGAAGAAATTCGAAGAAGTCGATCGCCAGCATCCGTATTCGGATCTCGCGCGCAAGTCGCTTCTGATGTCAGCCTACGCCTATTACCAGGCTAACGACTATGACAGCTGCATCGGCGCGGCGACCCGTTACGTCACGTTGCACCCGGGAAGCCCGGACGCGGCCTATGCGCAATATCTGATCGCGGCCTCGCATTACGACCAGATTCCCGACGTGACCCGCGACCAGGGCCGCACAGAGAAGGCGATCGCCGCGCTCGAGGAAGTGGTGCGCAAATATCCGACGTCGGAATATGCGGTCAGCGCCAAGGCCAAACTGGAAGCCGCGCGCGACCAGCTCGCCGGCCGCGAGATGAATGTCGGCCGCTACTACATGAAGAAGCGCAATTACACGGCCGCGATCAACCGCTTCAAGACCGTGGTGACGCAGTACCAGACCACGCGCCATGTCGAAGAAGCGCTGGCGCGGCTGACCGAAGCCTATATGGCGATCGGAATCGTCAGCGAGGCCCAGACCGCTGCCGCCGTGCTCGGGCACAATTTTCCCGACAGCCCCTGGTACAAGGACGCCTATAATCTAGTAAAGTCCGGCGGGGTCGAGCCGAGCGAGAATGAGGGCTCCTATATTTCGAGGGCCTTCAAGAAGCTCGGTCTCGGTTAAGGTCGGATTCTGACGCGGTCGGAATCTGATTCGATCGGCTGGAACTAGATCCGGGAATTATCCTCTCATGCTGGCGCGTCTGTCGATCCGTGACATCGTCCTGATCGAACGGCTCGATATCGAGTTCGCCCGTGGCCTTGCGGTGCTGACCGGCGAGACCGGCGCGGGCAAATCCATTTTGCTGGATGCTTTTGCGCTTGCGCTCGGCGGCCGTGGCGACGCGGGCCTGGTTCGGCATGGCGCCGAGCAAGGCCAGGTGACGGCCACTTTCGATGTGCCGAAAGGCCATCCGGCTTCTGCCTTGCTGACCGACAACGGTCTCGACGACACCGGCGAGATGATCCTGCGCCGCGTCCAGTTCGCCGATGGCCGCACCCGCGCCTTCGTCAACGATCAGGCCATCAGCGTGCAGACCTTGAAAGCGCTCGGCGCCACGCTGGTCGAAATCCACGGTCAGCATGACGAGCGCGCGCTGGTCGATGCCTCGACCCATCGCCTTCTGCTCGACGCGTTCTCCGGCCTCGAAAAGGAAGTCGCTGCGCTGGAAAAGCTCTGGGAGGCGCGGCGCGAAGCGAACCGCGAGTTGGATGAACATCGCGCCGGCATGGAGCGGGCCGCCCGCGAGGCGGATTATTTGCGGCACGCTTCCGATGAATTGAAGCAGCTTGCGCCAACGGACGGCGAGGAAACGGCCTTGGCGTCCCGCCGCACCACCATGATGCAGGGCGAGAAGATCGCAGCCGATCTGCGCGAGGCGCAGGAAGCCGTCAGCGGCGATCACTCGCCGGTAGCGGCCTTGTCGGCGGCCGTGCGCCGGCTCGAACGGCGGGCGGCAAATTCGCCTTCCCTCGTCGAGCCCGCGGTGAAGGCGATCGATATTGCGATCAACGCGCTCGAGGAAGCCGATCAGCATCTTTCCGCGGCTCTGGTTGCGGCTGATTTCGATCCCGCCGAGCTGGAGCGCATCGAGGAGCGGCTGTTTGCGTTGCGCGCCGCCTCGCGCAAATATTCGACGCCGGTCGATGGACTTGCCGCGCTCGCCGCGAAATATGCCGCCGACGTCGCGCTGATCGATGCCGGCGCCGATCAACTGAAGAAGCTTGAGGAGGCGGCCGTCGCCGCCGACAGGCATTACGCGCTGGCTGCAACGAAACTCTCCGCCGCACGGGTCAGGTCGGCGGAGAAGCTCAACAAGGCGGTCAATGCCGAACTCGCGCCGCTCAAGCTCGAACGCGCGAAGTTTACCACGCAAGTCGAAACCGATCCTGCCTCGCCCGGTCCGCAAGGCTACGACCGCGTCGAATTCTGGGTGCAGACCAATCCCGGCACCAAACCAGGCCCGCTGATGAAGGTCGCCTCCGGAGGCGAGTTGTCGCGCTTCTTGCTGGCGCTCAAGGTGGTGCTGTCCGACCGCGGTTCGGCGCCCACGCTTGTGTTCGACGAGATCGATACCGGGGTCGGCGGCGCGGTGGCGGATGCGATCGGCGCGCGGCTGTCGCGGCTCGCCTCCAAGGTGCAGGTTATGGCGGTGACTCATGCGCCGCAGGTTGCAGCGCGCGCCAACC
>NZ_JBAVCF010000708.1:0-2785 GCF_049586575.1 Bradyrhizobium sp.
TCGATTTGGATTCGGCCCGGCCGGCGACAAGATCGCCGCGATCGCCGCTGACCCGGTTGGCGCCCTGCTTGCCGATCTGGACCGGAGCGGCGCGGGAAGGATTGACGCGAATCTGCCCACCAGTGCGGCCTCGGCGCGCGCAGTATTCGAGTTCCAGGCCGAGCGGCGGGCACAGCAAAAACTTGCATCGCGCCTACAGAAGACGGTCGAGCCTGAAGGCGGCGCAGAGGCCCTAACGCAATTTGCCAATTTGACGTTGTTGCAGGCTGGCTCAACGCCGCACCCACAGCCGCTTCCCGCTCGCCTCCTGCAGAACGAAGCTAAGGCGCGTTTCGACGCTGCCACTGGCGCCGACATTGGCTTTGCGGAGCGGCTGGTCTGGTTCTGGTCCAACCACTTCTGTATCTCGGCTGACAAAATCATTGCCATGGCCGGCCCTTATGAGCGCGAGGCGATCCGCCCACACGTCCTTCGCCGGTTCGTCGACATGTTGCAGGCGGTCGAGAGCCATCCGGCCATGTTGTTCTACCTCGACAACGTCCAGTCTATGGGTCCGAATTCGATCATTGGAATCGACCGCAACAAGGGGCTGAACGAGAACCTCGCTCGTGAGACTCTGGAACTGCACACGGTCGGTGTTCGCGGCGGCTACACCCAGACCGACGTCGTCAATTTCGCCAAGGTATTGACGGGCTGGACGTGGTTGCCGCCTTCGGAACCAATTCACGGCGGCGAATTTGTCTTCAACCACTTGCTGCATGAGCCAGTCGATCAAGTGGTTCTCGGCAAGACGTATGCAGACACTGGCATTGGCCAGGGCCGCGCCGTATTGGCCGATTTGGCGCGACATCCGGCAACTTCTCGCCACATTGCACAGAAGCTTGCCGCTCATTTCATCGCGGACGAGCCGCCGCCCTCGCTCGTGGCTAAAGTCGAAAAAACGTTTAATGACAGCAATGGCGACCTCAAAGCGATCGCTAAGACGCTGGTGACGGCTGACGAGTCTTGGACCCCGCAGCGGACGAAGCTGAAAACTCCGGCACAATGGATCGTGGCTACGCTGCGAATTACCGACGGCGGTGCCCAGATTCCCATTGGCATGCTTTTGGGCGCGCAGGCTCAGCTTGGGGCGGCCTTGTGGCGACCTCCGGCTCCGAACGGCTATTCGGACCGGGAGGCGGCCTGGATCGACGGCGTGCCTCATCGGTTGAATCTCGCCAACCAATTTGCCAACCGTTTAGCTGCGGGCATTGATCCGCTTGCTCTGCTTGATAGCGCACTGGGCCCCCTCGCATCGGCAAAGACTCGCAATACGGTTGCGCATGCCGAGAGTCGCGCTCAGGCTTTGACGCTTCTCATCATGTCACCCGAGTTTCTGCGGAGCTGAATTATGACAGTCCTCCATGCCCCTTCACGGCGCGATCTGCTACTAGGCTCGGGCACGTTATTCGCGTGGGCCTATATCCCGAAATTCGCGCATGCCGAAGGGCGAGATCCGCGCTTTCTCACTGTCGTGCTTCGCGGCGCGCTTGATGGGCTCGCTGCAATTGCTCCGGTCGGCGACCCCGATTGGACCAGCTTGCGCGGCGACGACGCCCTGAGTCTGACCGGCAAGGCACCGGCCTTGAAGCTTGACGACTATATTGCTCTCAATCCGGCGATGCCGAATTTGCATCGCATGTTCCAGAACCGGGAGGCGATCGTCGTCCACGCTTGCGCCACGCCCTATCGCGAACGCTCGCATTTCGATGGCCAGGACGTTTTGGAAAGCGGGATGACCAAGCCCAATGCCAGCGATTCCGGCTGGCTTAACCGCGTACTCGGTGACCTTGTGCGGGGCGAACGGGTCAATGCCAAAGGGAGCCAAATGTTTGCCGTTGGTCCGGTAACGCCACTGATCGCCCGCGGCCCCGCCCCGATCCTGTCGTGGTCTCCCCAGCAGGGCTTGCCGGTCAGCGCGGACACTATCCAACGTCTGCTTGCGCTTTATCGTCAAACCGATCCGAAGCTTGCCGATACACTGACGGATGGTGCGAAGCTCACTTCCATCGAAAAGGCTGACGGCATGATGCAGCGGAAATCCGGGGGCCCCAGTCCAGCCCAGGTACGCGCCTATTTTGCCGAAGTCGCCGGCACGGCCGCCAGGTTTTTGGCGCAGCCGGACGGACCCCGGGTCGGTGCTTTGGCCTTAGATGGCTGGGATACGCATTTCAACGAGGGCATCACAAGTGGCCGCCTGTCGCAATTGCTAGCTGCGCTCGACGATGCGCTCGCCGCGATCAAAAGCAATATGGCTCCGGTCTGGCACGAGACCGCCGTGGCTTTGGTGACTGAATTCGGCCGCACCGCCCACATTAACGGCACTGAGGGCACAGACCATGGCACAGGGACGGTCGCGCTTATTGTTGGCGGAGCGCTGAAGGGTGGTCGCGTTATCGCGGACTGGCCAGGCCTGAAGCCGGCTAATCTCTACGAGAACCGCGACCTCAAAGCTACGACGGACCTGCGGGCGGTGCTCAAGGGCCTGTTGCATGATCACCTACGTGCCGAAGAAATAGCGCTCGCCGAAAACGTTTTTCCAGGCAGTGCTGACGTGAAGCCGCTGGCGGGCCTGATCGCATAAAGCAAGCAGCCACGGCGACGTGCCGCGGCGCCCATCATTTAGTCGAAAGCTCAGCACGGCCGATCACGACGCTCGCCTGATGCAGGCCAACTAGAGGTGAACCGGTTGGGCGAAGCCTCCCGCTGAGACTGTTTGCATTGCAACAAATATTCGCCGTCTGAC
>NZ_JBAVCF010000709.1:0-7745 GCF_049586575.1 Bradyrhizobium sp.
TGATCCTGGTCAAACGGCTGTCGTCGGCGAGCGCTCGCTGCCGCAGAGTGTTCGACGCGGCAACGATCAATGAGACGTTATCAAGATTGCGGTTCAAACTTGAGTGACGGTCACGTCGGGGCTAGAGAAAGACGTCCGAAGGACTTGATATAAATCAACGGCTGCAAGCCGGGAGGCAGTTAAGTTTTCTCCAATTTTATGAAGCTCTGCGCCAAGCGAATATTGGGAGTTTTTATCATGCCCGAACAAGATGTTCACGTGGATCAGACGAAGAATATCTATGCCCTTATCCTGACCGCTACGCAGAAGCGATTCCAGGCGTTTGCCCAAGCTCAGTCGGAATTGACAAAGATGACTGCCGAGATCAATCGCTATTGGGCGGATCGCGGGCATTCCGAAGCAAACATGGCTTCCGAATTTGCTTCCAAATTGGTGGCCGCTCATTCCGCTTCGGACGCTGTTACCGCTTGGCAAGAATACGGCAAACACCGTCTCGAAAGAATGGCTGAGAATGGTAAGCATCTCGCCGCAGACATCCAGCAAGGCGGGTGCCGATTTAGCGCCCAAGAGTGAGCCAGCAGGCCACATCGACGCTCTAACGACAAGAAGCTAACGCTAACGAAGTTCAGGGCTGGCGTGAAGGTGGCGGCGGCTCAATTTTCTGAAGCACTGCCGCGCATTCGGCGCCGAGGCCTTCTGCCTTCAATTTCTGAGCGAACGCAACCGGAGTAGCGGTCTCTTTTCCTACTTCGTCTGTCGCTTGTTCGACAGATCGGAGGGTAGGCTGGTGGTGAAGGTGCGCCGCGCTTTAATCATTAAGGTTAGGAAGTTCTGATCATGGCAGCCGCTGATGTGAAGGAAGACTCGGTCAGTGAGGCAGAGAACTTTCGTACGCGCAGGCTCGAAATGGTCGAGCGCAGCATCGCGGCCCGCGGCGTTCGCGATGGGCTTGTTCTGGATGCGATGAGCAAGGTGCCGCGTGAGCGGTTCGTACCTGAGAGGCTTCGCGAATTTGCTTATGACGATTCGCCCTTGCCGATAGCGGACGAGCAGACGATTTCGCAACCCTACATCGTTGCTTTCATGGCCGAGGCCCTGTTGCTGAAGGGGGACGAAAAGGTACTCGAAATCGGGGCCGGCTCGGGTTATGCGGCCGCGGTACTCTCCGAGATCGCCGCGCACGTCTACACCATCGAACGGGTCGGCCGGCTTGCGGAGACGGCGGCCGCGACGCTTGCCGAACTTGGGTACGACAATGTGCATGTCAGGCACGGTGATGGAACCCGGGGATGGCCGGAGCACGCGCCCTATGACGCCATCGTCGTCGCTGCTGGCGGCCCACAAGTGCCGGAATCGCTTAAAACCCAGCTGAAAATTGGCGGCCGGCTGGTCATGCCGGTTGGATCAGATCAGACGGTCCAGGAACTGGTGCGCGTGACGCGCGTGACGGAGACCGAATATCAGAGCGAGGACATCGCCGACGTGCGATTCGTGCCCCTGATTGGCGAGGAAGGATGGGCTGGCAAGGCCCTGGAGTCAGCTCCGCCGCGACACAGATTTCGACTTGCTTCCGCCAGCGAGGATTTATTGGTGAGGAGGCTGGCGGACGCGGTCGAATCTTTCCGATCGATCGAAAAGGCCGATCTCAATCCCCTGATGGACCGGATCGGCTCGGCGCGAATTGTGCTGCTGGGAGAGGCAACTCATGGAACATCCGAGTTCTACCGGATGCGCGCCCGCATCACACAAGACCTGATCGTCAAGAAGGGATTTCATTTTATCGCCATTGAGGGCGACTGGCCGGACGCGGCGCGCGTCGATCACTATGTCAGGCATTTCAACTATCCGCCTTCCGAATGGACGGCGTTTGCTCGCTTTCCGACCTGGATGTGGCGAAATAGCGAGGTGCGCGACTTTATCGACTGGCTACGCAAGCATAACGGTACCGTCGCGCGCAAAGATCGGCGCGTGGCCTTCCATGGCCTCGATCTGTACAGCCTCTACGACTCGATCAGATTGGTTCTTGCTTATCTGGACGACGTCGACCCTGAAACCGCCAGGGTCGCACGCGAGCGCTATTCTTGCCTGACGCCGTGGCAGCGTGATCCATCGGTCTATGGTCGCGCAGCCTTGAGCGGAAAGTATCCAACCTGCGAAGCAGATGTGGTGCGCAACCTCACCGACCTTCTGGGCAAGCATCGCGCCTATGCCGAACATGACGGCGACCGTTTCCTCGATGCAGCCCAGAACGCACGCTTGATTGCTAACGCCGAGCGTTACTATCGCATTATGTATTACGGATCGCGCGCGTCATGGAATCTGCGCGACACCCACATGTTCGAGACCCTCAAAAACCTGCTGGATTATTACGGCCTCGACAGCAAGGCTGTCATCTGGGCTCACAACTCGCATGTCGGGAATTCGGCCGCGACCGAGATGGCCGCGCGCGGTGAGTACAATCTCGGCCATCTCTGCCGGAGTACGCTCGGCGCCCAGGCTTATTCGATCGGCTTCGGCACGCACCGCGGAGCCGTTGCTGCGGCATCCGAATGGGGCGGACACATGGAGGTCAAGGAGATCCGGCCGTCGCAGAGTGGTAGCTACGAACAGCTCTGTCATGCGACGGGCCATGCGAATTTCCTGCTCGGACTGCGCGGGAAGGACGATCTGTGCGGCCCGCAGGGACTGGGCAAGGAGCGCCTGGAGCGTGCGATCGGCGTGATCTATCGCCCGGAAACCGAACTTGCGAGCCACTATTTCCGCGCTGACTTGCCGCATCAATTCGACGAGTATGTATGGTTCGACGACACGCAGCCAATTACGCCGCTAGCCACGACCGAACTCAAGGGACTGCCCGATACGTATCCGTTCGGCATTTGAAAATGCCAACCCTCGTGTTCGGAACCGTTGTCTATTTTTGTTACGGTAGCGTTTCGATGTCAGTGACCACGACGCCGAGCGCAACTGCACCTGCTCAAATGCTGACTATTACTATTGCGCGTCCAATTCAGGATTGCGAGTTCGCGCTTTGTCGAGAACAGCAAGTTATCCGGGTCATTGATTTAGCGCAATGTGACCGATCCATCTTCGCTACTAGTTTTAAAGTCCGGTACCGTGGGCGCTGCACCGAATGCGCCGCCGTCGGCCGCGTCGCACAACCTTCACTCTTGCGGCAGCGGTCGCCACGTCCGGTATCGTTATGGGAATGAGAGCGGGCAGTGAGAGATCCCTATGAAATTCTTGGCGTCGCTTCAACGGCGTCGACAGATGATATCCAAAAAGCTTACCGCAAGCTTGCGAAAAGGCTGCATCCTGACCTAAATCCTGGCAATCCAGAAGCCGAAGAGAAATTCAAGGAAGTAGCCCAGGCCTATGATCTGGTCGGCGACGCTGAAAAACGCAGGAGATTTGACAACGGTGAAATTGATGCCGCGGGAGCCGAACGGCCTCGGCAGAATTATTATCGCGATTACGCAACCTCGGAACGGGATCATCCCTATACAGACGATTCCGGTTTCGCGGATTTCATGGACTCGGGAGACGCCTTCGCTGAGCTTCTGAGGCGTAGCGCTCAGGCGCAAGCGAACCGGCGCGGGCATGATCTTGAATTCAGGCTCCCGATCGAATTCATTGAGTCAATCGCCGGCGCGAACAGGCGGCTGACATTGTCCGACGGAAGTACGCTGGATGTTGCTATCCCGCCCGGCATCGTTGAGGGTCAGGTACTGCGTTTGCGGGGGAAGGGAGCCCCCGGATCGGGCAAGGGCAGACCCGGCGATGCTCTCATTGAGGTCGAAATCAAACCCGATCGTTCCTTCACACGCGAGGGCGACGACATCTATCTTGAACTACCTGTCACCCTCACGGAAGCCGTTCTCGGCGCCCGCATCAAGGTTCCCACGCCGACAGCCGTAGTAACGATGACTGTGCCGAAAGGGTCGAACACCGGGACCACGTTGCGCCTGAGGGGTAAAGGCGCGCCAAAGCATGCCGGTGGTTATGGCGATCAATTCGTCAAACTCAAGGTCCTGCTTCCCAAAGAGCCGGACCCTGAGCTTGAAGCATTCGTTTCGGGTTGGGAAAGCGGGAAGACCTACAATCCCCGTGAGGAGATGGTGCCATGAAAATCAGCAAAGAGGAATTTCTGTCGCTTGCTGGCATGGATCACGAAACGCTAGATGTCTGGATCGAGGAGGAGTGGCTAAGACCCCGCGGCTCGTCGGTTGAGCTGAGCTTCTCCAACATCGACATCGCCAGAGCACGGCTCATCCATCAACTCAAGGTGGATCTTGGCGTGAACGATGAAGGCGTGGGAGTGATTCTGAATTTGGTCGACCAGCTCTACGGCCTGCGCAGGACATTGATGGAACTGCGTCAGACAATTCGGACTGCGCCCGAACCGGATTGAGACTTTGTCGAGGACGCTCGCGTCGATGCCTTAGCGTTCCGACGTTAGCGGTGAAAGGGCGGTGAGAAGGAGAAGGCGATGTATGTCAATATCTTGATACCAACCGACGGTTCGAAACTGGCCGATAAAGCCGTCCAGCACGGCATTGCCTTGGCCAAGCGGATCGGTGCCAAAGTGACCGTGCTGACAATCTTGACGCCCTTTCATACGTTCACGATCGACACGCAGATGATCGAGGACACGCCGGCTCAATACAAGGCGCGTATGGAGGAGCACGCCGAGAAAATTCTTGGAGCTGCCGCGCGCGCAGCGCAAGCAGCCGGCGTCGCATGCGAGACGGACCAGGTCGAGCACGAACATCCCTATCGGGCGATCGTCGATACAGCGGAGTCGAAGGGCTGCGATCTGATCGTCATGGCCTCGCACGGCCGCCGTGGCGTCTCCGCGATCGTCCTCGGCAGCGAGACAGTAAAGGTCCTCACCCATTGCAAGGTCCCGGTGCTCGTCCATCGCTGAACAAAATCGCGCGCGCCGACTCACCGAGACTGAGGCTAAAGCCTGGCAAACTGTCAGTGCTGACCGGAAGCGCCAAACCTATATGCTTGTCCGCTAGATGCGCAGTTCAGAACCCGAATGGCATCAATCGTCGAATGATTTTGCTGACGGGGCCGCCGCCATACCGGCGGGCAGGCGCGCGTGACATCAAGCGCTCGAGCTGACTTGTACGCTTCGGCCGATCGCTTCGAACCGTGCCTTCTGCTCATTGGTCAGAGAACCATAGAAGCCGTTGCGCCGTGCGCACGAGCGTTACCGCTTGCAGCATGATCTCGGAGGCCTCGAAGCGGATGATGAAAATCGTTCACGGTCGAAATTAAATGAATTGGCACAGTTGATCTGAATCAACATTATATGCGCCCCTCATACGCATCCTGAGGTATGAGCGAGCAAGCAGTCATTCGACAACAGGTTGGCAACGCGGCGAAGGGCGGCGCTGAGGGATTGCCGTCCTTCCTGATGACGTTTTCGAACTCGGTGCGCCGCACCGTTGAGAGTTGCGAGCGCGAGTTGATCAAGCGCAGATCCTTGGAAATCCGCTTGCGCGACGCGCTGGCGGAGAGCGAGGCTCGAGTTCATCAACAGGCTGAGTTGATCCAGAAACAGGAGCTTCTGAGCAGGGAATCGGATCATCGGCTGATGAACGACCTGCAGATGATCGTCAGCCTGCTTTCTTTGCAGAGTCGGTCGACGCTAAACCCGGAAGCGGCGGCTCAATTGGCCGTCGCGGCCAATCGCGTTTCCATGATTGCGCGTATCCATCGTCGCCTTCATTCCTACGATGGGGTACAGGCCATCGAATTCAAGAAATTTCTCGAAGACTTCGCGCGCGATTTTTCCGCGATGTTGTCGTCTGACGAACACCCGGAGCAGGTCCTCGTCGAAGGCGTCGAAATCAAGCTGCCGGCCGCGACTGCTATTCCACTAGGCTTCATCGTCAGTGAATTGATCACCAACGCGGCAAAACATGGCAGCGGCCGCATCGTCATCCGCCTGCAGCCCGATTCCGCTCATGGTTACGCGCTTTCAGTTTCCAATAATGGGCCGGCGCTGCCGGAAGGATTCGATCCCACCGCGAGCAAGGGGCTAGGGATGAGGATCATTCAATCGTTCGCAAGGCAGATCGGCGGAGAGTTGCAGATCGGCCGCGGGGATAACGGCCAGGGTGCAAGATTTACCGTGTTGTTTTCCGGAACGGCCGCGGGGACCGGTCCGCGGACGACAAACCCAGGAACAATCGCAATGAGCCATCGGCCAGCGTCCATCAGCACGCGCGGTCAATAGCTTCAGTTCAGAAAACGTAAAATCGAATCCAATCGCCAAAAATCAACCCAGCATGGGAGCATTAGAAATGCGGAAGCTGAACGTTTCGGTCCTGATCGTTGCATCTGCGGCCTTGTCCGCAACTTTGGGTCAGGCGGAGGCACGACCGGCAGAAGGCGAAGTTCGACCGCTTCCGCGAACGCCGCGGCCGGGAGTGAAGAGAACAGGATACTGCTCCTTTGGTCCTTGGCCAGTTCCTGGATGGACCGAGTGGGGCAGGTAACTAGCCCTCTCAGCCAAGATTGTCCATGAATCCTGCAATTGACGAAGTCGGGCCGGAAGAGGTCTGGAAGGAGCCAGCTGGCCGGATTCTGACGCGACTCGTGACGACTACTGCGGGCCTTACGGCCAAAGAGGTCCAGTCGCGGTTGGAAACCTTCGGACCCAACGACGCTGCGGTCGTCAAGCGATCACCGCTCTGGTTGCAATTTCTCTCCCGTTTCCGCAACCCGCTGGTGATCATCCTGCTCGTGGCGAGCGGGTTGTCGGCGGCGACAGGCGACGTCGCAAGCTTCGCAATCGTTGTGACGATCGTCATGATGAGCATGACGATCGATTTCGTGCAGGAAGTCCGAGCTCAAAACGCAGTTGAGGCGCTGCGCCGGTCGGTGGCGGTAGAGGTAACGGTACGGCGCGACGGCGCTAGCGCCTCGATACCGATCGATCAACTTGTGCCAGGCGATATTGTCGAATTGATTGCCGGTGATCTCGTGCCGGCAGACTCGCGGCTGCTCGAAAGCCGAGATCTTTTCATCAATCAGGCGCTTCTGACCGGAGAGCCGTACCCCGCCGAGAAACATGCGAGCGATGCGCCTTCGGGCGCGGAGAACCCAGCCGGAGCGTCGAACGCCGTCTTCGCGGGAACCTCCGTCATCAGCGGCACCGCAACGATTGTTGTTTGCCGAACCGGCGCGAAATCGGCGCTCGGTCACCTTGCGACGAGCCTGGCCGAAAAACCGCCGGCCACCGATTTTGCGGTCGGCATTCGTCGTTTTGGCCTTCTCATCATGCGCCTTACGGTGCTGATGGTGTTCTTCGTGCTGGTCGTGAACATCTCATTTCACCGACCGGTGCTGGAGTCGCTGATGTTCGCGCTGGCGCTAGCTGTCGGACTGACACCAGAACTGCTGCCGATGATCGTGACCGTCACGCTTGCGCGATCAGCATTGGAGATGTCGAAGCGAAAGGTCATCGTGAAGCGTCTGACCGCGATCCATGATCTCGGTGCGATGAACGTACTATGTACCGACAAGACCGGAACGCTGACGGAAGCCACCATCAAGCTGATGCGCGCGATCGATGGGCTCGGGGCCGAGAGCAAGGCGGTGTATGCCAACGCCTACATCAACAGCCAGTTCGAGACTGGGATGAAGAGTCCGCTCGATCAGGCGATCCTTTCCGCCCAACCGTACGATATGGCCGGGTGGAAGAAGATCGACGAGGTGCCGTTCGATTTTGA
>NZ_JBAVCF010000710.1:0-1654 GCF_049586575.1 Bradyrhizobium sp.
GGCGAAGGCAGCCATCTCGATCATCAAGACGGTGCTGACAACGGCGAGTGCGAAATACACCTCGCCCGGTGAGGACGGTGCGACTTTCATTGACCTGCCTCGTTCGTTACCGAATCATTCTTGCGAGAATAACCTAAGGCTGACTGAATCCGGCGACTCAAACTTTAACAACCCTCGCGCTGAGCATTTCACTCCATCCTCGGGATTGTCGCGCCCACGGAGCAGGTGAGATCGGGCCGGACCTGTTTCAGGCGGCGTGACGGACGGGGCTTGAAGGATTGGTTTCGAAGCGACGCGACAGACCGTATCGGGCTGGGCGGTGCACGGACTGGCGTAAGATCAAGAACCGGAAGCATCCGGCGATGAACCGGGTGAGGGAGTCTTTCGGATAATGAATTGGCGCTTGGGCGAGGCAAGGGGGCAGAAAAATATCTGATCCGTGGTCTCCGGGATGGGGATCGAGCGGGAGGGGTGTTCTGATCCGCGCTTCAGGTAATCAGAAAATTCGGCGACGTGCCGGACGACTTGAGTGCTTTGTAATGGCGACTTGATTTCTTCTGCCCCAGTAACCTTGACCAGTCAGGTTAACGCGCGGCTTTCATTGTGCTGTCGCGGCAGCGCGTTATCGTCAATTTATCGCGACGATTTTGACCGACTGACCCCCCAGTCACCGGCCATTTTTCAAATCGCGCGTTAGGGGTCGCCGGTTTTCCCACCCCCGGCGGCCCCGTCCATTTCAGTATGTGCGAACCTGCGATGACAGATCAGGAATTAGTTCTCGCCGCGCTTCGTCAGGTCGGTTCGATTGTCGGCGAACACCTTGAGCTTGGAATGAGCGACGCCGATGAAGCGATTCGCTCAATTGGTCGCGGTGCTGGATACGAAGGAACTAGCTGACGCGATCAACCGGCTAGAGCGAGGGTTTGGGCTGGGGGTGGTGAAGTAGCCATCGGTGCAATGTTTGTCGGTTGCCATGAACCCGGAAGCGACTCGTTGCGACAACCGGGACATGATCGATGTACAGGACTTAGAAGACCATGACGACCAACGAACGTCGGAATTCAAAAACGGCAGAGACAATGAATCGCAACCTGGACCAAAGTCTGTCCATCCGATATGCGGAATTACTTCGTCTTCGGAAGGCCGTTCGTCAGGCTGAATCGAAGGTCGGCACCGCTTCGGATGCTAATATAAGAAAAATACTTCCGAACAATTTGGATTGTCGTTGAATTGTAACTGGGCCTATGCGGTTCCATCCAATTGAAACTTCTTGACAGTTTCATTAGGACGCCACAGCTTGCATGTAGGCCAACAATGGAGTTGGTCGCGAGCAGAGGAGATACGATGACTCCACCTGCAAAGCTTGCCGCAATGACCGCTGCTTCAACGTTCGGGGAATAGCGTAGCGGCTAAACACGCGAACGGCGTTCCGGGAGCGGCCTATGGACCTCACAGTCAGGCATGGACCAACCTGGCCCCTCTCGGAACATCTCAGCGTCGATTGGATAGAAGGCCACGGTGCGGCTGAGAACCGTCCTCTTACTCTTTTCTACGGATAGTCTCCGGCTCGTAATCAACCTTCCGCAATCGCCGCTCTTCACCGGCCAGAAATAGACCTTGCCATTTCAAAAAGGCTGCGTGCGATTCAAATCGC
>NZ_JBAVCF010000711.1:0-17857 GCF_049586575.1 Bradyrhizobium sp.
GGATCACGGCCCGGGAACAGCCAGACCGCGGGCCGGGCGATGCGATACCAATCGCGCAGCAACTCCAATAGCAGCGGGGAAAGCATTGCAAAACGATCCTTGCGCCCCTTGCCCTGCTCGATGCGCAGCAGCATACGCTCGGAATCGATGTCCGATACCTTCAGGGCAACAACTTCAGAAACCCGCAGTCCGGCGCCATAAGCGGCGCTCAGCGCGGCCTTGTACTTCGGTCCGGGGGCCGCCTCCAGCAGCCGTGCGATCTCCTCCAGGCTCAAAATCACCGGGATCCTGCGCGGCTCCCGCACGAACGTCAGGTGCCTTGCCATCTCGGGGCGGTCGAGCGTCACGGTGAAGAAGAAACGCAGCGCCGCAACCGAGCCGTTGATGCTCGGCGCACCCACGCCGGCCTGCGTCTGATGCAGCTGGAAAAGGCGAAGATCTTCAGGCGTGGCCGTATCCGGCGCGCGGCCGAGAAAGGCTGTGAATGTCCCGACGTGTCGGATATAGTCGTTGCGCGTCTTCTCGACGAAGTTGCGCACCGTCATGTCTTCGATCATGCGCCGGCGCAGCGGGCTGATGGGCTTCTCGTTCATTGGGAGTTCCTGTCTTGAGGTTGGAGTTTGGAAACCCCTCGATCCTCAAGACGGAGCGACCGCCCGTCACCTGTTCTCGTTCAAACAGTTACACTGTGACAGACGTGATCCCCCGACCGCGCCGCCAGCCCCTCCCGCGCGAGCGGGTTCGTTCATTGGCCCGTTTGAGACCTTCTGACCTATGCCGAGAACGTCCGTTGCTAGGGGCAGACCGGAAGTCGCAGGCCCAAGGTCAGAATGACGCGCTTGATGCTGTGGACGGCGCCCACTCTGCGGCATCGAGGTGCCATAGGGTGGTTGCGTTAGAGCAACCACATTGAGAGGAGCCGTCCATGGGCGAGGTTAGCACGATTGGTCTGGATATTGCGAAGTCGATCTTTCAGGTGCACGGGTCGATGTTGCGGGCGCGGTTGTGATCCGCAAGCGCGTCAGTCGCGCAAAGGTGTTGGAGTATTTTGGCGAGCCGCCGCCATGCCTGGTCGTAATCGAAGCGTGTCCGTCGGCGCATCACTGGGGCCGCGAACTGCAAGCGCTTGGTCACACGGCTAAGCTAATCCCGCCGAGTTATGTGAAGGCCTACCCCATGCGGCAAGCTCGATCAATACGGCGGCGGTTTGCGCTGCCGCTGCAGTTTTGCCGCCTCCATCCACCACGCCAGATCGTCGGCGAAGCGGAGGAACGCCCGTTCGAGCGCCTTGCCGCCTTCACCTGTGGGCGCAGCGTTGGCGTCGAGGGTCTGTGCAATGGGACCAACGGCGATCGTGCTTGAAACCACCACCATCCCCATCTCGGAGAGCGTGCCGTGCCAGGCGGTTGCGGACCTCGTGCCGGACAGACGCCCGCCCGAATAGCTCGCGATCGCAGCCGGGCGCCAGAACCATTCTTCCAGAAAATGATCCGTCAGGTTTTTCAGTCCGGGCTGCACGCCCCAGTTATATTCGCCTGTGACGAAGACGAAGCCGTCCGCATCGCGGATCTTTCCGGCCAGGCGCTCAAGCTGTTCGGGCGCTTTTCCGGGCGGATATTCCTTGTACATCCGGTCGAGCATCGGAAGGTTGATCGCCTTGGCGTCGATCAGCTCAATGTCGTCGCCACGGCGCCGAAACCGCTCGACCACGAATTCGGCGAGACGGATACCCATCCGGTCGGAACGATACGAGCCATAGAAAATCAGGATTCGATTGCTCATTGCGATCCTTCGGCGGCCAGGTTGACCGCAAGGCCGGCTAAACACAGATTAGTTCGCCGGCCACTTATACATCGATATGAGGATATGAGCGCTGCTTCCGAAATTCGATCGGAAAAGCGCGCCCGACACCGGGATCGTGGAGACGTCGTTCCGAAGCCTGCCGGGGCTGGCGGGGCCTTGCGAGACAGGAGGATGAAATGGACGATCGAACGGTGCGCCTCGCGCTGGAACGCCATTGGGCGGCTTCGGACGCCAGCGATTTCAAGACCGAACATGAAATCTACCGCGAGGATGCCGTGCTCGATTATCCGCAATCGGGCGAGCGGATCCTCGGCCGGCGCAAGATTCAGGAGAGCCGGACGGTTCAACCCAACAAGAAGCGTTTTTCGGTCCGGCGAATGATCGGCAGCGGCGATCTCTGGGTCACCGAATTCATCCTCACCTATGACGGCATCCCGTCTTACACGGTGAGCATCATGGAATTCCGCGATGGGCAGGTGGCCCACGAAACGCAATATTTCGCCGACCGGTTCGAGCCCTCACCCACGCGCTCGCATCTTGTCGAGCACGCAAAGTAGCGGAGGCACTCTCGAACGCGCCTGATGGATGCGCGTTCTCGAATGTCTCCGCCGTGTTGGTCAGATCGTCAGAACTGGTAACGCAGGCCAATGCCGGGATCGACGGAGTTGGCCTTGTTGCCGGTGTTGCCCGGGAGCGGTGTCGCTGCGTGACCTGTCGCAGTCGCTGGGCGTGTCGCGCGCGGCGCCCTATCGCCACTTCCCCGACCGTGACGCGCTGCTCGCGACCGTTGCGGCGCGCGGCTTCGAAGACCTAGTCGCGCTATATGAAGCGGCCCTTGAAGGCGCCGGCGACGGCCGCGCCCGGCTGCGCGCCAGCGGCCGCGCCTTCCATGATTTCGCGACCAAGCGGCCGGGGCTCTATCGGCTGATGTTCGAGAGCGACTTCCTGAAGACGCCGACGAGACAGAAGTCAAGGTCCGCACCATCATCATGACCTCGACCGCCCATGGCTTCCTGACGCTCGACCACAATCGGCCGCTTCAGGCCGTTCATGTACGAACCGCTGACCCACGACGAAATGGTCGCGGCCGTGATGACGGCGGCGATGGGCGCATCGACCAAGGGGAAGGAAAGCTGACCGCTGGTTTTGCTCACAGCTTTAACCGAAGTCGAAGTTTCCGGATGCGGCCGTTTGTGACAGTGTTATGATGCTTCCGGGGACTGAAAGCATGTTGGGGCGGGCGTACATCATATTCGACACGGCGATTGGCCGATGCGGCATCGCATGGGGTCAGTCCGGCATCGTTGGCGTGCAGCTTCCCGAGGCCCGCGAGATCGAAACCCGCCGGCGGCTTTTTAAGCTTTATCCAGAGGCCCGTGAAACGCGGCCGACACCCAACGCCGAAGCCGCGATCGAAGGTATTGTCGCCTTCCTGCGCGGAGAGACGGTTGACTTCTCCGATGTCACGCTCGACATGGGCGGCATTCGCGTCTTCGATCAACGGGTCTATCAGATCACGCAGCGGATTCCGCGCGGCGAGACTCTCACCTATAGCGAGATCGCGGTCAGGCTCGGGGCTTCCGGCGCCTTGCGATCGGTCGCCCAGGCCGTTGCCCGCAATCCCTTTGTCGTCATCGTCCCCTGTCATCGCGTGCTGGAGGCGGGTGGCTATGCCGACAAGATGTCACCTCATGGCGGGTTAGTCTCCAAACGGCGGCTGCGGTCGATCGAGGGCGCCGGCAGTTCCGCGAACAAGACCCTGCTCGACGTGCTGCTCCCGGTTGCCCCGCCGCGGCCGCCGGGTTAATTTTCCATACATGATCAGAACAACTCTCCTGAAGCACCGCTCGATCTCGGTGTCGGATTTCCGCTGCAGCGCCGGACCCGGCGACAAGCCGTTCACGGAACAGTTTCACTGTCATTCCGTCTCGTTTGTGCGGAAAGGCAGCTTCGGCTGCCAAAGCCGCGGCCGGTCGTTCGATCTGGTGGCGGGGTCGGTGCTGGTGGGCTTTCCCGGCGACGAATATGTCTGCACCCATGACCACCACGTTTGCGGCGACGAGTGCCTTTCGTTCTTTCTGGAACCGGAGTTGGTCGAGACGATCGGAGGCCGACCAGATGCGTGGCGGGTCGGCGCCGCGCCGCCGCTGCCTGAATTGATGGTGTTCGGCGAACTGGCCCAGGCCGTCGCCGGTGGCCGCAGCGATATCGGGCTTGACGAGGTCGGCCATCTCTTCGCCAGCCGCTTTGTCGATACGGTATCGGACCGCGTGCGCAAGCCCGTTGCGATCAAGGCGCGCGACCGCCGCCGGGCGGTCGAAACCGCGCAATGGATCGAGGCGAATTCGCATCGGGAGATCGACCTTGACGCCGCCGCCAACCAGGCCGGCATCAGCGCGTTCCACTTCCTGCGCCTGTTTGCCAGGGTGCTCGGCGTCACCCCGCACCAATATCTGGTGCGCTCGCGGCTGCGCCATGCGGCGCGCCTGCTGACTGAGGAGGATAGCGCGATCACCGACATCGCCTATGATGTCGGCTTTGGCGACCTCTCCAATTTCGTGCGCACGTTCCATCGCGCCGCTGGCGTTTCGCCCGGCGCCTTCCGTGACGCCGCGCGAGGAAAGCGCAAGATTTTCCAAGAGAACAAAGCATTGCACTGACTAGTGTCGTCTTCATGCCTGGCGGCCTTAAAGCCGCCCATGACGAATGGAGACGGCCATGTACGATCACGTCGGAATTAGAGTCGGCAATCTCGAGACAAGCGTAAAATTCTACACAGCGGCGCTGGCGCCGCTCGGCTACGTCCTGTGTTCGAAGGATGCGAGCGGGGCGGGATTCGGCCCCAAAGGCGAGCCGGCGCTATGGCTGCATCTGCACAAAGGGCCGGCCGCGACCGGCGCCCACGTCGCGTTCCACGCCCCCGATCACGCGGCCATCGGGAAATTCCACAGTGAGGGAATCAGAGCCGGTGGCCGCGACAACGGCGCACCCGGCGCGCGCAAGGATTATAGTCCGACCTACTTTGCCGCGTTCCTGATCGACCCCGACGGCAATAACATCGAGGCGGTTTGCACATAAGCGTTTTACACTTGCCCCTCATCCTGAGGAGCTTGCACTGGCAAGCGTCTCGAAGGATGCGGCCTCATGGTTCGAGACGCGCGAAGCCGCGCTCCTCACCATGAGGCGATAAAGCTCGCGACAGACCTCTCTCTTGCAGGACGTCCTACCCATGGCTTCGATCTACAAAGACATTCCGGTCAATGCGCGCCCAGACGACGTCTGGGATGCGGTGCGCGATTTCGGCGCTGTGCATCGGCGGCTAGGGCCGGGATTTGCCGTGGACTGCAAACTCGACGGCAGCGCGCGCATCGTGACCTTCCACAACGGCAATGTGGCGCGCGAGGAATTCGTGGATTGCGACGAGGCGCGGCGGCGGCTGGTCTACGCCATCCTCGCCAACGAGCGCGTGAAGCATTACAGCGCGTCGGTGCAGGTCTTTGCCGACGGCGAGGCCCGCAGCCGGATCACCTGGATTGTCGATGTGCTGCCGAATGAAATTGCGCCCTACGTCTCGGGCCAGATGGACCTGGCGGTGGTCGCGATGCAGAAGGTCCTCGAACAGCGGTAGCGTCTGATCCCGCGGATCATCAGATGGCAGGCGGTTTCGGCCGCGGACGCCGCCGCCGGCATCGTGCTATAGGCGAGAGCTAGTCGATCATCCCTGACAGCACCGGGCGGCCCGGCAAGGCCGCCTCGCCTTTCGGCCCCCACCGCGTCAGAAAGACGCTTCCGGCCGACAGCACGCCCAGCAGCACCATCGACGCTGCGGCCAGGATGAAGAAGTCCCCGGCACTGGCGTCGCGCGTGACCAGCCACCAGCCGCCGCCCGCGATGAACAGCAGACGTGCGGTTTGCGCCAGCACCGGACCCAGCATCTTGGCCGCGCCTTGCGAGGAAAAATACATCGACATCGCCAACCCAATGAAGGCGTACATCGGGGCTACCGTCGACAGATAGTGCCGGCCGGCGGCGCGCACGCCCGGATCGGCCGTAAAAATATCGACCCAGATGTCAGGGATGATGGCGATCACCGTCGCGATCACGCCGACCGCGACGAACGAGACCACGCCTGCCACCAAGGCAATTTTTCGGGCGCGTGCAATTCGTTCCGCACCGATCGCCATGCCGATCATCGGCACCGAGGCAATCCCGAACGAGAAGGCGAGCGACGTCAGCATGAATTCAAGCCGGGAGCCGATGCCGAAACCAGCGAGGACCTCGGTGCCAAAACGCGCCAGGAAATGCGTGAAAATGCTGATGCTCAGCACCGACTGCAATGGCGAGAAGCACGAGATGACGCCGACCTTGAGGATGTCGGCGAGCATCTCCCACCGAACTTGCAAGCCGACGATCTTCGGAACGACCCGCGCGCGCCCCGAGAACAGATACCACGACATCACGCCGATGCTGACTGTAAAGGCGATCAAGGCGCCCGCCGCGATGCCGCGCATGCCGAATTGCGGGATCGGGCCGAGGCCAAGACCAAGCGCGCCGCCGCAGATGATCTGAAGCACCGCCGCGCATAGAATCAGCATCGACGGCAATTTCATGTTGCCGGTACCGCGCAGGATGCCCGCCATCGAATTCATCAGCCACGGCAACACGGCGCCGCTGAAAAACACCTGCGTATAGGCAATCGCATGCGCCAATACGCTGCCGCGGCCACCCAGCATTTCCAGCAACAGCGTGCCAAAGATCAGCATGCCGACCATGAAGAACAGCCCGAAACAGAAGCCGATCAGCAAGGCATGCGACGCCAGTATCGAAGCGCGCTCGGCATCGCCGCTGCCGAGCGCGCGTGCGATCGCGGAGGCGACACCGCCGCCCATCGCGCCGCCGGACATCGTCATGGTGAGGATCACGAACGGAAACACCAGCGCCATCGCCGCCAGCGGCTCGACGCCGATCCGGCCGATATAGGACGTCTCGGCGATCACCACGCAGGTGCCGGCGCTGAGCGCAATGACATTCGGCCACGCCAGACGCAACAGGGTACGCAGGATCGACCCATCGATCAGCGCATCTCTCAACGGCAGCGCCGGATCCGCGTTATCGGCGCCGGCGATCGCCGCACCCCCTATTTCGGACATTTCCTATCCCGCGCAGCTTGCCGGCATTTTGCCGTCTCATGCCATTTTCGTACGCATCCATGGGATACTGCGCTAGTAGCCCCGGCGCATGGCCGCCTGCTCAAACAGGCGTTATTTCGCAGTGCGAGCCCGGTGTCCCCGTTCGCGAACACTTTTACGAATGTCAAAACCAAAGGGACACTGGCTAGCCGATCGTCCAGATAAAGGGGGCGAGACCTGCATCCGACGCCGTCATGGTAACGCCAATGCGCCGGCCGCAAGCGGCAGAGAGACCTTCGAACAATCCCTGCAAGACACCCGCGCAGGCCGGATGACGATCGCCAACATCGGCCATCAACATCCAGCTTTGTTGCCTGACTTCGAACACGGCGCCGGACTGCGAGAGCTCAGCCGAATCGCCTTGCGCCACGAGCAGTGCATGCAGGAAGGCCGCGAAAGCCCGGGCATCCCCTCTGCCGCACGCGAAGTGGCCTGCGACCTCGTCGAAATACTGCATGCCGATCAGCTTGCCCGTCAGCCTCAAGAGGTGGCCGGCTTCCGCAGGCCCTAACAACTGCACAAGGACGGGCGCCGCCGTACGCACATATTCCATCGCGTAATTCCGGTACGCCTTCTCAAGCCGCGGCTTCGGCCAACTCGAGACCGGCAACGCCGGCGCCAGGGCCGGATCGAACAGCGGCGCCTCGAGGTGGCGCGCAAATACCAGCCTCTGATCGACGTCGATCGGATGTTCGTATTCGCAGTAGTAGCCTTCGAGGCCGTCCTGGCCGTCCACGCTCTGTTTGGTGCAGACAAAGCCCAGTCCCGGATTTCCGAGCGAGACGCCGTTATTAGCGTGCCAGCCGCGCAGCATCGCGCGCGAGACCTCGCCAGGCACGCCGCAGATCGCCGTCCCCTTCCAGATCCAGCGCGGCGGCGGATAACGGATCCAGGCCTTGCGATCGGTCTCATACATGTATTCGACGTGGACGCCGCCGATCCAGTTGGAGAGATAATGATATTGCGCGGCTGCCACCGCCGGCGGCAGGTGGGTGAGGCCGAGCTTTTCGAGACCCGGCAGGAAACGCTCCTGCTGTTGACGGCGAAAGACCCGAAACACGAACTCCGCGGCATCAGGCGTCCCGCGCCGTGTCACCATCGTGAGAATGAGGCCGGTGAAATAGGCGTGATAAAGCTCGGCGACGCCTCGCCAGCGCCGCCATTCGGCTTGCTGCGTTTCCGGCTGGGCATCCGTCATCGCTCTCCCCCCAACGTTGGTCACGCCGCCCTCCTCACGGAGAACGCCTGCTCATGGCTTCGAAGGCGATGACTCAGCTGTAATCTTGTCCATCGCGAATTGAAAGATCGAGCAGATCAGGGGATATGAAACATAGCCGTCATGCTCGGTCATGGCGCTTTCAAACGCACGGACGTTCCAAAACGGATCGTAGCGTCCAGTGATCGGCCTCATGCCCGAAGCATGCAATACCTGGCGAAACTGTCCTTCAACGTAGAGCTTGGGATCGTCGGGGAGGAAACGAATATGGGTCAGGTTGGGGTGTTTGCCAGGCACGAACTTGCCGTTCCTGCGGTTCGACCATCCACTATCCCAGCTTTCTTGTTCACCCTCGTCGCGCGCGGTCACCAGCCAGCCATCGACAATATCGCACTCCGAACTTATCGCCGACGCAGCGTCTTCGTAGGAAGCGGTCTCGACGTTCGGCGTCTTCGCCATCGGTTCCTTTAACCTGAGCCACCTCGACCTCGGCGGCTTTTGCTTACGACCCATGGCGTTTACAAGAAACTCGTGGGTCGTACCAATCCAGGTCGCCGGGTCCTTTTTTGCTTTATCCGCGTCCGTCAACAGAACATATGGCGCCCGCATCGGATCGACATGGCCGATCGTGCGCGTCTGCTCGATATTGGTATCCATGAAAGGAAGATTTCTGAGCGCAGCCGCAAGCGCGATCCAGATTTTCCTTTTGACCCAGCCCGGCTTTTCGACCCAGTCCGGCTTGGGGGCGCCTTTGGCGGGAGTGCAATCAAAACGATTTGGGTCAGACCGGTCTTCGATCGTTTGGGCGAGCGGCCTGAAGTCGAATTTGAAGAACGGGAAGAGATCGTAGGTAGCCGAATCGTAATCGTACGAAGGCTCATACTGGTCATAAAGATGCTTTTGAATGAGATCGCAGCGGTTTTTCTGATTGGGATACTCTTGCTCCAGGCCGTGGATGTCCGACTCATGGATATCGTTTGCCGGCCAGGAATGCGCCGCGGTCAAGGACAGGTAGATCGGCGGCTGATCCACGCGATAGGCGGTCTGCACGTCTTTCGAAATAACCGCCGCGTTGACGCGATTGGAGAAGGTGCGCTGGATCGAGGTCCATTTTTCTGCTTCGGCCGCTGGATTGAGCAGCACGACAAGATCGCCAAGCGGTGATTTTACCAACGGCTTTGGTTGAATCGAATTGGGGGCCGCGGCTGCCTTCTGGATCGCGTCGAAGTTCTTGTTCACGATCGCAATCATCTGGTCTCGAAGCGCAGTCGCCAGCAGATTGCCGCCCAGGCTGTGTCCTAGGACGATCATGCGGGATCGCTGGAACCAATCCAGCGAAGCATTCTCCCCCTCGCGCATGCGCCGATCGATTTCCTGCAGCTCGGAAACCACCGAGGGAGCAATTCGCTCGCTGACCGGTTTGCGGTCAAACAGCGTCATGGACGCCAGGACATCGCCGATCATCGAAGTCAGGCCGGGGAAGTAGCCGCCGAACAGCCAACCCAGCCGCTGTTCGTCCACCCGAGCGCCGCGCCACCCGATATAGACAGCCGTGACGGAAACCCCGCAATACCTGCCAGCGATCTCGCAGCGCTGCTGCAGAAAACTCGCCAAGTAGGCGCTCATCAACCGAACATTTTCAACGTTCTCGTCTCCGACGCGGGCGTCGTGCCGCCAGCCATGGACGAATGCGAACACGAAGTTCTGCCGTCCGGCGTCTTTTTGCCGTTTCAAATGATCTGCCAGCACCTGAAACTGGGTTTGGGTGAGAAGATTTCCATTTCGGTCCCGTTCAACCAGGTTTCCGTCCTCCTGGAATTCGAGGAAGGAAAGATAATAGCCGATCGAGGGGTTACCTGCCTTGACCTGGTCATAAGGAACAAAGCCCTCTCTCATCGCATGACGCTGCAGCATGCAAGTGAAAGCGGCGGCAAGGCCAGGCTCTGCGGCAACTGCGCTCAGTTCGTCATTCTTGTACCTGGTCAGAACGGTCGATTGATCTTTCCAGCCGTCCTGTTTCGAACCGTCCTGCAAACCCCAGCCCGCGCATTGCGGAGAGTCAGGCGTTGAATAACGATAGGCGATGTCGCGGCGGGTATCGAGCACGGCAAACACGAGCAGGAATGCGAGGCAGATGACAAACCCGAGGCTCAACAGCCTCGGACCGAGGCGCCAAACAAACCACGCAATTGCTTTCGTCGATTTTTTGAAAAAGGCCCACATCGAAATACCTCCTCAAAAATGACGACAACCTTAGAGAAACATGCGAATGTTTTCACTGCGGTAGATTGAAGCGATGCGTTATATGTGCTCGAAAATTGCCGTAACCTGCCACCATTGGCGAGGGACAAATATGCGTGAACCCATTCGGCTTCGTCCAAATCTTCTGCTTGCATTCTGTGCCGTGAATCTGGCGCTGCTGCTCTCCGGCTGCAACGAACACGAAACCGCCACGGTCGGACAAACGTTCGGGCCCAAGCCGACGCTGGTCGAACCGGAAAAATCACTGGTCCCGACCATCAATGTCGCCAAGGCGATCGGCTGGCCCGCGGGCGGCAAGCCGACCGCAGCTGATGGAATGGCGGTCAACGCATTTGCGACCGCGCTCGACCATCCACGCAGGCTCTACGTTCTGCCGAATGGCGATGTGCTGGTGGCCGAGACCAACGCACCGTCAAGGCCTGACGAAGAGAAAGGTATCAAGGGCTGGATCACCAAACTGGTGATGGGCCGCGCAGGCGCCGACACCGTGAGCGCCAATCGCATCACGCTGTTGCGTGATACCGATGGCGACGGCATCGCCGAGACCAAGAGCGTTTTTCTCGAAGGGCTGAACTCGCCTTTCGGCATGGCGCTGGTCGGCAGCGATTTCTACGTCGCCAATTCCGACGCGATCATGAAATTTCCCTACCACAGCGGCGACACCAAAATCACCGCCGCCGGGGTGAAGCTCGCGGACTTGCCGGGAGGCCCGCTTAACCATCATTGGACCAAGGATATCGTCGCCTCTCCGGATGGGACCAAGCTTTATGCGACCGTCGGCTCCAACAGCAATGCCGGTGAAAACGGCATGGATGCCGAGACCAATCGCGCCGCCGTTCTTGAGGTGGATCGTGCCACAGGTAAATGGCGCGTGTTCGCCTCGGGCATTCGCAATCCGAACGGACCGGCATGGCAGCCGCAAAGCGGCGCGTTGTGGGTCGTCGTCAATGAACGCGATGAACTCGGCAACGATCTCGTGCCCGACTACATGACGTCGGTGAAGGACGGCGCGTTTTACGGCTGGCCCTACAGCTATTACGGCCAGCATGTCGACGCCCGTGTCCTACCGCAGCGTCCTGATCTCATCGCAAAGGCCATTGCGCCGGATTACGCGCTCGGCGCGCACACCGCTTCGCTGGGCTTAACCTTCAATACCGGCAAGTTGTTTCCGCCTGAAATGGCCGACGGCGCCTTCATTGGCCAGCATGGCTCGTGGAACCGCAAGCCTCGCGCCGGCTACAAGGTGATCTTCGTGCCGTTCGCGAACGGCATGCCTTCCGGCGCGCCGCGTGACGTACTGACCGGCTTCCTGAACAACGACGGCGAGGCGCAAGGCCGGCCCGTAGGTGTCGCGATCGACAGCCGGGGCGCGCTGCTCGTGGCGGACGATGTCGGCAATGCGGTCTGGAGGGTGACACCAGCCAAGCGGTGAGCTAGACGCGAAAGTGCTTGGAGAGCTTCAGGCCCTGCGCCTGATAATTTGAACCGATGCGCTGGCCGTACATCGAAGCGGGCCGCGCCAGCATTTTTTCGTAAACCAGGCGGCCGACGATCTGACCATGTTCGAGAATGAACGGCACTTCGCGCGAGCGAACTTCCAGCACCGCGCGTGAGCCCTTGCCGCCGGCGCCCGCATAGCCAAAACCGGGATCGAAGAAGCCCGCGTAATGCACGCGGAATTCGCCGACCAGTGGATCGAACGGCACCATCTCGGCGGCGTAATCCGGCGGCACCTGCACGGCTTCCTTGGAGGCCAGAATGTAGAACTCGCCGGGATCGAGAATGAGGCTGCCATCGGACCGCGCGGCAATCGGTTCCCAGAACTCCTCGATCGAATAGCCGCCGCGGCGATCGATGTCGACCACGCCGGTATGGCGCTTGGCGCGGTAACCGACGAATCCCTTGGCGTTTTCGCCGGAGAGATCGACGCTCAGCGCCACGCCGTTGACAAGGTCGGCATCGTTGACATCAACCAGGCGTTCCAGCGTATGCAATGCGCGGAGTTCGTCCGCGCCGAGAATGGCGTCGCCGGTGCGAAAGCGCACCTGTGAGAGCCGCGAGCCCTCGCGCAGCAGCACCGGAAAGGTCTTTGGACTGATCTCGGCATAGAGCGGCCCGTGATAGCCCGCGCCGATCATGTCGAAACGCCTTGTGCCGTCCGCGATCACGCGGGTGAAGACGTCGAGCCGGCCCGTCGAACTCTTGGGGTTCGCGGCGGCTACGATTTCGCCCGGCAGCGCCAGCGACTCCAGCAGCGGCACGATATAGACGCAATTGGTCTCCAGCACCGCGCCGTCGGCGAGCGAGATTTCATGCAGCTTCAATTCGTCGATACGTTCGGCCACGGTCGCGCCGGGACCTGGCAGAAAACTCGCCCGCACCCGATAGGCAATGTCGCCAAGCCGCAGATCGAGGCTGGCGGGCTGAATCTGGCTTTCGACAAACGGATAGGCCGGCAGGATGAGGCCCGCCTCCGCCATCGCCGCGATCATGCGGTCGGGCAGGATGCCATTGGCGCCGGGCTGAAGCGTGAAGCTCACAGGGGTTACGATCCTTACGGGGTGACCCATAAGCGCTGAAAATAGGGCCTTTTACCGGTTATCCGATGGTCGCCTTGACGGAAAGAGTGCGAGGGAATAGAGCATGACTTATCCCGTGGTGATTTGAGCCGGCCGGCTTGCAGCCACGTTAAATAAGTCGCTAAACAGGCCGGGGACAATGTGATCCCGGCCCTGTGGAATTTTCCAGGCCGGTTTTTTTATGACCGTTTTCGAGGAACGGTCATGACGGAGGTCACATGTCGAAATCTGCTGCGTCCCCTTCCCGCTACCGCCCCGAGACCCGGCTGGTCCATTCCGGAACCATCCGCTCGGAATTCGGCGAAACGTCCGAGGCGCTGTTTCTCACCCAGGGCTATGTCTACGACACCGCCGAACAATGCGAGGCGCGCTTCAAGGGTGAAGACCCCGGCTATATCTACTCGCGCTATTCCAATCCGACGATTGCGATGTTCGAACGGCGCATGATCGAGCTCGAAGGCGCCGAAGCCGGCCGCTCAACCGCAACCGGCATGGCGGCGGTGACGACCGCCATCCTGGCGCCGTTGAAAGCCGGCGACCACGTCGTCGCTGCGAAGCAGATGTTCGGGTCCTGCCGTTATGTGGTCGAAGATCTGCTGCCGCGTTACGGCATTGCCTCCACATTGGTCGATGGACTCGATCTCGACCAGTGGAAGCGCGCGGTGCGGCCCAATACCAAGAGTTTTTTCCTCGAAAGCCCGACCAATCCGACGCTCGACGTGCTCGATATTTCCTCGATCGCGGAGATCGCTCACGCGAGCGGCGCACGGCTGATCGTCGACAACGTCTTTGCCACGCCGATTTGGCAAAGCCCGTTGTCGCTCGGCGCCGATGTCGTGGTCTATTCCGCGACCAAGCACATTGACGGCCAGGGCCGCTGTCTCGGCGGCATGATCCTCGCTTCCGAAGCCTTCGTTGCCGAGCACCTGCACAACTTCATGCGCCAGACCGGCCCCTCGATTTCACCGTTCAATGCCTGGGTGCTGCTCAAGGGGCTGGAGACGCTGGCGGTCAGGGTTCGCGCCCAGACCGATACCGCCGCCAGGATCGCAGACGCATTGGCGCGGCATCCAAAAATCTCGCGACTGATCTATCCCGGACGCGAAGACCATCCGCAGGCTCAGCTGGTGAAGAAGCAGATGCGCGGCGGGTCCACGCTGGTCGGCTTCGAGGTCAAGGGCGGAAAGGCCGGCGCATTCCGCACGCTCAACGGACTGAAGCTCGCGCGCATCTCCAACAATCTCGGCGACGCCAAGAGCCTCGTCACGCATCCTGCAACCACCACGCATCAGAGGCTCAGCCCGGAAGCGCGCACCGAGCTTGGGATCAGCGACGGCTTCATCCGCTTCTCGACCGGCCTCGAACATCCTGACGACCTGATCGAGGATTTGCACACGGCGCTGGAAAAGGCGTGAGCTGGCCGCATTCCGTGCTGTCGTCCCGGCCAAGCCACCGGGTCGCGCGAATGCGCGCCCGATGACAGGGGCGCGAGCCGGGAGCCGTACGCCGCGGCCATTGTAAGACCACGAGAGGAACAAGAGATTTTGCTCCCTCACTCCGGCCGGTGTTTATGGGTCCCTGCTTTTCGCAGGGACGACGAGCAAGGGAGCGGTGGCTGAACTCACATCGGCCGGTTGATTGGCGCGCTGGGCACGTTGATGCCGAGCTTGATCTGGCCGACGGAGCGGATGATGTCGTCGCCAAGCAATTGAGCGAAGCAGGCATAGCCCCAATCGTTCATGTGCAACCCGTCGGCGATGACGAAACTGTCGATCGGCAACGCCTGGTTCTCGTGCCACTGGCGCATCACCTCGAAGCGAGGGAACACGCCGATATGGCGAAGCTGGCCGACCCGGCTGAGCAGCCTTACCATTTTGCTGGCGTTCTGTGGATGCTCAGTCACGCGCGGCGAATACTGCGGATCGACCAGCACAACATCGGCGCCGGCCGCCTGAATGCGAGCCACGCCGTCCTGCACCAGCTGCGCGGTCGCATCGGGATCGAGATCGCGTATCACCGCGTTGGTGCCGACCTGCCAGATCACCATGTCGGGATGCATGTCGATCACTTCATTCTGTAACCGCTTCATCATCTCTTGCGCATCGTCGCCGCCGTGGCCGCGGTTGATGACCGTGATATCGGCGGTCGGATATTTGCGGTGCAGCTGCGCCGCCAGGCGATTGGGATAGGTGAACTCGGGCGCGGACGTACCGTACCCTTGCGTCGAGGACGATCCGAAAGCGACGATCACGACCGGCTCGCCTGCCGCCAGCTTGTGAGCGACACGCCGCAGCGAGCCAACCGTTCGTGGGGCTCCCTTCGGCGGCAGGCACGGCACTCGGCTGAAAATGTCGCTCGCCGTCTTTGCAACCTGTCTGACCTTCTCGATCGCCTTGTCGGTGAGGCTCTTCGGTCGCGCCTGGTTGTCCGGCCGCATCTGATTTGCCGACGGCGCTTGATTGGCTGGCGGCGCCGGATTTGCCGGCGGCGCCTGGTTTGCCTGCGGCGCCTGGCCGGCATCGTCGGCAACTGGCCTGGCGGCATCGGACTTGACGCTATCGGAAACCGCAGACTGTTGCGCGTTCTCGGCGCCAACGGTCGCCGTTGCGGCAGGGATCAGCAGCAAGAGCGCTGTAGCCAAAGCCCGCGACGTCAATCCGCAAAAAGGGCGGCAATCACTCCAGAACGTCTTCAACGGTAGACTTCCTCAATTCTCCTGCGCCGGCTTCGGATGAGCCGCGGCCATAATGAATTGCGACAACGCACGCCCAAGGCACTTGTGAACCTGCTTCGCAAGCTCCGCGCCATGAACCGCGCTGAACAGATCGAACTCTCCGGCCTCGGACCAATTTCGCATAAGCGCGAAACGGTCGAATAGCGGAACGTCATGGTCCTGCGCCACCACACGCATGTTATCTAGGTACGGCGGGGCGGAAATCATCGATTCCGTGCGCGGACTATATTGCGGAGTGATTAAGATGACGTCGGCTCCGGCGTCCCGTAACGCAACGACGCCTTCGTCGACCGCAGTGCGAAAATCGTCCGGATCGACCGAGCGCATGGCGTCGACGGTTCCGGTCTGCCATATCACCAGGACAGGCTTTTTACTTTCTACCAACTTCGAAAACCCGGCCGCGACCTCCTCGGCGGTTTTCTTGGCCTGTATTTCTACGGATAAATTAACCTCGATCGCCGGCAGCTTCTCTTTCAAGGCGGCCTGCATCTGGCCCGGGTAGGCGGCGGCCTCGGAGGCGCTCGGGTTAGCGCCGATCATCGATGACCGGCTGCCGACGACCATAATATTCAACGGGCCACCTGCCTTGATGCTCTCCGCGACCTTCGGCAGCGCCGTTTCGCCGGTCAGGAAATAGTCGGGAACTTCGCAGGTTGGAGCGGCCGGCGGCGCAGGCGGGTCGTCCGCGCGCGCAGGAACCGCGGCCAGAAAACCGGCCAGCAGGCTCACACTCAGGATTGCCCCTGAGACGAACTTCATGCGCCCCCTCCCGCCAGATCGGCGTTGCCGCCGGTAGCCTTTGCTCGGCCACTCTTGTCGGCGGAATGCTTGTACCACGAAAAGAGCCACGCCGCGGCCGACATGATCAGGATTCCCGAAATACTGATAACAAAGTGCAACCCGGTTCCTCCCGACAACTCGGCGAGGATGAAATGGCCGGCGAAGGCCAGGAATACGCCGAGACAGAATATCTCGAGGGAATGCTGGCCACAGAGGATTAAAGGTCGCAGCCAGGGAGATTTCAGGCCCGGCCAGTCCCTCGGCAGGAAATGCACGGTGAGGGCCGCAAGCGCCAGGAAGTGCACAAACCGCAGCACGTCTAAGTCGGTCTTGCTGATGGGATACATCCACTGCTCGAGCCGTTTGGGCATCAAATGGCCGAACTGCGGCACGTACCAGGTCAGCGTGACGAAGAAGGCGAACAAGAGATAGGCGCCGCACGTCCACAGGGTGATCGGCGAGGCGATGATGCGCGACATCCGCTGCGCGCCGCCTTGCGCACACCAGGCGCCGAACACGAACAGCAGTTGCCAGGCAAAGGGATTGAAGAACCAGATTCCGTTTGGATAGGCCGAGAAGTGGAGATCGAATTGCCAGGTCGCGGCATAAAGCAGGACCGACAGCCCCAGGGTCAGGTCGGCGCTCCGCCGCATCAGCCAAAGGATCAACGGCAGCCACAGCATCAGCACGATGTAAAGCGGAAGCACGTCCATGTTGACGGGACGGAATCGCAACAGCAGCGCCTGGACGATGGTGATGTCGGGCTCTTTCAGAAAATCCATGATCCCCATTTCTTCGGTGTAGAGGGGATTCTCGAAGCTGGCGGCGACATAGGAGATTTCGGCCAGGAAGATCGTGAACAGGAAGACGTGCGCGACATAGATCTGCCAGACCCGCCGCAGGATTCGCGCGCTCGCGACCACAAAGCCGGCATCGCGCATTGCCCTGCCGTAGACGAAGGAGGCGGTGTAGCCGGAAATGAAAATGAAGATTTCGGTGGCGTCGGAGAATCCGTAGTTGCGGATCGTGAGCCAGGTGAGCAGGTTCTGCGGCAGATGGTCGATGAAGATCAACCACAGCGCGAGCCCGCGGAACAGATCGAGCCGCAATTCGCGCTCGGTCGCCGCGGGGCGCGCGATCGCCGATGCCGCCGACTGCACAAGCAGGGCGTCGCCCGCGTCAGCCGCGAGCGGCGGTCCGGAAACTTGATCGGCAACCGAGGTCATCTCACAACCGTCAGAAACAGGCGGGTGGCGAAAAGCGATAGCATAAGCCCAACGGAGCGAATTTGACA
>NZ_JBAVCF010000712.1:0-8343 GCF_049586575.1 Bradyrhizobium sp.
TGGTGCCCAGGAAAGGACTCGAACCTTCACGACTGTTAGGTCACTGGCACCTGAAGCCAGCGCGTCTACCAATTCCGCCACCTGGGCATGGGGCCGCTAGTTAAGGTTCGGTCGCGCGCTTGTCAAATTGCCTTAGCCCCCGGCCGGCAACAAGCCATTGAAATGGGCTGTACAGAAATCGGGCGATGGCGTATCCGCAAATCGTCGAAATATCCGCCCCGTCGACCGAATCCGACCCCGCAAATTGGCCCCCGGAATTCACCCAAGGCATCAAACATGGCTTCGAATCTAGAAACCCTGGTGACGGTTTTCGGCGGGTCCGGCTTTATCGGCCGAAGCGTCGTGCGGGCGCTATGCAAGCGCGACTATCGGATCCGCGTCGCTGTACGGCGACCGGAACTGGCGGGCCACCTCCAGCCGCTTGGCAAGGTCGGCCAGATCCATGCGGTGCAGGCCAATCTGCGTTACCCGGCTTCCGTCGAGGCCGCGATGCGCGACGCCGATATCGCCATCAACCTCGTCGGCATCCTGGCGCCATCAGGCGCGCAGACATTCGACGCCGTGCAAGCCGAAGGCGCAGGCACCGTGGCGAAGGCGGCGGCCGCGTTGGGCGCGCGCATGATCCATGTTTCGGCCATCGGCGCTGACGCCAATTCCACCTCGCGCTATGCGCGCACCAAGGCGGCTGGCGAGCAGGCGGTACTGTCGGCCGTTCCCTCCGCCACCATCCTGCGGCCCTCCGTTGTGTTCGGCCCGGAGGATGATTTCACCAACCGCTTCGCCGCGCTGGCTCGGATTTCGCCGGCGCTGCCGCTGATCGGAGGCGGGGCGACCAAATTGCAGCCGGTCTATGTCGGCGACGTCGCAACGGCCGTCGCGGAAGCCGTGGACGGCAAGACCAAAGCAGGGGCGACCTACGAGCTCGGCGGGCCGGAAGTGCTCACCATGCGCGAGATCATGGAATTCATCCTGGCGACCACCCAACGCGACCGCATGCTGGTGACGCTGCCGTTTGCGCTGGCGAAGCTGCAAGCGTTGCTGCTGCAATTTGCGCCCGGCGCGTTCAAGCTGACGCCCGATCAGGTCGAGCTGCTGCGCGGCGACAACGTGGTGTCGGAAGCAGCGAAAGCTGCCGGCCTCACGCTGGAAGGGCTCGGCATCGCGGCGGATTCGCTCGAGGCGATAGCGCCGCAATACCTCTGGCGCTTCCGCAAAACCGGCCAGTTCGGGCAGAAGGGCGCGTAATTTCCCGTCGTCTCGAACAAGTGAGCCGACGGGTCGCGTATGCGCGCCCGATGACAGGCTCCGTGAACGCGATCCGGGATCCACAACCACGAATATCTCTGTTGCACAGAAACGATCCCCAGCGAGCTCGGCAACTAGTATTCGTGGTTATGGGTCTCTGCTTTCGCGGGGACGACAGGAAGTAATCTACCGTCCCATCGCCAGCGCGATCAGGCCGAGCGTGCCGACCACGACGCGCCACCACGCAAACAGCGCGAAGCCGCGGCGGCTCACGTAACCGAGAAACGCCTTCACCACGATGATCGCGACCACGAACGACACCACGAAGCCGATCGCGACAGTGCCGAGGTGGTCGGACGTCATCTCGGCCCGGTTCTTGTAAAAATCATAGGCAAACGCGCCGATCATGGTCGGTATCGCCAGGAAGAACGAGAATTCCGCCGCCGCGCGTTTGTCGGCCCCCAGCAGCATCGCCGCGACGATACTGGCGCCGGAGCGGGAAACGCCGGGAATCATTGCGAGACATTGCGCAACGCCGATCCACAGATAGGTGAGCAAGGGAAACTTCGTGGCGTCATGTTCATGCGGATTGTGATCGATCTGGTCGACCCACAGCAGAATGGCGCCGCCGACGATCAGCGAGAAGCAGACCACCCACGGATTGAACAGAACTTCCTTGATGTATTTGCCGGCAATGAGCCCAATGATCACCGCCGGTAAAAACGCCACCAGCACGCCGATGACAAAGCGGCGGTCGTCGGGATTGGAAAACACGCCGAGCGCGATCTTCCACAATTTGGCGAAATAGATCACCACGATCGCGAGAATCGCGCCGAGTTGAATCAGCACCACGAAACTGTCCCAGAAGGCGCCCTCGCCGAGACCGAAGAAGCGCTTCACGAGCAGCATGTGGCCGGTCGACGAAACCGGCAAAAATTCGGTGATGCCCTCGACAATGCCGAGAATTACCGCCCGCAACGAATCAGACAGCATGATCTAGCGCCCTCTTTTTAAGCTTGGTGATGACACCACGACGATCCATTGACGACCGCGGTGAGCGGCCATGGCCGAAAAACAGCCGGATTCTTCTCGCTTATTCGTTTGCACGCCGCAACGGCAAAAACGCAAAAACCCTAGTGGAGTGGATTCGACATTCGCTAGCCCGCTAGCCACAAACTCAGAAAGCGAATGTCAAATCCTAAACTCCACCAGAAACCCACATTTGCCAGTGGTCCTTTGATTCTAACATTCGCAAAAGTGCCCGCTGAGTTGGGCTGCGAATGTTGGAATCGGACCACTGAAGGGTTGCCTCGGTCGAAAGCTTCGTTAGGTTGGCGGCGCAATTTCTCCTTCCTTCAGGGCTTCATGTTTACGCTGTTCCATCACCCCTTCTGTCCGCATTCGCGCTTCATTCGCCTCGTACTCGGCGAACTCGGCGCCGATCTGCAACTCGCGGAAGAACGGGCCTGGGAGCGGCGCGAAGCCTTTCTCGCACTCAACCCCGCCGGCACCACGCCGGTCCTGATCGCCGAGGGGGAGGGCGCGATTCCCGGCGCCGGCGTCATCGCGGAATTCATCGATGAGGCTTTCGGCGCCGAAATGGCCGAACGGCGACTGTTGCCGACAACGATCGGCGAACGCGTCGAAGTGCGGCGGCTGATGTCGTGGTTCAACGAAAAGTTTTTCGAGGAAGCCTCCAACCCACTGGTCACCGAACGCATCTACAAGCGCTTCATGAGCGAGGAGGAGGGCGGGGGCCCGCCGTCGGCGGACGTCATCCGTGCGGCAAAAGCGAATGTGCGTTATCACCTCGCCTATATCGGCTGGCTCGCGGGAACGCGAAATTATCTCGCCGGCGACCGGCTCACCTATGCGGACCTCGCCGCGGCCGCGCATCTGTCGGCGATCGATTATCTGGGCGATGTGCCGTGGACCGAGGACGATGCGGCAAAGGCCTGGTATGCGCGGGTCAAATCCCGGCCGTCGTTCCGTCCGCTGCTCAGCGAGTGGCTCGCGGGCGTGCCGGCGTCGCGGACCTATGTAGATCTCGACTTCTGATTCAGCCGAGCCAGATGATCCTCCTCGTTGCGGAACGACCTTAAGCCAGGTGCCGCCGCATCTCGGGTCGCGCCTTCAGCTCCGCGCCCTGCTTGGCAAAGATCTTGGCGATGCGCTCCGGCGCAAAGTTCATGTCGACCAAGGCCGGCGCGGTGTTGGCGACCTCGTGATAGCAGGTGATCTTGCCGTCGCGCAGCTTCATCATCGCCACGCCCTCGAACATGACGCGCGCGCCTTTCGCCTCAGGCAGCTTCGAGCGATAGCTAAAGGTGTAGTGCGCATAGAGCATGTTACCGTCGCTGAGCGGGGAATGCATCTCCCAGCGGAAATCGGTCGCGGTACGACAGAAAACTTCGTCGATCATCTCCGCGATTTTGGCGCGGCCCTCGAAGGCGCCGTAAAACACGTCGTGATAGACGCCGTCCTCGGAAAACAGGTCGGCAAAGGCCTTGCCGTTTTGCGCTTCGGCGGCGTCGCAAAGGGCACGCAGCAGTTCTTGTGTGGTCATGACGTTTGTCTCCGCGACAAGACCAAGCTTAATCGAACTCCGCCACCGCCGCCAGAATCCGCGCAATGTCCTGCGGTCGCGACAGCCGGTGATCGCCGTCCTGGATCATGGTCAGCACCATGTCTTCGGCCGGCAGCCGATGGGCAAGCGCAAACGCATGCTTCCACGGCACGTCGGGATCCCGCGCGCCTTGCAGGATATGCACGGGGCAGCCGACCTCGATCGCACCGCCGAGCAACAGGTGCTTGCGGCCTTCCTCGATCAGGTTGCGGGTGATCGGGTAGGGGTCGCCATACTCAGACGGGCGCAACCAGACGCCCGTGGTCTCGATCTGGTGCCGGGCTTCGGGCGAGAATCGCTTCCACATCAGCTCTTCGGTAAAATCGGGCGCCGGCGCGATCAGCACCAGGCCTGCGAGCGAGGCGCGGGGGGCCGGCCGCCGGGCCAGTTCGCGCGCCAGCAGCAGGGCCATCCATCCGCCCATGGAGGAACCGATCACCACCTGGGGACCTGCGCAAAACCGCTCGAAGACGGCGACGCTTTCTTCCAGCCAGCGGCCGATGGTGCCTCGAACGAAATCGCCGCCGGATTCGCCGTGGCCGGAATAGTCGAACCGGACACAGGCGCGCTTGCGCTCGGCCGCCCACCCATCCAGCGCCACCGCCTTGGTGCCTTGCATGTCCGACTTGAAGCCGCCAAGCCAAAACAGCCCCGGCGAGTCGCCTTCGCGGCTACGGACCGCGATGCGGCGCATCGCGTCGGCCTGACCGACCTCGATCAATGTGGGTTTCTCAACGCTTGCGGCGGAACTGGTCATGAGATGGTCATTTCGTGCGCCTCTTTGGGCGAGCCAAACCGCTCCGTCAACGGGCGGAGGTTAACGCGCCGTTCTTGCGGGGCCTGCTTTGGCGACCTATTTCGGACGTACTGAACATTCCCCGATGGAAAGCGTTGTTCGGCGTGGCCAAAATGCCTCGCATTTGATGCTTTTTCACTCCGTTCGACCGAGTTTGCTTGCCCGCAAAGCCTTATTCCTTCAAACTACAACCTTCGTTCACAATTTTGGAGAAGAGACCATTCGCCGTCCCAATAGAGCCCCGCCCGCCGCCGCCAAAGACGGGCCGCGCACCAATGATGAAATCCGCAACGCAACGATTCAGTTGATCGACCACAACGGCACGAACCACGGCACGGTCGAGACGATCGCCGCCATCAAAATGGCGATCGATGCCGGAATGGACCTTGTGGAGATTTCGCCGAACAACAATCCTCCCGTCTGCAAAATTATGGACTACGGGAAGTACAAGTATTCGGCGCAGAAGAAAGCCGCGGAAGCCCGCAAGAAACAGAAGACCGTCGAGATCAAGGAGATCAAGCTCCGGCCGATGATCGACGACCATGATTACGACGTGAAGATGCGCGCCATGCAGCGTTTCTTCGAGGAAGGCGACAAGGTCAAGGTCACCTTGCGCTACCGCGGCCGTGAAATGGCGCACCAGGAAATCGGCACCAAGCTTCTCGACAAGCTCAAAAATGACGTCGCAGAATACGCCAAGGTCGAGCAGGACGCCCGCTTCGAAGGCCGTCAGGTCGTCATGGTCCTGGCGCCGCGTTAATCACCGATTCGCAAAAAGCTGCCGGTTGATTGTCCCCGCCTTCGCGGGGACAATTTTGCCAGCGACCTCGAGAAGGTCTCAGGTTCGCGTCGCCTGCCAGGTCCCGCTGCAATGGTCGCCGGATCCTGCCGTTCTCGTGATGCGGGTGATGCCGTTGTCCGGCATCCTGTCGTCAGTCGAAGAAGCGGATTTGACGGTTCATCGTTGGTTGCCAAAAGAGACTTGTTCTGCCATAAGCGCGGCCTTCATCGCCCGGCTGAATAAGGGCTGCCGTGGCGATGACTGTGCGGGTTTGTCCGGTTATAGAGGAACCTGAGCACTTTCAACGCTCTAACGAGCATTTTAGCCGGGAAGACGCCGCTTGCGGCGGGATTTTCCGTGGCAATTAGGAGAGCCAAATGCCCAAGCTGAAGACCAAATCGGGCGCTAAAAAGCGCTTCAAGGTAACCGCCACCGGCAAAGTGCTGCACGCCCAGCGCGGCAAGCGCCATGGCATGATCAAGCGGACGAAGAAGCAGATCAGGCAGCTCCGCGGCACCCGCGTGCTGTTCAAGACCGACGGCGATAACGTCAAGAAGTATTTCCTGCCGAACGCCTGATCGCGCGCTGCTTCCGCTGCGCCGCATCCGGGCGGCGACCGTCATTCAATTTTTCGCAAGATGAAGGAGATCTGTCATGTCTCGCGTCAAACGCGGTGTGACCTCTCACGCCAAGCACAAGAAAGTCTACAAAGCCGCCAAGGGCTATCGCGGCCGCCGCAAGAACACGATCCGCGCTGCCAAGCCCGCGGTCGAAAAGGCCGGGCAATACGCCTTCCGCGATCGCAAGCGCAAGAAGCGCACCTTCCGCGCCTTGTGGATCCAGCGCCTCAACGCCGCGGTTCGTCCGTTCGGCATGACCTACAGCGTGTTTATCAACGGCCTTTCCAAGTCGGGCATCACGGTCGACCGCAAGGTTTTGTCGGATCTCGCGATCCACGAGCCGGCCGCGTTCCAGGCGATTGCCGAGAAGGCCAAGGCGGCGCTGGCGGCCTGATTGGGGTACGACAGCGGGGCCAATGCAGGTCCCGCTATTTCCCTAATCTGTGCGCATAGCGCTGCGAGATGCCGGCGCGGCACATCGCTGTCGCCGAGCGCCACATGGTGCCCTGCTTGTCCGCGTATTTTTCGTCGCATCGGCCAAGCTGGTCCTCGTAGACGCGCTTTCGCGACGTCGACAGCCGGGAGAGGAACACGGGCTCGCATTTCTTCTCGACGGCGTCGCCGAACTGGACGTCGGCCGTGCTGCCGAATTGACAGGCCTCGAATATTTTCATCGACGCGTCGCAGCTTGAAGCGGCGTTCACCGCGGCGATGATGCCATCCATCTCTGCCGGCCTAACCGGGCAATCTTCAGCCGCCGCGGGCAACGCTCCGACAGACAAGATAGCTAACCCGGCCAAGAGCAGTTTCAGGCGCATGGCGGACTCCAGGGATCGAATGGGTATTGGTGCGACACCAGCCGAAAGGGTTCAAGAGGCGCAATAAGCCGGCCCAAAACGGGCTTTTGTTCGATGTTTTGGCCTTGACGTTCTGGCCTCGCAGCGGCCACAACCAGCGGCCTTTCCGCGGGAGAATTGATCGCCGTGTCCGACCTCGCCACGCTTGAACAGGAAATCCTGGCCCAGATCGCCGCCGCCGGCGACGAAGCCGCGCTTGAAGCCGTGCGCGTCTCGGCGCTCGGCAAGAAGGGCTCGATTTCGGCGCTGCTTGCAACGCTTGGCAAGATGTCGCCAGACGAGCGCAAGACGCAAGGCGCCAAGATCAATCTCGCCAAGGACAAGGTGACTGGGGCTTTAAGCGCGCGGCGCGACGTCCTGAAATCGGCCGCGCTTGATGCGCGGCTGGCGTCCGAAACCATCGACGTCACGCTTCCCTTGCGCGACGCGCCGGCTGAATCCGGCCGCATCCATCCGCTGAGCCAGGTCTGGGACGAGCTCACGGCCATCTTCGCCGACATGGGATTTTCCGTCGCCGAAGGGCCGGATATCGAAACTGACGACTACAATTTCACCAAGCTGAATTTTCCGGAAGGCCACCCGGCACGGGAGATGCACGACACGTTCTTCTTCAATCCGAAAGAAGATGGCTCGCGCATGCTGTTGCGCACCCACACCTCGCCGGTGCAGGTGCGCACCATGCTCAGCCAGAAGCCGCCGATCCGCGTGATCTGCCCAGGGCGGACCTACCGCATCGATTCCGACGCCACCCACACGCCGCAGTTTCACCAGGTCGAGGGCCTTGTCATCGACAAGGGCTCGCATCTCGGTCACCTCAAATGGATCCTGCACGAGTTCTGCAAGGCGTTCTTCGAGGTCGATCATATCAACATGCGGTTCCGGCCCTCGTTCTTTCCGTTCACCGAGCCTTCGCTCGAAGTCGACATCCAGTGCCGGCGCGACAAGGGCGAAATTCGCTTCGGCGAGGGTGAGGATTGGCTCGAGATTCTCGGCTGCGGCATGGTGCATGCGAATGTGTTGCGTGCCTGCGGCATCGATCCGGATGTGTATCAGGGCTTTGCCTGGGGCATGGGCATCGACCGCATCGCGATGCTGAAATACGGCATGTCGGATTTGCGGCAGTTGTTCGACAGCGACGTGCGCTGGCTCGCTCACTACGGCTTCAAGCCGCTCGACATTCCCACGCTGGCGGGAGGGCTAAGCGCGTGAAATTGCTTGCCGACAGTCTATCCGCACAAAAGGTAGAACTCCCTCTCCCGCTCGCTCTCTCGGTTCCCTCCCCCCTTGTGGGGGAGGGTCGGGGAGGGGGATAGCCACAAATGCCGCACGCAGCCGTCAACCCGCGCCAACGTAACCGGGCGAAGCAACTTCGTCAGACGATGACGCGTGCCGAGACGCTGCTATGGCGCTATTTGAAA
>NZ_JBAVCF010000713.1:0-13969 GCF_049586575.1 Bradyrhizobium sp.
CGCCTGAGCCTATGAAAAGCGGGATCGCGGCGCCGGAGCAGAGCTTCCGCGCTTTTGCGGGCCACCTGGATGGATGAAGAATTCGGCTAGCGCATCAATGAGATGATCGGGTCGCCGGATTCCGAGACTGAGGCAAGCGTCGAGCCACCACCAATGGGAGTATTTCACGTAATGAAATTCATTATCGCCATGTGAAAATTAAGTTGCTTTCGCTCTGCGGAACTGGCCCTAATGGAAAAAATATACTGATGCTAGGAGGGCTGCATCGATGCCGTCCGAAAAAGCGAATGAACGGCGAGGCGTCATGCCAGCGCGACCGCCGATGGGGCGTGACCATGGTGGCATCCAGGCGCTCGATCGCGCCTTTCTTATTCTCGACGTGATGGCGGATGCCGGCGGCGAAGCAAAGCTGACCGAGATTGCCGCGACCGCCGGACTGAACGTTTCGACCTGTCATCACCTGATCTCTACCCTGCACAATTGGGGCTATGTCGCGCGTGGCCCGAATAGCCGCAGCTACGTGCTTGGGTCGCGCATTCTCCACCTCAGTGCTGCCTGTCTGCGGCAGGTGGATTTGCCGCGTCGCGCGCAAAGTTTTGTCGATCGCCTGAACGACCAGACTCAGGAGGCCGTGCAGCTTGCGATCATGCAGGACACCAATCTCGTCAATATCCTTCGTCGCGAGGCAAGACATGCGGTCCGCGTCGATGCCGGCTTTGGCGGAAACGCCAATGCGGCGCACGCCGCTGCTACCGGCAAGGCGATCCTGGCCTGGCTGCCCCCGAGCGAACTCGACCGGATCGTGGCCGACAAGGGTCTCACGGCCTTTACGCCAAACACGATTACCGACATCGAAGCACTCAAAGAGGAATTGCGGCTCACGCGCAGAAGGGGTTTTGCGATCGATCGCGAAGAGTTTCGTCCCGGCGTGATCTGTCTCGGTGCCGCTATCCGCGACCATGCCGGCGCAGTCGTCGGCTCCATCAGCGTCTCGTCGCCGGCTTTTCGCGCCACGCAGGATTACCTCGATCAAATCAAGGTACATCTGATCGCGGTGACGGACGAATTATCGGCGGAGCTTGGCGCCCCAGGCGCGACGCTGCGGGGATCAATCAAGGCCGTCGCGGCCGAATAACAATACATTCAGGAGTGAAGCCATGTACAAGCCCGACCACGTCAAGACTGCGCCCGAATTTCCGATTCCGGAAATGATGCGGGCGTGGGTGTTGGGCGATCCCGATCAGTTGACGCTGACCAAAAAGCCGGTGCCGGTGCCGAAGCGCGCCGAGGTTCTGGTGCGCATCGACGCGGTGGCGATTTGCGCGACCGATCTCGAGATCATTCATCACGGACCGCCGGCAATGATCCAGGGCGGCCAGCCCTTCAACAAGAATTTCACGCCGGGCCACGAGTATATGGGCACGGTCGTGGCGCTTGGTCCGGGTGTGGACGAGTACAAGATCGGGCAACGCGTCACCGTCGAAATCCACGCCGGATGCGGCCAGTGCAAGCGCTGCCGCGAAGGCATGTATACGGCCTGTCACAACTACGGTCTGAACTACGGCGACGTCGACAAGGGACATCGCGCCAACGGCTTTACGACCGACGGCGGATTTACTGAATACGCCGTCAACAACATCAACACGCTGGTTGCGATCTCAGATGAAATGTCGGACGAGGAAGCGACGTTGGTTGTTACCGCCGGTACCGCCATGTACGGGCTGACCGAATTGGGCGGCCTCGTCGCCGGCGAGAGCGTCGTGATAACGGGCCCCGGTCCAATTGGGTTGCTCGGCGTGGCTGTTGCCAAGGCGCTCGGCGCCCATCCGGTGATCCTGACCGGAACGCGCGACAACCGTCTGCAGATCGGGAAGGAATTGGGCGCCGATTACGTCATCAATGCCAAGAATGAAGATCCGGTCGCGGCGGTGCGCAAGCTGAATGGCGGCAAGGGTGTCGACTACGTCGTCGAATGTTCCGGCGCACCTGAAGCCGTCAACGAAGCCGCGCGCATGGTCAACCGCGGCGGCCGCATCTGTCTTGCGGCATTTCCCGGCAAGCCGGCCGAGGTCGATATCGCCCATATCGTGCGCAACAATATCTACGTCTACGGCATCCGCGGCGAGGGCAAGAGCGCCACGCACCGCGCCGAGGCGTTCATGGCGCAGAAGCGCTTCGACGCGACCAAGGTCCACACGCATACCTTTGCGCTGGAGGATCTGCCGACCGCATTGAAATACGCGCGTGAACGCATCGAGGATGCGATCAAGGTCGTGGTCAAGACTCACGGTCACGCCGCGCTCAATCGCGTGGCCGCGGAGTAGAGCGGGCGGAATCAAGAAGGTGGCAGGTGGCAGGTGGGATCGGGGCTCAACGTCGATCCTGCTGCGTTCGATCCAAAGACCGTCGAAGCCTATGCCAAGGTCGCCAAAGGCGTCGGCCTGACGGAGTTCTTCCTCTCGATTATTCCGAGCTCCTTTGTCGAGCCCTTCGTAAAGGGCGACATCATGCCCATCCTCTTTGTCGCGGCGCTGTTGGGATTGGGGCTCAGCCTCGCGCAGGACCGCGGCAAGCCGGTCGTGGTCTTACTGGAGTCGGCGGCGGCAGCATTGTTCGGCATGGTGCGGATTATCATGTACTGCGCGCCGATTGCGGCGCTCAGTACATGGCCTTTACCGTCGGCAAATACGGCCTGCGGACGTTGCTCGACCTCGGCCAGCTCGTGGCGTCAGTCTATATCGTCAGCATCCTGTTCGTCGTGATCGTGCTCGGTGGGTTTCTGCGGCTTTCGGGCTTCGGCATCGTCCGCGTGCTGAATTACTTCAACGACGAGATCCTGTTCGTCTTTGCGGCAACCTCGGCCGAAACCATGATACCGCGCTCGATGCGGAAGCTCGAGAAACTCGGCGTGTCCAGGGAAGTCGTCGGCCTGGTGATGCCCGGAGGCTTCTCGCTGAACATGGACGGCACCGCGATCTACATGACGATGTCGGTCCTGTTCCTGGCGCACGCCTTCAACGTTCATTTGACGATCTGGCACCAGTTGAGCGTGCTGTTCGTGATGCCGACGGCGACCGCGGAGTTGCGAGGCCGGATTTGCCGAGACCGTCGATGGTTCGGGCGAGGGGACCGGTCACACCGCTTAAGCGGTTGGTGATCTTCCGCGCCGGAGTTAGCGCATTGGTCAGCGTTTTGGTGCACGGACTGGGCTTCGCCAACGTGCTTGCTGAGCTTGGCTTGCCGGCCGGCGCACATGCGGTGGTTCTGGTGAGCTTCAATCTCGGAGTCGAAGCCGGGCAGTTGGCGATTGTTTCAGTGATCTTGCCGGTTGCGTATTTGTGCCGCCATTGGCGGTTCTATCCCGGGTTCGTGCTCGGCGCGGGCTCGTGCGGTATCGTTGCGGTGGCTTCCGTATGGCTGGTCGAGCGCAGCCTCAATGTCAGTTTTTCTGCGCTGTTTCGGTTCGCGCACGTGCCGGGGCCGGCTTTTGGGGGATGACGTGTCGAGCGCGTTGTAAGCATTGGCGACGGCGTTGACGTCGCGACGTTCGCGCCCGGCTGCGGCTCAGTAGCGCTTTGCTTCCCGGTTCGCGGTCCACGTCAATGCGAGCCTCTGGCCTTCGGTGATTTCTGCCAGCGATATCTTCGAGGCGACCGCATCGCGAAGCCGTGCGTAGAAGTCGCGCTCGCGACGCGACGCTCTCGCCGCCGCGAGATCGAGCCACTTGTAGGCAAGGATGAAATCCTGCCGTACACCGTGGCCCTTGTCGTAGCTGAGGCCCAATCTGCTTTGGGCGAAGGCATCGCCTTGTTCTGCCGCACGCCGGTAAAGATCGACCGCTGCGATATAGTTCTGCGGCACGCCCAGGCCATTTTCATACCGAAAGCCGAGACGCCCCAGCGCCCGGGCTTTGCCGTGTGCCACGACGATCGGCTGCCCGTCGCTTAGATAATTCTCGCCGGCGAAGCTATCGCTACCGGCGACGCAGGCAAGAAGCAGCACGAAAACCGGCAGCGCATTGGTCAGGGTTTTGAGCGCTCGTTTCATTTGAGAGTGCTTGCACTCATGGAGCCACGCAACTTGGAGCGAAGTTCTTCGGCAACGGTATGAGCGTCCATGCTGTCGCGAATGATCTGGGGACGGATGAAGATGATCAATTCCGTGCGCGACTTCGTATTGTCCTGAGTCGCGAATGCATTGCCTATTCCCTGCAACTCATCCAGCAGCGGAATGCCGCTCTTGTTCTCGTTCTTCTGGTCCTGAATCAGGCCGGCCAGCAGCACGGTTTGGCCGTTGGCGATGGAAATCGAGCTCTTGACCTTTCTCTCCGAGATGGTCGGGGTCAAATTCGCGGCCGCGTTGGTTGAAGGCACGACGTTGCTGATCTCCTGCTCGATATCGAGCCTCACGTTGCCGTTGGCGCTGACACGGGGAGAAACGTGCAGGATGATGCCGGTGTTGCGATAGTCGACGGTGTTGACGACCGTGTTGCTGGTCGTCAGCACTGTGGCGCTGCCGGTCGAGACCGGAACCTGGTTGCCGACCTGAAGCGTTGCCGACTGGTTGTTGACCACGACCAGCGACGGGGTGGACAACACCTTCACGCCGGTGACGTTGTGCAAGGCGGACAGGATCATGGCGGGTTGCGCCTCCTGGCCGACCAGGAAATTGAATCCGGGGAACGCGCGGTTGATGAACGTGTTGACGACCGTTCCGGTGGCCGCCGCCGTCGTTGTGGCCGCGGTAGTGGCTGTGGCCGCCGTAGTTGCGGCAGTGGTCGTCGCGGTGACCGGCGTCGACGTGGTGTTGAGCAGCGACCCCTGATCGGGCCTTAGTCCCAAAGCGTGGCTGGTCAGAAAGAACTGAACGCCGAACTGGAGCTCGTCGGTGAGGTCGACCTCGGCGATCGTGGCATTGATTGCGACTTGCAACTGCGGTTGGTCGACCTGTTGTAACGTCGATTCGATAATTCGATAGTTGGTCTGATCGGCGTAGATCAAAAGCGAATTGTTGACGACGTCGGGGGTGATCCGGACATTTTGCAGTAGAGGCTGTCCTCCGCCCGAGCTGGAGCCATTTCCCTTGTCAAGCTGGCCGAAATTTCCTCCGGCAGCGCCGCCCTGCGATCCCCCGAAGCCCGAGCTCTGGCGCGATCCGAAGCCGCTGCCCATTGCCGGCGAGGAACTATTGCCGCTCGTGCTGTTGTTGTTACTGTTCGCGTTGAGCGAAAGTCGGTCGCTCGCGCTTGCCGTGGTGCCGGATCCCGGTGCGACCTGATTGTCGGGGCTGTCGAGCAGGCTGCTGTTGGACGATCCGCCGCCGAACATGTCGGTCAGCACGCGCGCGATCTGCTTCGCGTCGCCGTACTTCACCTTGTAAACGTGAACGCTGGTCCGCGTGGTATCCGAACGATCGAGGCGCTTGATCCAGTTTTCAACAGTGTGCAGCAGAGCCGGCTTCTTGCTCACCACCATGACCGCGTTGAGCCGGGCAACCGGCTGGAGCTTGATCAGGTTCTGGCTCAAGCCGTTTTCGCCGGAATCCACGATCTTTTCGAGCTCGGCGATGATCGGCTCGGGTCCGCTGTTGGAAACCGGGAAGATACCGATCGATTGACCCCGCATCCAGTCGACATCGAAGCTCGTCGCGGTTTCGACGGCGGTGCGGCGTTCCGGGCCGGTGCCCTGAATCAACAGCAGATTGCGCGTGACGTCGGCGCGGACGACGCCGGGCTTGGTCGCGAAGCTGTCCATTATCTTGAGCAGCGTCTGCGCCGAGACATATTGCAGCGGAACAACCGAGACGCCGTATCCCGGTTCGGTATCGGACGCGGAATCGACATGGCCCGCGCCGACCGCATCGCCAAGCGGCGTCAGACGGTAACCCGACGTGTCGCGGACCAGCACCACCCCGCTGATCCGAAGGGCATTTTCCAGGACGAAGATGATGTCCGATTTGGGCACCGGCCGTACCGAGACCAGGCTGACGGTGCCTTGCACCCGTGGATCGATCGTGTAGCCGGTCTGCATGATGTCGCCGAGCACGACCTTGGCGACGGTCGCCACCGGGGCATTTTCGAAATTGAGATCGAAGCCGTTTCCGCTCGCCGCCTGTTGCGGGCGCGCCGCCGCAATGTCCGTCACCTCAGCGCCCTGAAAGACCACCGGCTGGGCCCGCGGACCGGAAGAAGTCGTTGAGGCGCCGGTCTGCGTCGGATAGCGCGGCAAGATATCGAGCGAACGCACCTTGTCCAGGACATCGACGTCCTGAGGGCCGCTACTGGATTTTACCATGGCGGAACCACAGGATGCCAATAGAAGCAGGCACGACGCCATCAAAGCAGAGCCGATACCGCGCCCGACCGAAAGGGACGGGCTGCCCTTGCCGACACTTGCCATTTACGCCGCCCCAACCTGGTTACTTAACACCCCCCGGATCCCTTGGCAGGACCAGGCCCACTCGCGGTTCTTACCGTTCGAACATGACAGAATTGTTTGGGAGGGACCAGAACATCACAAACAAAAAGCTTTGCTTCCGTTTCCCTTCACGTTTCAGGCTACGGAATTTTCTTTTCACTAGACGGAATTACGCTAACATATGACACAGTCGGCAGCAACCCGCGGTTTCGATCGCGGACACTGGTTTTGTGAAACCTTTCTTGTTTTCGTTTCGTAACACTGTCATGTTTTTCCGATCAATAGTCGCCACATGGCCGAGTATAAAGCGACCAGCGGCGTGATGGGCTGCGGTGCGCCGGCTGATGCGCGCCTCAAAAAAGCGCTGCGACTGGAACGCCGATGACCAGCGACGAGTCCTTACAATTCCTGGAGCATCTGCGTCGCAACGACCACCTTGTAAAATCGGCTGCGCCTAACGGTCAGTCGATCGAGCAGGGCGCCTCGTCGCGCCAGCAATCCAGGCTTTGGGAGTTGACGGATCTTTCTGCGAGCGATTTTGCCGACGAAGCGGCCCGCTTTGCCGGTCTCGAGCGTGTGGCACTTCAGGAGCTCTTGTCGGCACCGGCGCTCAACGAGACGTTCTCGCAGCGCTTCCTGCGGGAGATGATGGTTTTCCCCTATCAATTCTCCGACGGAAATGCGGCTCTCGCGGTTGCTGATCCGACCGACAGAGCCGCGCAGCGCGCCGCCGAAATCGTGCTCCGGCGCGACGTCAGGATCACGGTTGCTTCGGTCGAAGACCTCAAGGTCGTACTCGACCGCCGCCTCGGCGAAGATAGCGCGGAAGCCGTGGATGCGGCCGGCCAGTTTCTTCCGCGCGAAGATGATATCGAAAGCCTGCGCGACCTTGCCAGCGGCGCGCCGGTGGTTCGCGCCGTCAACGATCTCCTGGAAAAAGCGGTCGAGCTGCGTGCGAGCGATATTCACATTGAGCCGTTTCAGTCCGCGCTCGTGGTTCGCATGCGTATCGACGGCTTGCTGCGGCCGGTAGCGGCACCCGCCGGTGTCCTGCCGCAGGCAGTGATTTCGCGCATCAAGATTATCGCCAATCTCAATATCGCCGAACGCCGTCTGCCTCAGGACGGCGCCGCGCGGTTGCGCGTCGGCCGCGCCGACATCGATATTCGCGTCGCCATCATGCCGATGCAGCACGGAGAATCCGCGGTCGTTCGTATCCTGCCAAAGGATCGCGGGTTGCTGGTGGTCGAGAAGCTCGGATTTTCTGCTTCCGACGAGGTCAAGCTCAGACGTCTGCTGAAGCTGCCGCACGGCATGATCGTCGTCACCGGGCCGACCGGCAGCGGCAAGACCACGACACTGGCAACCGTCCTGTCGATCCTGAACGAACCTGGCCGCAAGATCCTGACTGTCGAAGACCCGGTCGAATATGACATTCCCGGCGTCAACCAGGCGCAGGTCAAGCCTGCGATCGGACTGACCTTCGCCGCCGCGTTGCGCTCCTTTGTGCGCCAGGACCCTGACGTGATCATGGTCGGCGAGGTTCGCGACAATGAGACCGCGCATGTCGCGGTCCACGCGGCGCTGACCGGACATCTTGTTCTGACCACCTTGCATACGGAGTCGGCGGCGGCCGCGGTGCCGCGCCTGCTCGATCTCGGCGTCGAGGGGTATCTCTTACGTTCGACCCTGCGAGCGGTGGTGGCGCAGCGGCTGGTCCGGCATTTATGCGAGCGTTGCAAGACGCCGAAGCCGCTCGTGGACGCGGACTTTGCCGAGGACCCGCGGCTGGCCGCGCTCGGCTTTCGGGCCGGAGAAGTCCTTCAGGCGCCGTGCGGTTGCGAACGCTGCAGCGGTACAGGTTATCGGGGCCGGCTGGGCGTGTTCGAGATACTCGAACTGTCAGACGAAATCCGCGCACTGATCGGCGAAAAGACCGATGGCCTCAAGATCGATGAAGCGGCGATCCGCGCCGGAATGACGACGATGGTCGGTGATGGCATCGCAAAGTGTCGCGCCGGCCTGACGTCGCCGGCGGAACTACTTCGCGTCACCACCGTGCGGTGAGGTGAGATCATGCCGAATTTTCGTTACCGGGCGCTGACGCAAAACGGCGAAGTCGTGCATGGCACGCTTTCGGCGCCGACCGTCGCCGAAGTCGCCCGTCGTATCGAATATCTTCGCCTGCTGCCGATCGAAACCGTCGAGGACAGGAAGGCGACAGCCGCGCAGGACGGCTTCGGCTTTTTTGGCCGGCCAAGTGCGGCGGAAGTGACGACGTTTACGCGTGACCTTGCGCTGCTGCTGAAGGCAAGCGCCCGCCTGGATGACGCCCTCGAACTGCTCGCCAACGATACCGACGTCGGCAGGCTCAGACCTGTGGTCGCTCGTCTCCGCGCGTCGATCCTCGCGGGCGAGAGTTTTGCAAGCGCCGTCGCTGCGCATCCCACGCTGTTTCCCGCGATGTATGTCGCCCTGGTCAAGGTTGGCGAGATATCCGGAACGCTCGACCAGGTACTCGAGATGCTGGGCAATGAACGTGCGCGGTCGGAAGCGATGCGGCGCAAGCTGACGGACGCAATGCAATACCCGGCCTTCGTGCTACTCGCCGCGGTCTGCGTCATGATGTTCTTTATCCTGTTCGTGCTGCCGCAGTTTTCTTCGGTGTTGCAGGACTTCGGCGCCAAGTCCGACACCGCGCTCAGCGTATTCATCAGGCTGTCGGAGTTTCTCCGTGCCAATGCGACGCCGGTCTTGCTCGGCATTGCCTTTGTCATCGCAGGGACGTGGTGGCTGTTGCGCCGGCCAGCCACCCGCAGCGCGATTGTGTCGTTCGTCGCGCGAGCCCCCGGCATCGCCAATATCTTTCAATTCTATCGCACCAGCCTGTTCTGCCGGAATCTCGCCGTGCTGCTTGGCAGCGGCGTCAATCTCACGGCGAGCTTGCGCATTCTGGTGGATATCATGGCGGTGACGGGAGACGTCACGGTCTGGACGACGGCCGCCGACCGCGTGCGCCACGGCGGCAAGCTGTCGGACGCGTTGCTCGCATCGAGCAACATGCCGCCGATGGCCATCCGCATGTTGCGGCTCGGCGAGGAAACCGGCCAGCTGCCGGTGCTCGCGGGCCGAGTTGCCGAATTCTACGAAGCGAAATTGCAGCGCAGCCTCGACCGCGTCGTCGCCATCGTCGGGCCGCTCGCGATCATTACCATCAGCACCGTGGTCGGAGGATTGATCGTATCGGTCATGACCGCGCTGCTGTCGGTCACCCAATTGGTCGGTTAACACAAGGATCGGATCGGATGCTGAAAAACGTTGGCATGTTCTTCACGGCGAGCAAGAAGCGCGAACCCGGACACGATGCCGGCCAGGCCGGATTCACCCTGATCGAGATGCTGGTCGTCATCACGATCATCGGTCTGATCATGGGTCTGATCGGCCCGCGCGTGCTCAACTATCTCAGCGAGTCCAAAGTCAAGGCGGCGCGAATTCAGTTGCAGAGTTTTGGGAGCGCGCTTGACCTGTTCTATCTCGATGCCGGCCGCTTTCCGTCGACGTCTGAGGGCCTCGCCGCATTGGTGCAGCGGACGCCTGGCGTCGCGGCCTGGAACGGGCCTTATCTGAAGGGCGGCAGCCTGCCGAACGATCCCTGGAACCATCCTTATCTGTATCGTTCGCCGGGCGAACGCGGGCCTTATGAAATCAAGTCCTATGGCTCGGATGGCCAGGAAGGCGGAAGTGGAATTGCGGCCGATATCTCCACCGAAAACCTGACAAGTGCGAAGAATGAATAGGACTTCCGAACGCGGCTTTACGTTGCTCGAAATGGTATGCGTGCTGGCGCTCGTCGCCATAATGGCGGCTGTGCTGCTGCCGTTCATCCCGCATCAAACCTCTCGTTCCCGCTTGCAGGGCTATGTGCTGCAGACGGCCGCCCTCTTGAAAGGAGATCGCAATGCCGCGATCCGGCGCGGAATGGGGGTGGCGACGCTGGTCGATGCCGGGAGTCGCGTGATCCGGTCTGGTGCGACCGCCGACATGGTCCGGATTCCGGACGACGTTCATTTCGAGGCGCTGTTGCCCCGTACCTGCAACCAGCGCGAGGCGCTGTCGACGATCAGCTTCTTTGCCAGTGGCATGTCGTGCGGTGGCGCGGTGGCGCTGACGCGCGCGGATGTCGGCTATGAAATTCGCGTCAACTGGCTGACCGGAAGGGTGGAAATTGTTACGCGCAACGCCGCCAATTGATGGCCGCGCCGGCGGCTTCACGATCATCGAGGTGCTGGTTGCGCTTGCCGTCGTGGCTGTCTCGATCGTAGCGATCGGGTCGGTGATGTCGACGAACGTGCGCGGCGTTCGCTCGCTGGAGCAGCATGTGACGCTGATGCAGACGGTGCGTTCGGTGATGGCGGCCGACGTACCGCCGCGCGCGGAGATGAACTTTGGGACTCTGTCGGGAAAAACCAACGGCCATCAATGGAAGATCGACGTCGGCCCAATGGGCGAGGAATGGAATGCGTCAAGCAACGACGCTGCATGGATTCCTGCCCTCGTCAGAATCCAGGTGCGCTCTCCATCCGGCGCCGTGATGGACGTCAGGACGGTTCGTCTGATGCACGGGAAGCCGCAATGAGCATTTCGGTGAAACGGCACACAAACGAGAGCGGCTTTACGCTGATCGAAACCCTCGTGGCGCTGGCGCTGATGGGGCTCGTGCTTTCGGCGCTCGCCAACCTCACCGCACAGTGGCTTCCGAGCTGGAACCGCGGTCTTGATCGCATTCAGCGCAGCGAGCAGATCGGGATCGCCCTGCAGCGAATTGCCGACGACCTTGCGGCGGCCCAAAGCGTGCCGGTCAGCCGCGGGGATAAGCCGCCGCCGCTGTTTGCGGGATCGGAGCAGTCGGTGACCTTTGTACGCACGGCGCTTGGCCCGAATGCCGGGCCCGGGCTCGACGTGGTGCATCTGGGTGAGACCACCGATCAGGGCGGCCTCGCGACGGTCCGTTCGCGAACGTCATTCCGGCCATTACGACCGGAAGCGTCGCTTTCCGACCAGCTTCATTTCAGCGAGCCTGTGGTGCTCTTGCGTGCGCCGTACCGGCTGTCCTTTGCCTATGCAGGCGAGGACCATGCCTGGAAAAGCAGTTGGCGGGATTCCGACCGGCTGCCGGCGAAGGTCAGGCTGACGGTGCGCGACGCCTCAAGCGAGCGCCTTCTCGCGATCTCGACGGTGACGTCCATTCACGTCCAGTCTTCGGCGCAAGATGAGTGTAAGCAGCCGGACGGAAAGTGTAACGACGATGCCGGCGCTCGGACCAATCCACAAGGCAACGGACAACAAGCTTCGCCTGCGGGTTCGCAACAGGCGGCGGGAGCGGTCGCGAGCCAGGGCAATTCGCAATGAGACAGCCCCTCAAGACAAAAGCGCAGTCCACGGAACGCGGCTTCGTCATCGTAGCCGTGCTGTGGATTCTGGTAGCGTTGTCGGCGCTTGCGATGATCTTTTCAGTCTACCTATCCAATTCTGCTCGTGCTCTGGGCGCGACCGATATCGGCGTTCAGAACGAGGCGCTGGTATCGGCGAGTCTGGAACTCGCCGCTTATCAGTTGCTGTCGGCGGATGAAAAGACGCGCCCCGCGCAGGGGTCGTTCCGCTTCCGGATGGACGATGCGGCGGTGCTCGCCACCTTTACCTCGGAAGCAGCGCGGGTCGACCTCAACAAGGCCTCGAAGGAAATGCTCGCCAACTTGTTCGAGGTCCTTGGTGTGGAACAGAAGGCAGCGGGGGAAGTCGCCAATCGCATCGTCGGATGGCGGACCCCGCCGAAGCGCGGTGCGGCCAACGACGAAGAAGCGCTCTATCTGGCTTCGGGACTCGCTTATTCGCCCCGGCAAGCGCCCTTTGCTCACGTTAACGAATTGAGCCTGGTGCTCGGTGTTTCGCCCGCCATGATCGAGCGTGCTTTGCCTTATGTGACCGTCTTCAGCAAATCGGCCGATGTTGACGTTTTGCTTGCGCCGCCGGAAGTGATTGCGGCGCTGCCGGGGATGACGCCGGAAGCCCTCAACGACTTTCTGAAGCAGCGGCGGTCCTTGCCGCGCGATCAGAAGGCGGTCGCGGCCGCGCTTGGTCCGGCGGTCAAGGCCGGGTCCTTGCCGGAGACCAAGGCCTTTCGTGTCCTGACGACGATACGGTTCGACAACGGCCGTCGAACGTCGACCGAAGCGGTCATCTTGTTGGGCAGCGCGGAAGCCACGGGCAAGGACGTCGCCAAGGACAACACGAAGGACAACACGGGCAGCGCCAAGGACAAAGACCCTTACAAGATATTGTCGTGGCAGGACCTGGCGGAGACCGGGACTCGGCCATCCAGACAGGCAGGCGGGTGATGACGATTGTATCTGAAGCAAGAGGCTTGTTCGATGAGTGGGTGGCGGCGGTAGCCGCTGCGGTCGATACCGCGATCGGCCGCTATGCGCGCCGGCCGCACATCGTGCTGGGCGGCGAAAGCACTGATGTCCTGACCGCGAGGCTGCAATCGGCGCCAAAAGGACCGGCGCTGCCGGATATCTCATTTCGTATCGTCAACGGCCGGCCGAGTCCTTCTTTGCCGGCGGATTGGCAGGCAGCTTTCCGCGGCAGCCGGATCGAAACCGTCCTGGCATCGGGGCAGGTAATGTTCCGGCCGCTCGATTTTCCGAAGCAGGCTGTGGATTTCCTTGATGGCATGATCCGTACCCAGATCGACCGCCTGACACCGTGGTCGGCGGACGGTGCCGTGTTCGGCTGGAGTTCGCCGTCGGCGATCGGGCAAGATAGAATTGAGCTGACGCTCGCCGCGACTTCGAAGCAGGAAATCGAACCGCTGGTTCAACTCGCCGCTGGCCTTGGCGCGCAGTCGTTCGCCGCATTTGCGGCGCCGCCCAATGAGGGCGATACTTCAGCCGATATCAAGGTCTTCGACCAAACACTCGGCAGCGCAGCCGGTCGTGGGTTCGACACGCCGCGCATCCTGCGCGCGGTCTTGCTATCGGCCGGCGTCGCGGCCGCGGTCGCGCTGCTGTTGGGCGCTTATTTCGGTAACAGCCTTGATTCCGAGCAGCAGCAATTGACGCGCCGCATTTCGGAGCGCCGCGCCGCGCTGCGTCTTGGCCCCGACTCGACGGTTGGTCTTCTGGCCAAGCGTAAGCAGACCAGTCCGTCGAGCGTTGTTGTCCTGGAAGCGCTGTCGCAGGCGTTGCCCGACGGCACCTATGTCACCGAGCTTCGGATCGACGGCGACAAGGTTCAGGTGGTCGGCATGACGCAGGACGCGCCTTCGCTCATCCGCCTGATCGAGAAGTCGCCTCAGTTTGCGCGCGCGACGTTCTTCGCGCCGACCACGCGCGCGCAGAACGAGCCGGGGGAACGTTTCCACATCGAAGCCCGCATCACGCCCTCGTTTGGATCGAGTACATGAACCCCGCTGCGTCACTGAGAAGATTACTTGTCAGCTCCCCGGTCCTGGCCGCAACCGCTTACGCTGCGCTTGTGATCGTGTTGTTGGC
>NZ_JBAVCF010000714.1:0-2450 GCF_049586575.1 Bradyrhizobium sp.
CACTATACCAACCGCCGTTATGGCTGGGGATTGCTGCCGCAGGACTATTTGGCCTTCAAGACTCAGCGGGCGCGGTGGGCCGGCGGTGCCGTGCAGATCGTGAAGAAACACTGGCGCAGATTTCTGCCCGGTATGAGCCTGCTCGACCATGATCAGAAGCGCGAATTCGTGTTCGGTTGGCTCAGTTGGTTCGGATCCGAAATCGTTGCCGTTGCGGCCGCGCTGCTCAATTTGATCTGGGTGCCGTTTGTCGTTTTCCAGATTGTCGCCATCCCGGATCCGCTGTTGCTGCTGCCGAGCATTGCGGCCTTCCTGGTATCGCTGCTCCATTTCGTCAGCGCATACCGGAAGCGTGTCGCAATTCCGTACCCTCAGATGCTTGGTGCCATGGTGGTGTTCATGTCGCTCCAATGGACGGTAGCGCGCTCGGCCTTTGAGGCGGCGCTTCCGGCCCGGAAAAGCTATTTCCATCGTACCCGCAAGGGAGGAGGCGGCACTGTCCGCGGGCATTTTGCAGCAATACCAGAGGCTGTGCTTGGTGCGCTGCTGGTCACGGGTGGCCTCACCGTTTTTGCGACCAATTTTTACCGGCTTTTGGGCACGGATTTGTTCGCCACAATCCTGGTCATTCAGAGCCTGCCGTTCCTGTCTGCCGTGGCGTTGGCGGGGTTGGAGCGTCTTCGCGGAGCCGAAATCAAGCCTGGCCTGCCCTCTTGAAAGTCGTCCTCGGCCGCATCCTGCGCGTGGTCGACACCGGTCCTCCAGCTCACTTCGACTATGAGCAAAAGTCGATGTCAGATTTGCTTCTTCGGCACAGTGGCGGCATTTGGCTCCAGGGAGCGAGCACGCAAAAGAAATCATCGGCCAGAGATCGCCAGATGATCTCCGCCGCGCCGGCCGAGCTGAGGAGAGTATCTTCGGCGCCCGGCTGCGTGTGTTATGATAAGCTAGGCAAGGCGAATGGTTGAGAACTATTGGAAATGACCACGGGACAGCGTTTGACAGCATCGCTCATTCCAGTCGATGAGGCGCTTATTGCGCTGTTGGATGGATTGGAACCGGTTGCCTGTATTGAATTGCCAGTCGCGGAGGCAATGGGCGCGGTGTCGGCGGAAGTGCCGCTACCTTGCCCGTTCCCCAAGAGGGACTTCGCCGCTGCCGACGGCTGGGCATTCCGCGCCCAAGATCTCGTTGGTGCATCGTCCTACTCGCCGCTCCCGTTAGCGGGGTCTCCGGCATGGGTTGAAGCTGGCGAGCCGATGCCAAGTGGATCGGATTGTGTCGTCGATTCCGACTTGGTTGAACTTTCGGGCCCGACGTTTCAGGTTTCGGGTGACGCGTTCCCGGGGCAGGGTGTGCGGCGCGCCGGCTCTGATATCGGTGAAGGCGACCTGACCATCGTTGCGGGGCAGCAGCTTGGCGCGCTTGATTTAATGCTGGCACGTGCAGCGGGGCTGAAGAATCTCGCGGTTCGTCGTCCGCGTCTGGGGCTAATCGATATTCCCGCGATGGCCGGGCACGCGGTAACGGCCCAGCTTATTGCCGAAAGCGCTCGCGCGGCGGGAGCCCATGTCGTCTATTCTCAGGCCGGCGGGCGCGATGCGTCGGCGGTCGCGAAGGCGTTCAATGGCGGGCGATGCGATTTGATTGTCACCATCGGTGGCACCGGTGTCGGCCGCACCGATGCGACAGTTGAAGCGCTGGCGACGAGCGGCAGGCTGATCGCTCATGGGATCGCGCTCCAGCCTGGCCGCACGACCGCCCTCGGGAAGGTCGAGAATACCCCGGTCGTCGCTTTGCCCGGCGCGCCGGATCAGGCGCTGGCGGCGTGGTGGACCCTGGTGCTGCCGGTACTGGATCGGCTATCGGGACGCCTGCAGAATACGAAGATGCTACCGCTGGCGCGCAAGATTTCGTCAAGTGTTGGAATTGCAGATATCGCTCTGCTCAAGAAAAGTGATGGCGCCTGGATGCCATTGGCGATCGGCGATCTTTCGCTCGGCCGTATCGTGCGCGCCGATGCATGGCTGGCCGTGCCCGGTAGCAGTGAAGGGTTCGCAGCAGGAACACCGGTGGATGCCCATATGCTAAGGGTGTGACCAGGAGTAGTTCCAGCATGACCGATGCCCCGATTCAGAAGAGAGGCGACAGCTTCGAGCAGGATCAGTTCCTGACGATTCTGACGCGTGAGGACGCACTGGCACGCTTCGAAGCCGCGCTGTTTCCACGCGCCACTGCAAGTGAGGGGCTTCCGCTGGCCGATGCGCTTGGTCAAGCTTTGGCCGCCGATGTCGTCTCGCCCATTGATGTACCGCCGTTCGATCGCTCAAATGTCGATGGCTTCGCGCTGCGTTCCGCCGATCTGGCGTTGGCGGGGGAGGCGACCCCGATCCGGTTAATTCTCAACGACGAAATCATCGCGTGCGGCACCGCGCCGATGCAGACCGTCT
>NZ_JBAVCF010000715.1:0-3502 GCF_049586575.1 Bradyrhizobium sp.
GCAGACGCCAGCATCTTGACGGTGCCCGCCGTCAACGCGGCAGACGGCGGTACCGGCTTCACGGTTGCGGGGAGCGCCGTCCAGTCGTCCCGGCACGAAACCAGGCAATCGAACACGGCAGCGACAGTCTCCCGCCAACCCGGCCACGTAAAGGTGACAAGTCGCTGTTGTATTGCGTCATAGAATTCTGAATCCTCGAGCCGATCCAGAATGGTGGACAGGGAGTGTTCAGACTCGTCGAAAAAAACACCGTAATCACCGAGAATTTCCTCGGCAATCTCGGTCCTCAAGACAACCGATGGCTTGCGGTCCATCGATGCTTCCACCAAGGGAAGGCCGAATCCTTCCGCGAGCGAAGCAAAAACCAAGGCATGGCAGCGCACATACGCGAAGCTCAGATCGTCATCATCCAAATCATCAAACCAGAACAGTCTCGTTCCGAGATGGGCGGATTGCCGGATGCGCCATACGATATCCGACGACAGCCAGCCCGGACGGCCCGCGATGACTAAGGGACGACTGTACCCCGACGACCATTTGCGCTCGAGCACGTCGAGCACGCGCGCATGCCCCTTCTTCGGCTCGAGCGAGCCGACCATCAGCAGCGGACAACGCTCCGATTCGAACAAACTCTCAAGCCGCTTAGACCGCGCTGTCGGCTGATATGTTCCCACCGGCTGATAGCCGTTGTGTGCCGTCGTGAAGTGCCCTGCCTCGCCGAAATCTCGGGCAAACTTCCGCAAATCCTGTCGTGTCACCTCGGACACGCACACGAACGCCGACGCGTAATCCAGCGCCTGAGAAAGGTTGAGCCGAAACTGCTCGCGCCAGGGCGATTGGTACTGTTCCGCGAGCGTGATCGGCAGCAGATCGTGCACCAGCATGACGATCGTGCAGCCTTGCGCACGAATGCCGCGATAGATGGCCGGATCAACATCATGCCAGTAGGCGGGGGAAAACAGGAGGTCGCCGCTCTGCAGTGAAATGCGGTGCGGATTCGGCGCCCGATCCATCACGTAGAGATAGACATGCCGCGCAAGCTCAGTCAGACGCTCGTCGATACGATAGAAAACGGAATTTTTTCGCGGGTTGTCGAAGCGCCTTGCTACTGAATGGAGAAGCTTGCGCGCTACAGAGCGCCCCATTCGACCCGCGCCGTAGGCCAGCCCGCCGAATGAACGAATCGTCTTTCTAACCCCGCCGATTTCCTTCTGCTCACTCAGATACGCCGGCGGCGTGCCAGGAACCGGATGGACGACGAAAATTCCGCGCGCCTTCGGGACGACCGGGATGACTTCGATGCCGCTTAACTCACCCCAACGATAGCCCCATTCGACGTACCGTGCGACGACACGAGGCACCCCGCTCGGCTGGGCTTGAAAATTGATATACGAACAATCGATCAGAATTCGCATGTTTCGTCATCTCGCAAAGGATGCCGAACAAGCGGCCGGTGCCGAGCGACTATCGCGGCTCCAGACCCGCCGTTCGTGCGGCAATCACAAACTGATAGACTTTCTCCACAGGGCAGAAGACGTGATTCCACGACGTCGGAGAAAATTCGACGCGCGGCTCCTCTTTGATGAAGTCGGGACCCAAGGTGAAATTCAGATAGCGGTGATCGGCTGCAAAATTCTGAAAGAAAGCGAAGTTGCTCGGCTGGAGCAGCTCCAAGACGATCAAAGGTCTGGCCACGCGGACAAACTCCATTCCCCCTTCGAGCACGCCCTGCTCATGCCCCTCAACGTCGATCTTGATCATCGCCGCTCTATCAACGCCGTGCTCGGCGGCCCACGCGTCGAGGGTAGTCGCACTGACGTCGGTGGTGTTGAATTCGGCGCCAACCAGTTTGGCGTGAGCCAATTCGAACGACGAACTGGTCGAAAGGTAGCCCTTGTCGTTGATCGTTTCATAGAACTGCATCATGCCCGCGCCCCGCGATAGCGCCTGCGGCACGACCGTGATCCTGGCTGAAAATCCTTCATTCAGCTGCACGTTGCGCTGCAGTTTGGCGGCGATATCCGCCATCGGTTCAAAAGCTACGACGCGCACGGCGCGGGCGGCGGCGGCGGCGAGCAGGCTGTATAAGCCGGTATTGGCGCCGACATCGAGAAACAGCCCTTCATCCTGGATCAGCCAGGCGATGAGCAGCTGGGGCAGCGGCCTCTCATATTGCAGAAGGCCCCCCTCGCAAGCAGTTGCAACCACAAAGTCGCGACCGTCGAAGTCGTCCATTGCGAAGCGACGCTCCGGCTGGGGTGCGCGAAAACTGAAGAGCCTTTGCATCCCGATCTCCTGGAGAGAGCCACCGGCGCGGCGAGCGCCGCCGATTGCCTTTCAACGCGGATTAATTGCGGACGAGTGTTAACACCAGCGCTACGGCCGCGCACAGCAGGATGCTCAGCAGCACCGCAACCGCTCCTGTAACGAAGAGCCTGAATCGCCGGCTACGCTCGAAGATCGAGGCCCAGCCAGAACCGTGGCCACGCAAGGACTCAAAGCGCGGCCGCTCGGCGATGAACTGGCGACGGCGCCACATCGAAACGAGATCCAACAGATCAGCATGAGACAGCTGCGCCGTCCACAACGCGTCGAGCTCGAGCAGCGCCACGTCTGGCGTCTCGCGGTACCATAGTTCCCAGGGCTTCTTCACGATGTAGTGGATGATGCGCGCGGAAGAAGGCCGCGTGTCCGGTCCGCAATAGAACGAGTAGTGGCGCGTGAGGTTGTACTCGACCGGCAGATATTTCACGAATGGTGCAAGCAGATTGTTCAACAAGCCCTGATCGCCGTGATCATACGAATCCGTCGAATAGGTCTTCTCGTAAATGAGATCGCGGATTTCCTTCGACGGATCAAACGCCATGACACCACTGTTGAAGCGCGCGGTCCCTGCGTCTTCAATATAGTCAGGCGCACAACAGAAACCGGTTCGATCGAAAAGATCGTCCACGGACTGACGAACAAGGCAATCTGCATCCAGATAGACAATGCGATCGAGGCTCATAAGCCCGAACACCCACAACTTCGTCAACGTTTCGCCTATCTCCGCCCGGTGCGAGCGATACTTGTCGTTAAACAAGGTTGGCACTTCGAGGAAAAATACATTTTCGGCATTGTTGCGGAACTCCCATCGGCGAGTCGTCAGGACAATGACCGGAATACTCGAATGGCGGCGCAAGCTGGATAGCAGCACCTTTAAGCCGAAATCGTAACTGGGGGACGCCACGGTCACGTAGGCGCACTTCTTGCCCGAGCGGGCGAACAACGGATTTTGGTTCACCAAAGAACCGACATACTGATCGATCTGCGCGGACACCTGCTTCGTGATGGCGATGTCCCGAATGCTCAATCTATTGATGGAATAACGCGACTCCAGCCACATGTCAGAATACGCCCCTCCATATCGCGAGTGTTTACCACCTTTCTTCGAGAAAGGCACGATGCCAGCACGCGTCGGCGACCGGCGCGCCCCGCGCCCAAAGAAACGTCGCAGGCCAAA
>NZ_JBAVCF010000716.1:0-8294 GCF_049586575.1 Bradyrhizobium sp.
CACGAAGATCAATTCGCCCCATCGCGCGGCGAATTGCTTGCCCCGGCCGCTTTGTCCGGCCTGGATGATGACGGGATGTCCCTGCGGCGAACGCGGCACCGTGAAAGGCCCGCGCGATTTGAAGAAGTTGCCTTGATGGTCGAGGCGGTGCACCTTCGCCGGATCGGCGAACAGACCGCTCTCGCGATCGAAGCAGATGGCATCCTCTTCCCAGCTATTCCAGTGCCCGAGCACGACCTCCATAAATTCGTCGGCGCGGTCATACCGCAGATCGTGGCCGAGATGTTTTGATGCGCCGAAATTGGCGGCTTCCGAATCGTTCAGCGAGGTGACGACGTTCCAGGCGGCGCGGCCGTTCAGCAGAAGATCGACCGTTGCAAACACCCGCGCAACGTGGAACGGCTCATAATACGTCGTCGAGTAGGTGACGCCGATGCCAAGGCGGCTGGTCGCAAGCCCCATTGTGAGAGCGACCGCGACGGGATCGAGCTTGGCCGCGCGAATGCCATGGCGGATCGTTTCCCTGAAATCATCGCCATAGCGGTCCGGTATCGCAAGCCGGTCGTCAAAGAACGCGAGCTGGAATTTTCCTCGCTCCAGCGTGCGCCCGATGTCCTCGTAATATTCGCGTGAGAACCAGTTCGGTTTCGACGAAGGGTGACGCCAGGAGGCCGGATAGTTCGAACAGTTCTGGGCTTGGAGAAAGCCTATCAGTTTCATCTGCCGAGTCATGGCATCGCTCCCCTCGTCCGGCCTGATGACAGGATTTCTAGCTCGGATCCCGGCCTCGCGCCGTAGCTTTCGCGCATGGCATCCCGGCCTGGCGCAGGTGGCGGGCACGGAAGGTAGTTGCCCGGCTGTGTTGCGGAGCCTACGTTGCTCCCTTACTGTTGGGATGGTTGCTGGTTGCGCGATTTCCTGGAGATTGTTGGACTTTCGATCAGCGTTAGCTTGGCGGCGACGGTCGCTGCGGCAGCCGTTAGCCTGCCGATTGGGGCGGCTCTTGCGATTTTTCCGTTTACCGGGCAGCGATTGACCATCGTCTTGATCAACGCATTTTTCGGGTTGCCGCCAGTCGTTGTCGGACTGGTACTGTATCTGGCCCTGTCCCGATCAGGGCCTCTCGGATTCCTCGAACTACTCTTCACGCCCGCGGCTATGGTGATCGCGCAGACGATCCTTGCCGTACCCATCATCACCGCGCTCGTGCATCGTGCCAGCGAGAGGGCTTGGGCGCGCTACGGCGATGAACTTACTATGGACGGTGCGACACGATTGCAGGCCCTTCCGCAAATCCTGATGACCATCCGTGCTGACGTTGTGACGGCCGTCTTGGCCGGCTTCGGCCGCACTGTTTCGGAGGTCGGCGCGGTGATCCTTGTCGGCGGTAACATTCGCGGATTGACCAGAACGATGACCACGGCCATTGCACTTCAAACGAGTCAGGGAGACCTGTCATTGGCTTTGGCTTTGGGCGCGGTCTTGGTCGGGATCAGCATTTCGGTCAGTGCGACGGTCTTCGCATTGGCAGGACGGGCGCGAACGGCAGGGAGCGACGAGGTATGATCGCGTTTCGATATAGCCTGGTGTTAGTTGGAATCCTCGCTGCGATAAACGCGAGTGCGGCCACTGAGAAATCCATCGTATTGGCCTCGACAACTTCGGTCGAAGCATCCGGATTATTGGCGAACGTTCTCCCACAGTTCACAGCCAAGACGGGCATCACCGTCAACGTGGTAGCGCAGGGAACAGGTAAGGCGCTGGACACGGCGCGGCGAGGTGATGCGGACGTGTTGCTGGTTCACGACCCGGAGGCAGAGCGGGAATTTATAGACGAAGGGTATGGCTTGACGGTTCGGCAGGTCGCCTGGAATGATTTTATTGTCGTTGGGCCGTCGAGCGACCCGGCTCGCGTTCTAGGCAGCAAAGACAGTGTTGCGGCCTTGAAGGCGATAGCATCCGCCCGGGCCGCTTTCGTTTCGCGGGGTGACCGAAGTGGGACGAACGCCGCCGAGTTGCGGCTGTGGCGAGCCGCAGGCCGTACCTCGGAAACCCTGATTTCAGAAGAATGGTATCACGATATCGGCGGTGGAATGGGACAAGCGCTCAATGCAGCAAGCGCGACGAATGCTTACACGCTAACCGACCGAGCGACGTGGCTCAGCTTTAACAACAAGGGATCGCTGATAATCGTCGTCGAGGGAGACGCGCGTCTTATCAACCGCTATGACGTGATTGAATTGAACCCTGGAAAGCACCGGGTGGCGAGGCTCGACGCGGCGAAGGTTTTCGCGGATTGGCTGGTTTCGCCAGAGGGGCAGCAGGCAATTGGCGCATATCAGGTGAACGGGCAACAATTATTCCATCCGTCCGCCGCCTCGCCGAAGTAGCCACTCCCAATTTACAGCCCAACATTTTCGCTTTTCCTCGCACCTTCAGAAGAAGACCAATTGAATGCCTGCGGCGAGAAGGATGTCCGGCAGAATGAGCCGGGTCGCGGTTTGGCTCAGCCACCTCAGGCCGACCGCCGTCCCCACCGCGGCACCTGTGCGTAGAAGGCTGAATGTGGGCTTGGAAGCTGCGGCCCAACGGCTTATGGCGGAAGGGGTGGGATTCGAACCCACGGTACCCTTGCGGGCACGCCGGTTTTCAAGACCGGTGCCTTAAACCACTCGGCCACCCTTCCATGCGTTGAGATCAAACGATCTTTGGATGCTGGCGGAGAACCGCTTGCCATCCAACTTCGCCGCGCCTGTTTATGGCGGCACGCAGCACGCCGTCAACCACGGATGCTGTTTTGTGCCGCTCGCCGATGCTCGACGACGTTTGAAATAACTAATGAAATCAGCTGCTTATGTAGCCGAGTGTATTTGTCTGTTTACTTGGCGCCCTCCATCCGGCCTTGGCGGGCCAAATCAAGCGGCGTGCTCGTATGTGCGCCGCTGCCGTTTGCTTCAAAAAGTCGCCTTCAGGCCGGCATAGAAAGCGCGCGGCCGAGCCGGGCTAAGCGAGCGCGGATCGGTGAATTGGTTCCCGCCATTGGCGAAATTCGGGACCGAGGTCGTGTCGAAGAAGGTGCCGTATGTCGCATAGCGATTGTCGAGGATGTTATCGACGCGAGCATAGACCTGGTACGTCTTGTCGATCTGGTAGGAAGCGTGAACGTTGAAGACGGCATAGCCAGGCAATTGCTGGAACTGATTGGATTGGTCGCCCACGAAATATTGGCTGCTGACATACAGCGCGTCGCCGCCGACCTTGAACGCGTCCGTGACCGAATAGTCGAAGCTGGCCTTGATGCGATGGCGTGGAATCGCCGGGATGATATTGCCTGGCAACACCTGAATGTTGCCAGTGGTGGGGTCGGCGAACGGGCTGTTCGAGCCGAGCTGCAAGGCATCGAGGAAGCGCGCGTCAATGAAGGCGTAACTTGTACGAAACTGCCATGCAGACGATTTGAGGTTGGCTTCCGCCTCGATGCCTTGCCGGCGCGTGTCACCGACGTTCTGGAAATAGCCAAACCCCTGCAGTGACGTTATCGGATCGGGAATCGAGAGAATGTCGTCGGTATTGGTGGCGCGGAAACCACCCAGTTTCCATTCGAGTTTGCCGAAGCTCAAATCCTGGCTTCCCCTGAAGCCGGCCTCATAGGTATGCGATACCACCTGCTTCAGCGGTGGGTCGGAAACCAGGAACGTCGCGATGATGCAAGGCATGGCGGGATTGGCGCAGCCAAGCTCTAGCGGGGTCGGCGCACGGTTGGATTCCGAATAGCTTGCGTAAGCGGTCAGCCCGGATGTGATCTTGTAGGTGCCGCCGATGATCGGATTGAAACGGTCGTAGGTTTCGTTGCCGTTGAGCGCGGTGCCAATCTGGTCCTGCAGGACAATGCGGGCGTCGTTGAAACGACCGCCGGCGGTGATCGAGAAGGCCTTGGTGACATCGAAGGTATCGAGCGCGTAGAGCCCGGTATATTGGTTGGTCGTTCGGAGCGATACCGGTCCGTCCGAGACCGGGCTGCCGGACGTCCCGAGCAAGATGCCGCTGCCGTTCACGACGTAATTGTTGTCGATCGTGCCAATCTCTGCACCGGCTCCGAAATGCGTCACGCTGGCATCGAAGCTGGTGCCGACGACAAAACGATTGTCGTGACCGAACAGTTGATCGGTGTTCGTCGCTTGCAGCGAGAACCCGCCGGTGTTCGTAGAGGTGTATGTTCGATCGATTTCTCCCAGGATTGCATCCGCGGGGAATGGATTGGAAAGCTGCTGCCCGTTAAGACCGAATGCCGGTGTGGTGCCGTCGCCGAAACAAAGAAGGGTCGCGTCGGCCGTACAGGGTTGCGCCCCTGTCGGATTGCCGTCCTGGGTTTGCTGGGTGAACGCCCGGTAGTGGGCGACCCCTTCGATCGTCCACGTTGGCGTCGCCTCGACCTTGGCCGTCAGGTTCAAATAGCCGACCTGGTGCTGGGTGGTCTGCGGTGTGGTGTAGGTCGCGGCCCAGTTTTGCTGCAGCAATTCGACCGGAGTCGTGGTGGCCGCACCGAATTGGTTCTCGGCGGCGCCGATGTTGAGATGGAATTCGTTGCCGTCGTTCCGATAGCCGATGTCGCTGTAGAAACGACGGACATTCGACGTCCCAAAAAAGCGGTAGCCATCGTCGTGGACTGCTTCCAGGGCACCATAGACCGCCCAATCGTCGACCTGTTTGCCCCACTGCAACGAACTCTGGATACGGCCGAATGAACCGCCCATGGTGTCCCACCCGACGCCGTGATAGTTGAAGCCATCCTTCATCTGGACGGTGACGGCGCCGCCGAGTGCGTTGAGGCCAAAGGCTGGATTGTTCGTCACCACGGCGATAGACTTGATCGCTGCGGTCGGTATCAGGTCCCAATTGACAGTGTCGCCAAACGCCTCATTGACGCGAACCCCGTTCTGATAGACCGCCAATCCCTGCGGCGTGCCCGAGACGGGCGATGCGACAAACCCGCGGAACTCGAGGTTGGACTGAAATTCATTTCCGGCGACGTTGCTGATGTTAACCCCGGCCACGTTCTGCTGCAGGGCTTCCATGACGTTGAGAGAATTGGTGCGTTCAATTTCCGGCGTATTCACAAAGTTGATACTGGATGGGACTTTATCGACGGCCAGAGCCGTACTTGGAGTGGCCACCGGCGATGTTGGATAGACCCGAAGCGCTGTCGCGGTCGACCGGGCCGCCGTAGTCGGTCGAGCTTCTGTTCTGCGGCGCCTCGCCGCGGGTTTGGCGCTGGTCGCGGGAGGGGCAACTTCGACGGGCGGCAGCTCCGTGGTGTAGCTTCCATTGTCTCGCGCATTTTGAGCGCAGGCTTGCTCACTTTCAGTAACAACAGTTGCCGCCGCGATCGATGCAATAAGCAGGACCCGAAAACTCATCCGCTTCGTTCCCCCGGTGCAGATGATATTAATGCGCTGTCGCCGCAGCGCATATGCAAAAGGTCCCGAAGTGTTCGGGAAAATTCCCGAATGCTAGAGGACGTGGGTGGGAACCATCGCCTCGATGGTGACACCGCCCTCTCCGGAAGCTACCGTCAGCGTTCCCCCTAATGCCAGGATCCGTTCGCGCATCCCGGTCAAACCGAAACCGAACTTTTCGCCAGGCTTCAAACCGCGACCGTTGTCGCGCACCCGAACGCGGGCGTAGTCGCGATTGCCCGACCCTCCGGGCAGCCGCTCCGCGGGCTCGATGCTGACATTCACGGCCGTCGCTCGGGCATGGCGGAACACATTGGTCAGCGCTTCCTGCACGATCCGATAGATGGTCAGGTCGGCGGTTTCTCCGGTTTCGCCGAGCGCGCGTGAAATCGTCGTCTCGATTTCAACCTCGGGATGGGATTCGTTCCACAGTCGCAGCAAAGCGGCGAGCGCTTCGCGTAAGCCCAATTCGGCGAGTCCGACCGGCCGCAGCCTTTCCAGGATCCTGCGCGTGAATTGCTGGAGATCGTTGATCTGCTCCAGAATCACGCCACTATGTTTGCGCACGCCATCTGCGTCAGGCGTCCCCGTCTGCGCAAGCCGAATCAAGGCGCCGGCGTTAACTCGCAGGGCAAAGAGATATGGTCCAAACTCGTCATGCAGTTCGCGCGCGATCTCCTCACGTTCGCGGTCTTGCAGCGATACGGCGCGCTCGGCGAGCCGCCGCTTTTCCTCAACGGCTTCTCCCAACGTTTCGGCAAGGTGATTCATTTTGGCACAGATCGCGGCAAGTTCGGGCGCCCCTCCGGGCTCGATGTGGACGCTGTACGACCCGGCTTCGATCCCGCTCATCGCCTGCGAGAGCGCTTCCAGCGGCGTCAGCGCGCGGCCGACGACGGTCATGGTGATCAGAAGCAGCGCGAGCGCAACCGCCGAGCCGATTGCAAGCTGCGTCAATATTCCATCCCAGATTTCTGCGATCTCGTCGTTCGGGATCGACGTGATGACAAGCGCGGTGCTCTTGCCACGAATCGAGATGGGCACGTTAACGGACGTTGTTTTGGGGTGCACGAGCGTGACAAACCACTCCGGTACCGATCGCGCATCGTCGTCCTCCTCGCGAACCTCTGCCGGAGTGCCTGCATCGGCTGGCCGCGTGATGCTGACATGACGCAGCCGCTTGAGATCCTGGACGATCTGATCCAGCCGTCCCTCGGGGTCCGGCGCTTCGCTCAATCCCACCACAATGGTTTCAACAAATTCGCGCGCCAGTCGGGTTATGCTTTGATCCTCCGCCTGAACGCGAGGCCCGGCCTCCAGCACCAGCCGCGCTACGTTGATGGCCAAGCCCAGTGTCAGCACCAGCGCCAGCAGCAGGTTGATACGGGAACGCAACGATAGTTTTTGCCACATGAGGATCCCCATCGCGCCGATTTCAGTTCCTCATCGGCGGCGTTGACAGACGGAACACGCGTCTGTCTAATCCGAAGCGTACCGCATTGTCGCCCAAGTTGCATGGCGGATTGAGGTTTTCGGCGCCGGCTGTTCGAGTGATTCGATGCAAAAACGAGACCGATGCGGGGCATGGGCATGCGCGTTTTGATCGCAGATGATCATCCGATCGTTGCGTCCGGCTGCCGGACCGTGCTCGCAGATGAACCTGACATCATTTTCCTTGAAGCCCCTGATGCCGAAAGCGCGGAGCGCATCTTCATTAGCGAACAACCGGACATCTGCCTGATCGATATCAACCTGCCGACGGTATCGGGGTTCGAACTGGCGCGCCGTCTGTTGGCGCAAGACGCGGGCGCGCGCATCATCATGTTCAGCATGAATCACGACCCGGTCTTCGTCGCGCGAGCCATCGAGATTGGGGCCAAGGGCTTTGTGTCCAAAACCGGCGATCCGCAGGATCTGGTCGAAGCGATCCATGAGGTTGAAAAGGGCGGCGTTTATTTGCCGCCCGAGTTGGCGCGAAGCGTGGCCTTTGCCGGCCCCACGATGACCAATAACCCGATGTCCAAGCTGAGCTCACGCGAACTGGAAATCCTGCGGCTACTGAGCGCGGGAAAGAGTCTTTCTGAAATTGCCTGGCTTGTTCATTCGCCCTACAAGACGGTCGCGAATACCTCGTCGATCATCCGCCAAAAACTCGGCGTGCGAACATCGGTCGAACTGGTCCGGCTTGCCATCGAGAATGGCGTAGCCTGAAAACAACATAGCTTCATACGGGAGGCGCGAGCCCATGGCGCTGCAAACTTTGTCGCTGAACAAGTCGTATGGCGGTATCGAGGGCGTGTATCGGCACGCCAGCCAGCAGACCGAGACCGACATGACCTTCTCGGTTTACGTTCCTCCACATCGCGAAGGCACGAAACTGGCAACGGTCTGGTATTTGTCGGGGCTGACCTGCACCCATGCCAACGTGACCGAGAAAGGAGAATTTCGCGGCGCGTGCGCCGAACATGGACTGATCTTTATAGCTCCCGACACCAGCCCGCGAGGCGAAGGCGTGCCGGGCGATCCCGCGAATTCGTATGATTTTGGTTTGGGTGCCGGCTTCTACGTCGACGCGACGGAAGCGCCCTTCTCGCGGAATTACCGCATGTGGAGCTATGTAACCGAGGAGTTGCCGAAGCTCGTCGCGGAACATTTTCCCGCCGATACCGGCCGGCAATCCATCATGGGGCACTCCATGGGCGGTCACGGGGCGCTGACGGCCGCCTTGCGTCATCCCGGCCGCTATCGTGCGGCAAGCGCGTTTGCTCCAATTGTCGCTCCGTCGCGCGTGCCTTGGGGTATCAAGGCGCTCGGCGGCTATCTCGGCAACGACAAGGC
>NZ_JBAVCF010000717.1:0-2807 GCF_049586575.1 Bradyrhizobium sp.
TGGAGTGGATTTGACATTCGCTACCCACTTGGCCGCGAGTCCGCAAAGCGAATGTCAAATCCGAAACTCCACTAGAAACCTATATTTGCTAGTGGTCCTTTTGATTCTAACATTCGCAAAAGTGCCCGCTGAGCAGGGATGCGAATGTTAGAATCGGACCACTACGTGAGTGCTGGAGGCTAACCGGATTTTAATAACCCGTCGGGACAAACCGCCCGGAAAAATATGACTTCAATTTGAAACATGAAAAAGGCAGCCCAAAGGCCGCCCTTTTGCTCATTTAAATCAAGCCGCTTTAGTAGTCGTAATAACAGCTGGAGTAGCCGTAATAGGGGTCGTAACAGTCGTCGTATCCTATTGCGCCACCAATGACTGATCCCGCGATTAGACCGCCCACGATGCCCGGTCCATATCCGTAGCCTCCATAACCGCCATATCCGCCGTAACCTCTGCGGTACCCACCACCGTATCCGTGGCCATATCCGCCCCTATAACCTCCACCAGCGAAGCGCGCTCCGCCGCCACCGAACCCGCCGCTACGGAAGCCACCTCCACCCATGCCGCCCCGGAAGCCACCTCCGCCCATGCCACCATGAAAGCCTCCGCCGCCACCGTGGAAGCCACCGCCTCCACCATGGCCGCCACCGCCGTGTCCGCCGAAAGCCAATGCCGGAGATGTCGCGGCTAGCGCAATCGCCAAACAGGCAGCTCCGATTGCTCCATATCTTCTCATAACGTTTCCTCCATAAGGGGTACACGTAGAGACATATGGGAGCTTCGAGCGTTCCAAACCCATTTATAAATAAAGCTTTAGGGGTTGTGACACCGGGGATGGGAAATTGCTAACGCTCGCCAACGAATGCGAGTTGCGTGCCGTCACGGCTAATGGTGGCCAGGGGCGGCCGCCAAGCAACGTCCCACCGTTCTTTAGACGAGACGCTTCAATGCTTGCTCGGATCGTCTGTTTCGGGTGGTCCCGCAATCCCTTGCCAAAACGCCATCAGGCACTCATCGCAGATTGACTCTAGATCGAGGGGCAAGGTGTCGAGCATTTCGCGGAGTGCCCATCGGTCGGCCTCCGGCCACTTGCCGCAGACAATGCAATCGTCGGGCATGGGCAGCGTGCTCCGGAGGTCGTCGAAGAAAAATCCGTCGCGTTCAACGGAGGCAGTTTACAGAATGCGCGCAAGCTGCAGGACACTGCCAGTGACCATCATGTCGACGGGAAGATAGAGCAGGCCGCGCTGCTGAACGAAACTGACCTTGAGCGGAGTTTGCGCGGCAACGATCGCGGGCGCCGCCACCAGACTTACGCCACCGGCCATGGTCGTGAAGGCACTTCGCCGACTCAAAAGCCGATCGCCTTTTTTGCAGGCATTTCACCCTCCCGATTTGGCCTTCGGCTTTTATCGTTGTGGCGGCTGCTATGCTGCTGGCCTGCCCCATGATAGGCAGCGTTAAGCGCCGCAACAAGAAATAGCGCGCCAAGAAACCGGGCGTCGCGGGAGCCGGAGGACAAAATGAAAATTCAACAGGTCACGGTCAATTTCGTCCGCCTGCCGCTCGAAGAGCCGCTGGTCGGCGCCCCCTACATGCCCGGCATGCTGCGCGAGTTCTTCACGGTGCAGGTGCAGACCGATGAGGGCATCGAGGGCATCGGCATCACCGGTTTCGGCGGCAAGCTGCTGCGCTCGCTCCACGCCGCGCTCGAAGATCTCGGCGAACTGATCAGGGGTGACGACCCGCTACGCACCGAGCAAGTGGCAGCCAAGATGCGCGCGGCGTCGGCGCCATGCGGCTCCGGCATCGCCATGCTGGCGATCTCGGCGATCGATACGGCGTTGTGGGATATCCGCGGCAAGGCCTGCGGCGTTCCGCTGGCGCGGCTATTAGGCGGCGCGCGCGACAAGGTGCCGGCCTATGCGAGCGGCGCGCTGATGCGCACCACGCCGACCGACAAGGTGCAACGCGCCGCCTCCGCACTGGTCGAAAAAGGATATCGGCAGGTCAAGACCCAAATGGCGGTCGAAGGCCTCACGCCCAAACAAGAGATCGAGCGCATTCGCTTGATCCGCGAGGCGGTCGGGCCGGACGTCAATCTGATGGTGGACATCAACCAGCGCTGGAGCGTTGCCGAAGCGATTTCGATCGGCCACCGCGTCGAGGAACTGGGCCTCGGATGGTTGGAGGACCCGACGACCTGCGACGACCACCAGGGGCACGCGAAGATCGCCGATGCGCTGACCACGCCGGTCTGCGCCGGCGAATATCTCTGGGGCATCGAGCCGCACCGGCAGGCGATGTCGCACCACGCCAGCGACATCACCATGATCGATTTGCTGCGGGTCGGCGGCGTGACGCAATGGATGAAGGTGGCCGGCATGGCGGAGGCCTTCAACAAGCCTGTCGCCAGTCATTTGCTACCGGAGATCCATGTGCACCTGGTCGCCGCGATTCCGAACGGGCTGGTGGTCGAATACATGCCGTGGACCTGGCGCCTGTTCGACAATCCGCCGATGCCGGTCAACGGCGAAATCGCCGTGCCGGACGGACCTGGGCTCGGACTCAAATTCGCGCCGGATTTATTCGAGAAATATGGGGTCGGCTAGCGCTAGATTGAGCGCAGATGGGAAGTTGCCAACGCTCGCCAACGAATGCGGGCTGCACGCTGTCTCGGCTGATGGTGCCCAGGGGCGGGATCGAACCACCGACACTGCGATTTTCAGTCGCATGCTCTACCAACTGAGCTACCTGGGCGTTCCCTTAAAGACCAGCGAAGCGGCTTGAGGGAGCGGCGGTTTATAGTC
>NZ_JBAVCF010000718.1:0-6334 GCF_049586575.1 Bradyrhizobium sp.
GGCCCAACTTTGCCTCAACAACGGCCGTGGGGTGTTCTGCCGGGTCTACCCATCAACAAGCCCTCAAGCTCCAGCGCGGCCTTTTCTTCGGTGATCTGCTCCACCAGAGCGACTTCTCCAGACAATCGATCAAGCGCGGTGGCGTAAAACTGCCGTTCGCTATAGCTCTGTTCAGACTCGGCGGGGCGCCGATGCAGATCGCGCATCACTTCCGCCAGCGCGACGATATCGCCCGATTTGAGCTTGCTTTCGTATTCTTTTGTCAATCGAGCCCAATTGATACGCGCCTTGAGGGCCGCCTGGCTCAAAGTCCGTCGAACTTGCTTGATAGCTCCGGGACTGGACAGCTTGCGGATGCCAATGCGCACCGCTTTTTGCGTGGGAACGCGCGCCTTCATCCTGCTTTTCGCAAAATGGATGACGAAGAATTCCAGGCTGGCCCCCGCAACTGTTTGAACCTCGATCCCCTGTATTTGACCAACACCATGAGCGGGATAAACGACAAATTCGTCCTTGCTGAATTCAAGAAGATTTTCAGGTCGCCGTATTTGGCCGCCATCACCTTCAACCGGGAGTTCGACTCGGGCCTCATGGGTCTGGTCCGAGCTATCGAACCGTCGATGTTCCAAATTCATAGTGCGGTGAATCCATTTCTTCGATCGTGCGCTTCTTCGGTTGCTCGACTACTATTAAGGCGCGTCTCTGCGCGCTTCTACGCCGATGACGCGGACGACACGATTCCTCCAAAGTGTGTGGCTTCCTGGCAACTTGTTCCCAACCTGTGAATTGAGCAACATAGCCGCAAGGACACGGAACACCTTGATGGACTCGAAAAAGCTTTCGGAATGGCTCAAGTCCCACGGCCTGGAGGAGAAGGTGCTCGAGAAATCGGCGGCGCCTCTGGCCGACACATCGACAAGTGAACGGCGTCAGTTGATTGTGCTGTTCTGCTTGCGTTGCTGACGCCCATCCACGGCTGGTTCACAGAAGGCCGGGATACCAAGGATGTTAAAGAAGCCGGTCAGCTTTTACGCGAGCTTCGCGATGGCCCGAGTGCAGGACGTGATCGAGCCGCCTGAGCCCGCGAAATGACAGGCAGCCGCGTTTCGCGCTGACCGTATTGCCTCGCCATTCGCCATGATTCCCGCTTTTGGGCCAAAGCGGGCGCTCTCGGGATAATAATTCTTAACGGTTTTTTGAGAAAATCGCGCTTTCAGCAGCAGGATTGCCCCCGATGATCATCTGGTCTTTTGCGAAGCGCGCGTTCATGGCCTTTTGGTATCCCTATGTGGGGATGCTGAATTCGATTTGGCCCTCGATCACCATCGACGGAAAACGGCTGGTCATCTATCGCGGCGTCTACAAGCCGCTCGAGAACGAGCACGCCTGTGCCGATTATTGCCGAGAGGGCGACAAGGTGCTCGACCTCGGCTGCGGCAGCGGCGTAGGCGCGGTGTTCTGTGCGCCGAAGGTGCGCGAGCTATTGGCCGTTGATATCAGTCCGTCGGCAGTCGCGAACACCGCGGAGAATTGCAAGCTTAACGGGCTCCGCAACGTTGCGGTCAAGCAAAGTGACATGTTCTCCCGCGTCGAAGGCAAGTTCGACCTCATCCTGGCCAATCCGCCATATCTCGAGGCAGACTTCGAAAATCCGGAACGGCAATTCGCGACCTCGACACGCTATCTACCGATTCTTTTTTCCCAGGTCGGCAAGCACCTCGCCGGAGACGGCCGCCTGCTGATTCAGTATCCGATCTGGTTCCGCGGCCTGATCGAAAGACTTGCGGCGGCGCATGGCATGAAACTGATGGCGGTTCGCCGCATGCCCTTAAAATCTCCGTCGCTGCTGCTTTTGAGCTTGCTCTATATGCAGTTCGGATTCCGCTCGGCGTTCTACCTGCTTCAGCCTGTGTCAGCGGGCGAGGCAGCGAGCACCAGCTAGGGTCGAGGTGCTCGCATCGTCGAGAAGCAGGGGTTAAACGCGGGATCCGCGAACCACGGTGATCCATACTGAAAGCAGACTCAGAGCAGAGGCCCCCGGCTCGATGGGGGCCTCTTCTCGATGGATTATTCTACGTTACAGCGTATTCAGGAAGTTCACGAGATCGGTCTTTTGCTGATCCGTAAATCCAATGCCGAACCGCTGGTCATAGAAATTCACCGCCTCCAGCAGGCTTGCGGCCGAGCCGTTGTGGAAATACGGCGCTCGCGACGCGAGCCCGCGGAGAATCGGACCCTTGATCTTGCCGATATCGGCGCACTGTCCGGAGATCAGCGCGCGGCCGGGATCGGTGACCTTGAACACCTGCCCGGCGAGTTTCCCCTGCGTGCAGGTCAATGTGAACACCGGCAATCCAGAGGTGTCGAGTACCGGCGGTCTCTTCGCGCCCGCATCGGCGATGCCGATGTCGAGCGGCGCCTTGACGGAATGATCGCCGACATTGGGCGTGTCGTGGCAGGTGCCACAGGATCCCGAAAAGCTCGCGACCCCAAGAGCATCGTTGATGCCCGCTACGCCCGTGATGTTGATGTTGGTCGTATTGAACACCTCTTCGCCGCGCGCGATCGACAGGCGCCGCTCGACATCGTGCTCATCGTGTCCGTGTGCGCTCAGCCACGGCCGGTAGATATCGAAAATGTTGGACGTGAACGGTAGGCCGGTCGGATTATTTCCGAATGGATCATTCACGCCGATGAAGAACGATTGCAACGACAGCGTCACCGGACCGCCAAGAGCGCCGTCGCGGTGCAGCACTCCGGCAACGCGGTCGATCTCCTGAGCTGTGTAGATGCCGCTCTCGAACGCAACGATCTCGGCGAGCTGCGCGGCGGTCGGGGCCGCGTTTGCCTGGGCGTGGCCGAGCGTTGCGTCCATTGCCTGGTTGGTCAGACTGGGCTCGCGGCCGTCGAACATGATCGTGCTGAGGAAACCGAGATTGGTCGATGGCAGCGGCCTCCGATAGACCGACACGATGCCGGTCGTCGGGCTGGTGAGGCCGGTTACGGGATTCGTGTTGCAGGAATAGGGATCGTCGACCGACGTCACCGCGAATTGCACGCCGCTCGGCATCGGCAAGCCGATGCGGATCAGCCCCTTCTCAATCAGCAGCGTATAGGCTTGCCGCTTCGCCTGCAGGGTCGAGACGTTGGCGGTTGGGCAGGTCGCGCCATCGACCAGGCGGAAAATCGGATCCGTTCCATTGCTGCCGGCGAACCGCGCAGCGACACCGGCTGCGCTGACCGTCCAGCCGGTCTGCGGCTGGTGGCAAGTGAAGCAGGTACGGCCGTTGGTGCCGAGATTTTGGAAGAACGGGTTGTTGGCCGGGAATGTTGCGCCGCCGGGCTGGAAGGTCGCGATCGCGCCTACTGGGTTGTTATCGATCTCGAATCTGGGGATGATCGGCGGCGCTTGTTGGACGCTCTGATCGGGGTCCTTGAAGCGCCGCATGGCCTGCATGTGATCGATCATCCCGGCAGCAAAGGCCGGGACGTCTGCGCCGGAATTGCTGCCTGCTTGCTGCGCCACCGCAAGCGACGACATATTACCGGCAATACACGCGGCGATCGCACCGACGGTTGAAATTCTCGCAATACGGGTGAACGCAGAATAGGCTTCGGCAATGGGCTGTCGTTCTTTCATTGAACTCTCCCTCTAAATGAACTTCTCCTGCAAAAAAATTTGGGGCTGTAGCCGCAATCAGGCCAGTGTTTGGCGCGCGGTGGCTGACGGAGGCGAAATGCCGCCGAATGCTGTTTGCTCGCGACCGCGTAAGCAGGCGTTTGCAATTATTTATGGGTCGAAAGGTCTCGCGTCCCCCATTTGGGGGAAGTCGGATCACGTTCGTGTGACGGTTTCTCCGGTTCGCGCGTGAGACGCGGCCGGTACCGGTCCGCTGATGCTGATCTGCCGCCTCTGCGGCGATTCTTATGCAGAACGTATTGCGGTCGGCTTGATTCATGATCCACCGGCAGCAGCGCTAAAGGCACGTCGAACAGGCGGGGTCAAACTACGCGTCTCAATGCCGACATCATATGAAGCGGTTCACACTCGGTCCATATCTCTTTGGCGGCCCTGTTAAAGGGCGGCGTGGCGCCCGCAGTCGGCAGCTCGCAACAAGATGTGTCTGCAAAGCAACACATCTCGGCATTTCGGAGGTCTTAAGACCTCTTGGGACCTAGGCAGCGCAGGTGTCATGGGGGAGTTTCCGGTTTTGCAATTCGACTTTGCCGATTGGCTGCGATGTCTGGAAACCGGGGCGGGAGACTAACCGTTCGCTGCCTGCCGTTCCGGCTGGCATTGCCGGCGCTCGCCGCTGCCTTCGCAATCGGCGCCGGAAGCGCGCGCGCTAACGATCTGTGCACGACGATCGGCGTGGTCACGACCTGCTCCGGCGACCAGTCGGCCGGCATTGCGCTCAATCCCAACAACGGAATCACGAGCCTCTTCGTCCAGTCGCTGACGCTGCCGATCGGGCCGACCGCGGGGATATCCGGCATCAATTTCCAGTCGTTGGGAGCCAACGGCGTTTCCGCAGCGCCTGCCGGGGTAGCAGGATCGGACTTGACGGCCACGACCGACACCAGCGTGAGCATTTCGACCACGAGTGGCGCGCCCGGAATCCTGGTGAGGAGCACCGGCGGAAATGGTGCCGACCGAGTGCCGTTCGTTAATTCTGGCGGCGCTGGTGGGCAGGGCGGAGCCGTGAGTGTCGGCAATGCAGGCTCGATCACCACCGCGGGCGCAAACGCGATCGGCATATCGGTCCAAAGCGCCGGCGGAAACGCCGGCTTTGATGCGGGCTCGGGGGGCGGCGGTCCCGGCGGCACGGTGACTGTGACGAACTTGATTTCAGGCACCATCGCAACCAACGGCACCAGCGCCTACGGAATCTATGCCGCCTCGGTCGGCGGTAATGGCTATCTCAATAGTCAGGATGATGGCGCGCCCGGCGCGCAGTCCGGCAATATCGGCGTCACCAATGCCGGCTCGATTACCACGCAACTCGCCGGCAGTTCGGGCATCTATGCTTCCTCGCTGGCCGGCACGACGGGAAACAGCAGTTCGATCGGCGCCAACGCCGGCTCCATCACGATCTCCAACTCCGGAACGATCCAGACCTTTGGATCGACCACGCTGCCGATCCTTCCAGTCCCCTTCACATTGGCGAACGGAATCCTGGCGCTGGGGACGGGCGGGGCTGGCAGCGACGGCGAGAACGACAACAGCGCGGGCAGTGCGAGCGGCGGCAATGCCGGCGCCGGCGGCGTCGGCAGCGTGATCGGCGTCACCACGAGCGGGACCATCACCACCCAGGGCAGGGGCAGCTTCGGGATCTATGTGCAGAGCCTCGGCGGCGCGGGTGGTGTGGGCGGCGCAGCAGGCGAAAGAGGTTCTACCAATACTGGCGGCGGCGACGGCGGCGACGGGGGTGCCGGCGGCGGCGTGACGGTGACAGCGTCGGGAACGATCACGACCAACGGCGGCGGCATTTCGGCCAACAGTTATGGCGGCATCGGCGGCAACGGCGGCAGTGCGACTGGCGGAACGGCGGTTGGCCGGCCCGGCGGGACCGGCGGAATCGGTGGTGACGTCACGGTGACGACGACCGGCATTTCGCTCACCACGACCGGCAATGGCAGCGTCGGCCTGTTTGCGACCATCCCCAGTGTCGGCATTCTGGCGCTGAGCCACGGCGGCAACGGCGGCACCGGCGGCGATGCCAGCGACAGCCTGACAATCGATGGCACCAGCGGCAATGGCGGCGGCGGCGGGACCGGTGGCACCGTCACGATCACGGGCTCCGGGACTGTCACGACGTCTGGCGCGCAAGCGGCCGGAATTTACGGCCAGAGCATCGGCGGCAATGGCGGCAACGGCGCCAACGCATTGGGTTCGTTCAACGCGGATGCCCGCAACGGCGGCGCGGGCGGAGACGGAGGCACCATTACCGTCAACACGACCGCCAATGTAACGACCAGCGGCGGGGGCGCCTATGGCATCGCCGCCTTGAGCCAGGGCGGCAACAGTGGCGATGGTGGCCACGCATTCTCGCTCGTCAACGCCAGTGCGGGAAACAGCGCCGATGCGGGATCCGGCGGCACGATCACGCTGACATCGAGCGGCACGTTTGCGACCAGTGGTTCAAATGCCGCCGCGCTTTACGCCTTGAGCGCGGGCGGCAATGGTGGCAGCGGCAACAGCGGCGACGCCCTGGCGGCAGCCGGCGGCAATGGCGGCAATGGCGGTGGTGGCGGCATGGTCACGATCAACGCCAACGGGACCGTGGGCACCACGGGCACCGGGGCGTTCGGCGTGAGCGCGCAAAGCATGGGC
>NZ_JBAVCF010000719.1:0-3826 GCF_049586575.1 Bradyrhizobium sp.
TCGACCGTCGGCCAGCATGCGACCGGCGCCTGCATGGAGCTCGCCACACGTTACCACGACATCGCCGGCAAGGTCGGCGTGGCCAGGGACAATCACTGACCGTTAGCCGTCATTGCGAGCCAACGGGTCGCGCGAATGCGCGCCCGTTGATAAACTCCGCAAAGCAATCCAGCATCAAGAAAAAGGTCTGGATCTTCGCCGCTTTGCTCCTCGCAATGACAAAAATAAAGGGAGAAGAACATGTCAGATCGACTGAAAGGCAAACGCGCCTTCGTCACCGCGGCAGCGGCCGGCATCGGGCGCGCTTCGGCGATCGCCTTTGCGCGCGAGGGCGCCAGCGTCTTTGCCACCGACATCGACGAAAAGGGACTGGCTGATCTCGCCAAGGAAGGCGTCAAGGATGTCGCGCGGCTTGATGCGCGCGACAGCGCGGCGGTCGCGGCGCTCGCCAAGCGCGTCGGCGGAATCGATATTCTTTTGAACGCCGCCGGCTTCGTGCATCACGGCACGGTGCTCGATTGCTCCGACGAAGACTGGGACTTCTCCTTCGACCTCAACGTCAAGTCGATGCACCGGACGATCCGCAGCTTCCTGCCCAGCATGCTGGAGCGCGGTCGCGGCTCGATCGTGAACATTTCATCCGCCGCCGGCGTCTTCAAGGCCGCGCCGAATCGCTACGTCTATGGCGCGACCAAGGCCGCAGTCGCCGCGCTGACCCGCGCGGTCGCAGCCGATTTCATCACCAAGGGCATTCGCTGCAATTGCATTTGCCCCGGCACCATCGAGACGCCCTCGATGCTTAACCGCGCCGCCGCCGCAGGTCCCGGCGGACGCGAGATGTTCGTTTCCCGGCAACCGATGGGACGGCTCGGCACGGCGGAGGAAATTGCTTTGCTCGCGGTCTATCTCGCCAGCGACGAAAGCGCGTTTACCACCGGCGTCGCGCACATCATCGATGGCGGCTGGACGCTGTAACGTCGTTCCGGGCGCGCGAAGCGCGAACCATGATGTGCTATTGCACATCAGAGAACCTCGAGATTCCGGGTCTGGTCCTCGGCGCAAGATTGGGTATCAATTTTGTCGCCTCGGACCGTCCCGGAATGACAGAAATTAAACCTAGACCCGAGGGAACGTAACTATGAACAAGATCGACCTGAATGGCCGTTGCGCGGTCGTCACCGGCGGCGCGCAGGGCTTTGGCCGCGCGATCGCCGAGCGTTTCGTCGCCTCCGGCGCCAAGGTCGCGATCTGGGACCACGATCAACCGCTGGCCGAGAAGACGGCCAGGGAAATCGGCGCCGGCGTCAGCGCGTTCAAGGTCGACGTAACCGACCTTGCGGCGGTTGAGAAAACGCGTGACGAGACGCTGAAAGCCTTCGGCAAGATCGACATCTTGGTCAACAATGCCGGGATCGCCGGGATCAACAAAACGGTGTGGGAAACCGATCTCGAGGAATGGCGCAAGGTGCTGCGCATCAATCTCGACGGTCCGTTTATCTGCTGCAAGGCGATCGTGCCTTCGATGGTGAAACAGGAATACGGCCGCATCGTCAACATCGCCTCCATCGCCGGCAAAGAAGGCAATCCCAACGCCGCGCATTATTCGGCCTCGAAGGCCGGCCTGATCGCGCTGACGAAATCGCTCGGCAAGGAACTCGCCGCCTACGACATCGTGGTCAATGCGGTGACGCCGGCTGCGGCCAAGACCGCAATCTTCGATCAGATGACGCAGCAACACATCGACTTCATGCTGTCGAAGATACCGAAGAACCGCTTCGTCCTGGTCGAAGAACTGGCCGCGCTTGCGGCCTGGCTCGCCTCGGAAGACTGCTCGTTCTCCACCGGCGCGGTATTCGACATTTCCGGTGGCCGGGCGACCTATTAACTACTAACCATATCGGCGGCCAGAGGGGTTGCCCGGGCGGCCGGGGTCGGAATAGCGGCAAAAGGTGGTAGCCTGACCGCCTTCAAACCGGTCAGGACATCCGTGAACATCACCCTCTACGACCTTTCCGTCTGGGTCTTGCCGCTCGTCATCGCCATTACCTTCCACGAGGCGGCGCACGGCTTTGTCGCGCATCGCCTCGGCGACGACACGGCCTACAAACTCGGCCGCGTCAGTTTCAATCCGATCCGGCACATCGATCCCTTCGGCACGCTGATCATGCCGGCGATCCTTTTGATGTCGCATTCGCCGTTTCTATTCGGCTACGCTAAGCCGGTGCCGGTGAATTTTCGCGCGCTTCGCAATCCGCGGATCGGCATGGTCCTGGTGGCGTTGGCGGGTCCTGCCACCAATATCGTGCTGGCGCTGGTCGCCGCATCCGCGATCCATGGCGTGGGTTTGCTGCCCGCCAATGCCGCGCAATGGCTTTTCGATAATCTGAAAAACGCGCTTGTGATCAATGTGATCCTTGCGATCTTTAACATGATGCCGATCCCGCCTCTCGACGGCGGGCGTGTCGCGGTCGGGCTGTTGCCGAGGGTACTGGCCTTGCCGCTTTCTCGGTTGGAACCGTTCGGGATGTTGATCCTGATCGGACTTTTGATCCTGCTGCCACTCGCCGGTTCGCAGTTCGGTCTAAATCTTGATGTTATTTCGGCGATATTGCGAACCACGACCGGCTTTGTGATCCGGCTGGTTCTGATCGTCACCGGCAACGCATAACCGATCCAGTCCCAGACTTCGGCTCAGCCAGCCGCAAGACCCGCGCCGCAAGGAAGCAGAGGCCATTTTGATCAAAGCAGCCAACATGATGATCGCGCGACGCGCCGATACGAGGGCAAGAGCCGATTTCGCAACCTGGACCATGATGGCAAAGCTCAACGGCGCCTCCTCCCTGCCCCCCGCGGCCCAAGTCTTCCTCGACAAGTACAAGACGCTACTGAAGGAAGAGCGCGAAGCCGTGGCCTCCGAGGTGGTCATCCAGCTCATCTATCAGAGTTATTACGCGGAGATGGGCGGCGCGGGCGAGGCTCCCGAGGTTAAACCCCGTCCGGCCGAGACAGTTCAAACCAGCGGCAACGTCACAGCCTTCAAACGCCCGCCTCCGCAACGAGCGAAGCCGGCTGGTGGGCAGCAAGCCAAGCCAAAACTTCCCGTCGCACTGATCTTCGTCTGTCTGGCGATCGTCTATACGGCTTTCCGGTACTACTTTCGCTGACGCCGGGCATTTTGCCGCGTCCGTCTGGAAGTTCGAAACGCCCTGGGCGGCACGGCGAAGGCCGGACATAATACTCCCGGGGAAATCAAATCGGGGGGCACCGGCAAGGCGCTGGTGAAGTCGGGTGGCGATACCTGGTTCTTCCTGACCGCTGACTACGCATTCGGGCACGCCCTTGAGCGCGACACCAGCGCGGTGATCGTGGCCAATGGCGGCAAGATATTGGGCAGCGTCAAGCATCCGCTGAACAATGCCGACTTCTCCTCGTTCCTGCTGCAAGCGCAAAACTCGAAGGCAAAAATTGTCGGCCTTGCCAATGCCGGCGGCGATACTACCAACGCCATCAAGCAGGCAGCTGAATTCGGCATCGTCGCGGGCGGACAGAAACTGGCGGGCATGTTGATGTTCATCACCGACGTCAACTCGCTTGGACTGAACGTCGCGCAGGGTCTCAATTTCACCGAGACCTTCTATTGGGATATTGAACGACCAGACACGCGCCTTCACCAAACGCTTCAACCAGCGTTTCAAGAAGAATCCGCCGATCGCGATGGGCCAAAACCGGAAGCACGCGACGTGGAAATCAGGTCAGCAAAAGCGGCAAGCCCGGATCGCTTTTCTCCATTGCGCGTCTGTAGGCAGGGCGATTACCGATTCGCACG
>NZ_JBAVCF010000720.1:0-4754 GCF_049586575.1 Bradyrhizobium sp.
GTGTTGTGCCTTGAGCTCACGGCTAAAAGCGATCGGCGCTACTGCCTTTGCCTCGTTAGCCGGCCTTCATCTGGCGGGCGCTTGGGCGAACCGTGGACTTTGCCACGACAGCCTTCTTGGCCTTGCCAGCAATCGGAAGCAGCATTTCGGCCTGTCCGTCGATACGCTTTCGGCCTTTCGCCGGACGGGCAGACGCCGCTTGGTCCTGCGCGATGCTGCGACGGAGTGCTTCCATGAGGTTGACCACGTTATGGGTCCGCGGGGCCGCTTGCTCGCGTGATACGGCCAAGCCTGCGCGTTTCGTTTTGAGCATCTCGACCACAGCTTCCTCGTAGTGATCGACGAACTGGGACGGGTCGAAGTCTGCTGCCTTGCTTTGGAGAATGTGCTCGGCAAGTTTAAGCATGTCCGGCTCAATCTTCAGCTCGGGAACATCGTCGAAATACTCCTTCACATCCCTGACCTCGTACGGGTAGCGAAGAGTGGTGCCTATCAGGCCCTTGTCCCGGGGCTCCAGCATGATGACGCGTTCGCGCTTGGAGAGCACTACACGTCCGAGGGCGACCCTGCCCTTGCCGCGCATGGCTTCGCGGATGACCGCAAACGCGTCCTGTCCCGCCTGGTCATTCGGCGCGAGGTAGTAGGGGGTATCCAGGTATCGTTCATCGATCTGCTCGCGCGGTACGAACGAATCGATTTCGATGGTGTGGTTGCTCTCGATCGCAATGGCATCCAGTTCGTCATCGTCGACCGGGATGTAGGCATTCTTCGCGTATTCATAGCCGCGACCCTTATCGAAGCCTTCAATCGGCTCGCGCGTAACCTCATCGACCAGCTGCTGGCGCAGCCGGTTGCCGGTTTTCTTGTTGATTTGGCGGAACGACACCCGTTCGGTCGATGATGTCCCGGTGTAGAGGGCGATAGGGCAGGAGACCAGCGAGAGCTTGAGGTAGCCTTTCCAATACGGCCGTGCGGGGGCCATGGGCATCTCCTTTGGTTGCGGGTGCCAAGGCGGCGCCTGCCGCGTTTACGGACCACCTCGCGGGAGAAGCGCAGGTTGGTGCGGGCCAATCCGTCGAGGCCCGGCTCTGAACGCTGAGACAAATGTGGGGAGCCTTTTTTGGCGCGCGAGTCGCATCACCTGGGATGGTTAAGGGATCTGTTGGCCGCCACAGGATCGTCCAATCGTCACTGCACGGATTCGCCCGGCCGGTTGGCTCCAGTGACGCTCCTTCACGTACTTCTGAACGTTGTCCATACCGGCATGCCCCAAATAAGAAGGCGCTACAATTGACGCTTGGAGCCTACCGGTGGTCGAACAGAGCGGTGCACGGACGATCTGTAATCGGCGGAGATGCGAGTATCCTCCTCCGAGTTCCTACGACCTCGCATACGCCAACCGGTCAACGGGCGTCTTGCTCGTCAGTGTACCAGGCCGGTTTTTCTGGATAATGCGGGCCGTCGTAAATCTCGATGACGACGGTCTCGGCATGAGCGATTGCCGGGCCGTGCACGTTGCCCTTCGGATTGCAGTAGAAGCTCCCGGCGGTGAGTGTGACTCCCGTTGAGGTGTATTCGTAATTGCCTTTTAGACAGAACATAAACTGGTTCGAGGCATGGTAATGAGGCTGCGGAATTCCAGCCCCTTCGGCAAATTTGATCAGCGCGATTGACGCGCCGGTCTGTTCATCACGCCAGAGCATCTTTTCGGAAATGCCTTTTAGCGATTTCTCGCGCCACGGCAGCGTTTCCGACTGGATGAGAAGTTCTTCGAGCTTCGGCGCTTCTTTTGGCAACATGACGTTACTCCTGGATCAATCTTTGACTTCGGTCGTCCACCGGACGCTTTTCAATTCGATGAGGCGGGACAGATAGCGAATTTTCGCGCGGTTGGTCAGCCGGTGAACTGCGCGCATCTCGTTGATGAATACCGTCGAGCCGAGCTCCTCTACGGTCTTGATGAGATCCCCAAAGATTGTTTCGATCTCGTTCTCGCCACCGCCGAGTGAGATGACGACATAAGGATGATAGTGAATATGGAAATCGATAGTCTCGCCCGGATCGAGATTGATCTCCCAAATCCGCACGTGCTCGTTCTCAAGCACGATGCGCTGGCCGATCTCGCCCAGCTTGATACCGCGTTTCTCAGCTTCCAAAATTCCAAATTTGTCGGACATGTTGGATTGTTCCACGCTTACTTCGGCAGCACAGCGATGGCGTTGATCTCGATCAGATAATCGGGTGACGTCATCTTGGTCACTTCGACCATGGTCGAGGCCGGCAATGGCGGTTTGAAGTATTGGGCGCGCACTTTGTGGATTGTCTCGAAATGCTCCATGTTCCGCACATAGACGTCGACACGGCAGACATCATCGAGCGTGCCGCCGGCAGCCTCCACCGCTGCTTTGATGTTTTCGCAGACTTGACGGGTTTGCTCGCTGATGTCGCCGATGCCAGCAATTGTGCCGTCCGGACGGCGGGCTGTCATTCCGGAAATGAAGACAAATCGCCCCGTCGCTTCGATGGCGGTAGCGTGCGAGAAGACGCCGTTCGGCTGCCGTAACTTCGGGCTCGATATTTGAACCTTGGGCATGTTGTGCTTTTCCTATGGTGTTTTGGCGTCAAAAGGCGTCGGCGCGACACCGAGGCGCTCCGCGTAACGTTGCAACATCGCGACTACGGCAGGATCCACGAGCACCTGATCGCCGGAGCGATTGCGTCGCTGCCATTCCGGCTCTCCCGGGGTGAATAACTGGGTCACGCCCGGCGCCCGCTTGCCGCCGCGGATGCGCGCGGCGGCGTTGGCCGCCTGCACACGGAACCAGTCGAGATCGCAAAAATGCGCAACGTCGATCGCGACGAACAGGTGCGAGCAATCGTAAGGCACGCTGAAATCGCCGTAGAGCGGTCGAACCTGCGCGCCGCTCGCACCTTGAGACAGTAGGCCACATAAGAGGTCGATCAGAAATGACAGTCCGAAGCCCTTCGGACCACCCGAAGGCAACAGCATCCCGGCGATGGCCTCGGTTGGATTGGTGGTCGGAAGCCCCTGTGCCGTGACGGCCCACGTTGGCGGAATAGCTTCCTTGGCTTTTTCAGCCATCCGGATTTTGCCCATCGCGGCTTCGCTTGTCGCCATATCGAGCACGATGGGAATTTCGCCATCAGCCGGCACCGCGATGGCGAGCGGATTATTGCCGACAACGCGCTCGGCGCCGCCGGGCGCAGGCATCAGCGGACGCGTATTGCACATCGCTATGCCGATGCAACCCGAATCCGCCGCTTGGCGCGCGTAACGGCCGGCCGAGCCAAAGTGAAAACCGTGACGAACGGCCACGATACCGGCGGCAAACTGCCTGGCCTTGTCGACTGCAAGGCCCATCGCCTGCTCGCCAGTCAATTGGCCAAGCGCATTGCCGGCATCGAGCACAACAGCGCCCTGTCGTTCGGACACGATGGCTGCGGCCGTGTCTTTCGATACCGAGCCGCCTTGCAGCCTTTCGATATACATATCGGCCAGCATCACCCCGTGCGATGCGAGTCCTTCGAGATCGGCGTCAACGAGGCCGTTGGCAACTTTTTCCGCGGCTGGAGCTGAAAGTCCGGTAGCGGCAAACAGTTCGGCCACGAACGCTGCAAGTTGTTTTGCCGGTATGGTCGCGGGTCCTGCCTGGCCCTGCACGTTCATTTAAACGATTTCCTTTTGAGCGCGACTCCGGTGTCGGCGCCACGGTTCGCGGCGAGACAGGCTGCGACCTTATCCGTCGTACGGCTGATGTGCAGTCGATTAAGCTCGATTGACTTGTCCACGTCGCGGTTGAGCGCCGTTCGCATCAATTGTTTGTGCTCGCCCACGTCGTCTCGCAACGGGGCGTTGGACATAATGGAAAGCGAGACATAGCGCTCTGCCTGCTCAAACAAACGCTCCCGAATCGATATCAGCGTCTGCGAACCGCACGCCGAGACGAGAGCGGCATGAAACGCTGCGTGCTCGCGGCTCCATGCCTCGTTGATGGTCTCCGGCTCGGTTGGATCGAGCTTGGTCTGGCGGGATAATCGATGAAATGCGCCGAGCAGATTGGCCTCCCAGTCGACACCGCCTTTTTCCAGCGACCAGCGAAGTGCGATCGTTTCAATCTCGATCCTGGTCCGCATCAGATCCAGCAGGTTCTCGCGTGAGACCTCGGACACGCGAAAACCCTTGTTCTGTTCAAGCTGAACAAGTCCTTCGGCTTCGAGGCGCATCAACGCCTCGCGGAGTGGACTGACTCCCATGCCGTAACGCTCGCGCAACGCTTCGAAACGCAAGCGCTCGTCGGGCATGAGACGGCAGGCAATAATGTCAGAACGAATGCGGTTCAGAGCCGAGGCGGTCAAAGTCTGATCGGCAGAACGCTTGGCAGGCATTGCGGGCATTCGCGCTTCCGGTTTGAGTGGCCCAATCGGCAAAGGATAATCGCATATACGAGTACTATTCGACAATCAACGGATTTTCGAAAATCTATTGACTGCATGAAACTATTGGTGGCACGATCGTCATGAAAGGGCGGTCACATCGCGGGAGAGAGAGCATGCGTATTTTTCCAGGCGCAGTCGCTGCAGCGTTTGCAGTTGCTTCGATTGCGGTGATGCGGCCCGATGCGGCGGCCGCGCAGAGCACGCCGCCAGCGCTGACCAAAGTCATATTTTCACTCGATTTCATTCCTCTTGGCCGACATGCGGCCTGGTACGCCGCCATTGCAGAAGGCTTTTTC
>NZ_JBAVCF010000721.1:0-4905 GCF_049586575.1 Bradyrhizobium sp.
TCGCGGAGGTTGTTTGCCGCAAGGTGAGGCGACGTGAAGATCAGCCTACGTCATCGCTTCAGAGCCATTCCTGGGCTAGTTCGCGGGCACCGGAAGAGCCGTCACCGACTTGATTTTTTCCATCGCAAAACGCGACGTCACATTCTTCAGCGGTACCGCGCCGATCAGTCTCTTGTAGAACACGTCGTAGCTCTGCATGTCCGCCGCCACGACGCGCAGCATGTAATCGACATCGCCCGCCATCCGATAAAATTCCATCACCTCGGGCATCGCCGAGACCGCCTCGGCGAATTTCTGCAGCCACGCCTCGGAGTGATCGGCGCTTTCGACCGAAACGAACACGGTGATGCCGAGTCCGATCTTGTTCTGATCGACCAGCGCTACCCGGCGCAGAATGACGCCGTCGGCCTCCAGCCGCTGGATTCGTTTCCAGCAAGGCGTCGAGGAGAGGCCGACGCGGTCGCCGATCTCGGCGACCGAGAGCGAGGCGTCCTGTTGCAGCACGGTGAGGATCTTGCGGTCGATGGCATCGAGCCTGCGGTTGAGATCGGGGGCGTGAACGGCGAGATCGGTCATGTCTGAAAGAACTTTCTTCCAATAATGAAGGTTTACGCCCTCTTATATAGAAAATTCTTCTATGACAAGTCCGCTGGCATAAATCGACCCCAGCCGGCAGCCGCTCCTAGCCCAAAAGCGCTTCAACTTCAGTACGTTGCGGGGCCGCGAAGGCCCCGCCGAAGCGGGTGCATTTCAGCGCAGCGGCCGCCGAAGCGAACCGCAGAGCCGCCCGCAAATCCTGGTTCTCGGTGATCGCCAGCGCGAATGCCCCGTGGAACACGTCGCCTGCGCCCAGCGTATCCACGGTATGCACCGGGAAAGCCGGCGTCTGTTGCAGGGTCTGGTGCTCGTCGAGCCAAATCGTGCCTTGCGCGCCCCGCGTGCCGGCGAGGAAGGACGGGGTCAGTTTTGCAATCTTCTTGAGCGCTTCGCCGTCGTCCGTGACACCGGCCGTTTCCTGCAAGGGTTCGCTGGAGAAAATCAGATGCGATGACGCGGTGAGCAGGCCTTCCCGCAGCGACATCGCGCGATCGACGTCGACAATGACCGGAATGCCGCGCCGCGTCGCTTCCGCACAGAGATCGGTGCAGAATGTCGCGCAGCGGCTCTCGGTCAGGATGGCATCGCAATCTTCCAATAGCGTGTTGTGATTCGAGAGGCGCACGTTCCACAATTCCGGATCGCGGAAGGTGACAATGGTGCGCTCGCCGCTGGGGTCGATCATGATGTTGGAGATCGGCGTCACCAGGCCCGGCATGTGCACGAGATGTCGGGTCTCGATGCCTTCCTCCGCCATCTTGTCATAGATGTACCTGGACGTCGTTTCGCTCTCGTCCCCCATCGGTCCGCAGATCGAGGCGCGGCCACCGAGCCGTACGATTCCGATCGCGCCGTTGAGTGCGTTGCCGCCGCAAATTTCCTCAAAATGAGTAGCGTTCTCCTTGGAGCCGCGCGCCGGCAGTCCAGGCACGCGAAATGTCAGGTCGCGCACCGGCATGCCGATGCAGAGAATCCGTGGAGGTTGCTTACCCGCGCGATGCGGAGTTGAGGCGGCGTTGGTCATACGGGTTCCCGGGTATTTGTAGCTGGATGCCTAACGACAGCGGCAAGGGGCCGGTTCCGGTCACACTTGATGGCCGGGACCATCATGCACCCATCGTCCGAGCAGATGATGGGCGATCGCAAACGGATGCGGACCGGCAAGTCCGTCGGGATGTTCCCGCCGTATCATCAAGGTCGCCTCGGCGCGATCGAACCAGCGCGCATCTTCCAGTTCCGCGCGGTCAACGACAATGTCCTCGTTCAAGGCGCGGGCCGTGCATCCAATCATCAGCGACGAAGGATAAGGCCAGGGCTGCGTCATGTAATATCGAACGTCGGTGCAGCGGATACCGGATTCCTCGAAGCTCTCGCGCTGAACCGCGGCCTCGATCGTTTCGGCGGCTTCGACGAAACCAGCGAGGCAGGAATACATCCCCGGAAGGAAATGCTTCTGGCGGCCGAGCAGAACCTTGTCGCCCGAGGTCACCAGCATGATCACGACAGGATCGGTGCGGGGAAAATGTTCAGCCTTGCAACTCGGGCAGTCGCGCTTCCAGCCGCCCTCTTTCATCGCGGTACGGGTTCCGCAATTGGCGCAATAGCCATGGCGCTGATGCCAGGTCACCATCGACTTCGCCATGGCGATTGCCGACAACTGGTTGGGAGGAACCGCGCCCTGCATCGCCATGCCGCGCAATTCGCTGACGGCGGCATCGTCGCGGGTCAGCAACTGCTCGACCGCTGCCGGCGATATACCCATGCCGAATACGGGCGCACCGTCTCGGAGGCCCAAGAAAATGGTGCCAGGATTGGCGCCGAGTTTCAAAGCCTCTTCGAGACTCAAGAGCGCGCGGGGACTTGCCGCCTCTCGCCTCACCACCAGCGAGTCCCGATAGACGACATAGGCGCGAGCATCGGGGTGGCTTTCCAGCGCCAGCAGTTTCGCCTCGTCGCCGCGCAGATGGGCAGCACGATCGAGGACGTGCGAGACGAAACCCGGCTGTCCCAATGGAAACGAATCAAATGCAGTCATGTGTTCAACCTGGTGATCCGATTCTAACACTCGCATCCCCCCTCAGCAGCCACTCTTGCGAATGCTAGAATCATAGGATCACCAGTAAATATCAGATTCTAGTGAAGTTTAGGATTTGACATTCGCATCGCGAGCCGGCGGCCAGGTGGGGAGCAAATGGCAAATCTACTTCACCAGCCAGATTTTGCGGCGAAGCGCGCTGATAAATCGCTGAACCTCCTCAGCATCATGCGCCAGCGGCGGCTTGACCCCCCAAACCGGATGCGGCCACGCGGCATCGCTGGATCGCCGCGCGATGACGTGCACGTGCAGTTGCGGAACCATGTTGCCGAGCGCTGCGATATTCAGCTTCTCGCATTTGGTGATTTCTTTCAATGCGCGCGCGACCCGGGAAATCTCGGTCATCAACTGCGCCTGCTCCACCTCATCGAGGTCGATGATCTCCACGGCCTCGGGCCGGCGTGGCACCAGCAGCAGCCAGGGATAATGCGCATCCTTGATCACCAGCACCCGGCAGAGCGGCAGGTCGCCGATGTCGATGGTGTCTTCCTTGAGCCGCGCATGCAGCGACCAGGTGGATTCCTCAGCGGCCATGGATATTTCCCTGTCTCGGACGGCCAAGACCCTGTAATTAATGCCTTATCCGCGATTCTGTACAAGTCCCCCAAACCACCCGGCCCCCGCTTGCTTTCGGGGCCGTTTGGCTCCAAATAAGGGCCGGGAGATTGGCGGTGGACGAGCCACTCGCCAACCGGGTCAGGTCCGGAAGGAAGCAGCCCTAACGAGGTCCGGATCGGGTCGCTCGTCAGTCTCCTACCTGTTTTGCCGGCGAATAGCGCATGCGCTGCGACCGATTCCGCCGGGCGGCTGCTCCGCAAAGTGTCTGTTCCGCAAAGCCAGCTTCGCGAGATGATCAATTGCGGACCAACCGATGAATGATGCTGGCGCGCCACTGCCCCCCCACGATCCCGACAATGCCGGTCAAAGCGGATTTGCTCTGGGCGCCCCGGCAGAGACCGGCAAGCCCTACCGCGTTTTGGCGCGGAAGTATCGCCCTGCGGGTTTCGAGGACCTGATCGGCCAGGAGGCGGTGGTACGCACCGTCTCGAATGCGTTCGAAACCGGGCGCATCCCGCAAGCCTGGATCCTCACCGGCGTCCGTGGCGTCGGCAAGACCACGACCGCGCGGATTCTGGCGCGGGCCTTGAACTACGAACTGCCCGATGGATCGGTGAAGGGGCCGACGATCCATATGCCGAAACTCGGCGTGCACTGTCAGGCGATCATGGAAAGCCGGCACATGGATGTGCTGGAGATGGACGCCGCCTCCCACACGGGCGTCGACGATGTGCGTCAGATCAACGACAGCGTGCGCTACGCCCCGGCGAGCGCGCGCTACAAGGTCTACATCATCGACGAAGTCCATATGCTGTCGACGGCGGCATTCAACGCGTTTCTGAAAACGCTGGAAGAGCCGCCGGAGCACGCTAAATTCGTTTTCGCCACCACCGAAATCCGCAAAGTGCCCGTCACGGTGCTGTCGCGTTGCCAGCGTTTCGATTTGCGGCGGGTCGAGGCGGATGTGTTGATGGCGCATCTTTCCAATATCGCGGCGAAAGAGGGCGTCGAAGCGGAGGCTGAGGCGCTCGGCATCATCGCGCGCGCCGCCGAAGGTTCGGTGCGCGATTCGCTGTCGCTGCTCGATCAGGCGATCGCGCATGCGGCCGGTCCAGTGCGCGCGGACGCCGTGCGGCAGATGCTCGGCCTTGCCGATCGAACGCGGGTGATCGATCTGTTCGAACATCTCGTTCGCGGTGACATCGCGAGCGCATTCAAGGAATTTCGCGAGCAGTACGACACCGGCGCCGACCCGGTCGTGGTGCTGTCGGATTTGGCCGAATTCGTCAACTTCGTCACCCGCGTCAAGATCGTTCCGGCGACGGCCGATAACGTCGCCTTCGGCGAGACCGAGCGACTGCGGGCGCGGGACTTCGCCGCCAAGGTTTCGATGCGCGTGCTGTCACGGATGTGGCAGATGCTGCTCAAGGGCACCGCCGAGGTACAAGTGGCGACGCGTCCCGCGGCGGCAGCGGAAATGGTGCTGGTGCGGATCGCCTACGTCGCCGATATGCCGACGCCGGATGAAGCCATCCGTATGATCGAGCAGACCGGCGGGACTTCGCCGGTCGTGACAGGGAATGCCGCGCCACGTTCGGCCCCGGCGGCGCCGGCCTCGATAATGCCGTCCCAGCCGGCACGGTCCACCCCGGCGC
>NZ_JBAVCF010000722.1:0-2291 GCF_049586575.1 Bradyrhizobium sp.
ACGAGCGCCGGCGTCGGCCGCGTCACCGCCGAGGTTGTCTCGTAACTCCCGACCGCGGAACTTCATGCACGCTGAAGAAGGCCTGCCGGCCGAAATGTCGGCAGGCCTTCTTGCCGATTCCGGGATGCGCTTTCCCGGCGCAGACAGACTGTCCTGCCTGAAACTACAAAAAGCTCTGAGGATCGACGTCGACCTCGAGCTTGAGATTGCCCTTGGTCTTCGGACCTGCGGCCAGCCATTCGCGCAAGTATTCCGACAGATCGACGTTACGCAGCGCCTTCACCAGAAGCCGAAAGCGATAGCGTCCCTTGATGACCGCAAGCGGCGCCTCGGCGGGTCCCAGCACCTTGATCCGTTCATCGATCGGGGCGATCGCGGCAAGCTTGCGCGCAAAACCTTCCGCCGTGGGGCGATCGCCGGCGGACACGATCAGGCTCGCGAGCCGCCCGAACGGCGGATAGCCGGTTCTCTCGCGCATCTCGATTTCGCTGGCATAAAATGCGTCACGGTCGCAGGCCACCAGCGCCTTCATTACGGGATGTTCCACCTGATGGGTCTGCAAGTAGCCGACACCCCTGCCCTGATCGCGCCCGGCGCGTCCGATCACCTGGTTGAGCAGTTGCCAGGTGCGCTCGGCCGCGCGCGGATCGCCGTTGCTTAAGCCAAGATCCGCATCGACGACGCCGACCAGATTGAGCCGCGGGAAATGATGGCCTTTGGCCACCAGTTGCGTGCCGATGATGATGTCCACGCGGCCTTCGGCGATTTCGTTCAACTCGCTGCGCATGGTCTCGATCGAGGTGATGAGATCGCTCGACAACACCATGGTCCGCGCCTCCGGGAAGAGACTGGCCGCCTCCTCCTGCAAGCGTTCGACGCCCGGACCGACCGCCACCAGCGATTCTTCCGCCGAGCAATGCGGACAGAGTTGCGGACGTGGCATCGAGAAACCGCAATGGTGACAGACCAGCCGCTGGCGAAAGCGGTGATCGACCAGCCAGGCATCGCAGATGGTGCAGGCGAAGCGATGCCCGCAGGCGCGGCACAGGGTCAGTGGCGCATAGCCGCGGCGGTTGAGGAACAACAGCGCCTGCTCGCGCCGTTCGATCACAGAGCGAATCTGCTCGGCTAGAAACGGCGAGATGAAACGGCCGCGTGGCGGGGCTTCGCGCCTGAGATCGATCGCCTCGATATGCGGCATGTGCTGGCCACCGAACCGCGACGGCAGCACGATGCGCTGATAGCGGCCCTTGCGCGCATTGACTTCAGTTTCCACCGACGGCGTGGCAGAGGCCAGCACAATCGGGATTTTCGCGATATGGGCGCGCACCACCGCCATGTCGCGGGCGTGGTAATGCGCGCCATCGTCCTGCTTGTAAGCCTGGTCGTGCTCCTCATCGACGACGATCAAGCCGAGATCGGCATAGGGCATGAACAACGCGGAGCGCGCGCCCACCACGACGGGCGCCTCGCCGCTGGCGATCGCGGCCCAGTTGCGTTGCCGCGTCCGCGGGGTCAGTTCGGAATGCCATTCCAGCGGCCGCACACCGAAGCGCCGCGCGAAGCGATCCAGAAACTGGCCGGTCAACGCAATTTCCGGCATCAGGATCAGCGACTGTTTTCCGCGACGGATCACTTCCGCGATCGCTTCGAAATAGACTTCGGTCTTGCCCGAGCCTGTGACCCCATCGAGCAAGGCGACATGGAAGGTGCCGTTGGCGGCGAGCGCGCGCATCGAATCGACGGCGGTACGCTGCTGGCGAGAGAATTCGGGTACCGAAAAATCCGGGTCCGGCGCAGGCGGCGCGAGCGGACGCGGCATCGCTTCGACCGCGAGCGTACCTTCATCGACAAGGCCATCGACGACACCGACGCTGACGCCGGCTTCCCTCGCCGCATCTGCCTTGCCGTGCAACAGCCCGTCGGACAACAGCTCGATCAATCGCCGACGCGCCGGCGTCATCCGTTGCGGCGGGTCGCCCGCCAGACGCACGCCCATCCGCACCCGCTCGGGTCCGAGATCTTCGCCCATGCGTAGAGACATCCGCAGCACCATGCCGCGGGCCGAGAGCGTGTAGTTGGCGACCCAATCGACGAGCGCGCGCAGTTCCGGCTTGAGCGGCGGCACGTCGAGCTTCTCGCCGACGTCCTTCAGGCGATTGTGCAGGCGCGGATCCGGATTGGCGTTTTCCGCCCACACGACCGCGACCACCTCGCGCGGCCCCAAGGGCACACAGACCACATCACCCGGCTGCAGTTCCATGCCGCGCGGCACCCGGTAAGAATAGTTC
>NZ_JBAVCF010000723.1:0-3429 GCF_049586575.1 Bradyrhizobium sp.
CTCAATGGGCTGGCTGCGATCAGTCACCACCGGCAGTCCCGCCTTGCGCCAGGCATCGAGACCACCTTCGACCACATAGGCTTCGCAGGATTCGCCCGCGCGTGCCGCAAGCCGCGCCGAATTGGCAAGCGTGCGGGCGCCCGAACGGCAGTGGAAAATGACGGGCTTGCCGTCGTGGAGCGCAAGGTCCACCTCATCCAATTTCGACAAAGGTAGATGGCGGGCACCGGCGATGCGTTCACGGGCACGCTCATCCGCTTCGCGGATGTCAATGAGAATCGCACCTTGATTCAGAAGATGCCTGGCCTTCTCGGGGGTAACCGTTGGAAGGGTCATGGTCTTGTTCTCCTTGAGTGATCAGCGCCGTGATCGGGGCTTGGGCTGCGCGCAAAACAGAGCGTGAAGAGTTGCAAGGAGCTGTTCGATGCGCGGATCGGCAATCCGATACCAGAACACCTGCGAGTCGCGCCGAAAGGCAACAATCTTCTCATCGCGCATTTTTGTGAGGTGCTGGGAAAGCGCTGACTGACTAAGCCCGACGGCTTCGGCAAGCGAGGTAGCATTGCCCTCGCCCCATTCCACTAGCTTGCACAGGATCATCAGACGCCGCTCGTTGGCAAGCGCGCGAAGGATGCCCGCAACTGTGCTCGCCTGTGCTTCGAAGCTTCCGAGATCGAGTTGCTTTGTGTTCATCGTGTTATCATCCATTCAGTGTTGCTTATTTAGCGATTACTAATATATACGTCAAGCCTGACGCTCAGGATGAACCTTGCAACGGAGACAGCCATGGCCAGTAAACCGATGATCCGGGCCTTTTTTGACGAGCCCACCAATACCGTCAGCTATCTCGTGGCCGATCCCATAACCAAGCAAGCCGCCGTGATAGATCCTGTGCTCGACTACGATCACAAATCAGGCGAGGTCGACACCCGCTCGGTCGAAACGATTTTAAAAACTGCAAAGGAGCTTGGCTTGACCGTCGCCTGGGCCCTGGAAACCCACGCGCATGCCGATCATTTGTCCGGCGCGCCCTACATCAAGGCAAAAACCGGGGCAAAAATCGGCATCGGCGAGCACATCAAGGATGTGCAGCGCATTTTCCGCCCGATCTTCAACGCCACCGATTTGAAGACAGACGGCAGCGATTTCGACCATCTGTTCCGGGATGGCGAACGATTTAAGATCGGTGAGTTGGGCGTGGAGACACTTCACACCCCGGGCCATACCCCCGCGGACATCAGTTACAAGATCGAAGATGCCGTCTTCGTCGGCGATACGCTGTTCATGCCGGATTACGGCACTGCGCGCGCTGATTTTCCGGGCGGCGACTCCCACCAGCTCTATCGCTCAATCAAGCGACTGCTCGCACTGCCAACCGCCACGCGTTTGTTCATGTGCCATGACTACAAGGCGACCGGCCGCGATACTTACGCCTGGGAGACCACAGTTCAGGAAGAGCGTGACAAGAACGTCCATGTCGGCGGTGGTAAGACCGAAGCAGAGTTCGTCGCGATGCGCACGTCACGTGATTCCACGCTTTCGGCACCCACGCTGTTGCTGCCTTCAATCCAGGTCAACATTCGCGCAGGCGCATTTCCTCCCGCCGAAGACAACGGAGTGCGTTATCTGCGAATTCCGGTCACCTTCAAGGCAGATCGAAAAGCCAAGCCGTTGCCCGCTTGATCCAGCCGGACCAGGCGCACGACCCTTTGAAGACAGATGTGAGTTGCGCTACGATGCTTCAAATCCAAGGGAAGGAAGATTGGCCATGACCTATACGCTCGATCAATATTCGGCCGATTGCCGCTCGGCATTGTTAAAGGATCCCGGCCCGGCGGGGCGCGAGTTGGTACGCCAATACACCGAAAAGGCGTGCACCGATCCAGAGTTCGTTGCCAAGTATCTCGGCACGGATGCGGAAGCCGAGCGGAGAATTCTCTATGAGGACCCCGAACTGCACTTTTGCATTCTTGCTCATGTCTATAAGGGGGCGAAGAACAGCTCGCCACACGACCACGGCCCGAGCTGGGCGGTCTACAGTCAGGTGACCGGCGTCACCGAAATGACCGACTGGAAGCTTGTCGAAAAGCCCGCAAACGGGCGGCCCGGCAAAGTCGTGAAGGGCCGAACTTATGACTTAACGCCCGGCAAGGCTCACGTTTACAACGAGGGCGATGTGCATTCACCGCGGCGCGCGTCCGAGACTCGATTGATACGTATCGAGGGCGTCGATCTCACGAAGGTCAGGCGCGATAAATTTGAGATCGCGGCGTAATTGCCGCCAACCGGTCCATAGCGGATACGATGCGGAAACGTCCACGGCCGAATGCTGCACAATGAAGGCAGCATAGACTGCGAGGAGCGGCGCTGTTATTCGCTCCTGTCAATGTCGCTGTTAGCCATTGGCCTTAAACCGCGTCACAACCAACCTCGGATCGTCGCTTACGACCAATCGCCAAAGTCAGTCCCCAGTCACGCTAACGGCCGCTCCATCGGCAGGCTCAGGCAGCAACCGTGGGCAGGCGGTCACGCGCCCAACGCACAATCTGGATCGCAGACATCGCGCCAGACGTGCGTGCCACCTCTCGGCCTTCGTGGAACAGAATCATCGTCGGGATCCCTTGAATGCCGAGTCGAGAGGCAACTCGGCGCATGTGCGTTTGGCCATTTGGAGCTCCCATTCGAAGATACCGCTTCGCCCAGCGTTATCAAACCTGCCTCACATCTGATCAGCCGGATGCCGCTAATCGGCTAGTCCGGGCGACTGCTTTGGCAGATGACGTCAACGGGATTTCATCCACCCGATCGCCCGCTATAGTTTGTAACGACAAGAACCCATGCGCGAGGAAAAGCAATGCTGTTCATACACAACGACGTCGTCGCCAAGCTGCTCACAATGCGCGAATGCATCGATGCGCAGGAGCACGCATTTCGGCAAATCCCGTCCGGCGGCGCGGTCAATCGGCCACGGATCGACATGTACGTACCTTGCGAACGCGAGGACGGCTATTACCGTTGGGGCACGGCGGAAGGGACGAACGACGGTATATTCGCCATCCGGATGAAATCCGACGTGATCACTTGGCCGGTCGGCAAAGATGGCCAGTGGCGTGAGAACAAATATTGCATGAAGCCGGGTACGTTCCTTGGCATGATCATGCTGCTGAGCACGCGCAACGGCGAACCGCTCGCCTTCATCAATGACGGAGTCCTGCAGCACATGCGGGTTGGCGGCGGCGCCGGCATCGGCGCCAGGCACCTTGCTCGCAAGGATGCAAGCAGCGTTGGTATATTAGGCTCGGGCGGCATGGCGCGAACTTATCTCGAAGCGTTCCTCGTGGTCCGACCGATCAAACGGGCCAAGGTATTCAGTCCGACGCCGGCGAACCGCAATCGTTTCGCCGAAGAAATGAGCGCTAAGCTCAACAT
>NZ_JBAVCF010000724.1:0-2925 GCF_049586575.1 Bradyrhizobium sp.
GTACATGCAGGGTGCGACGCAGCTGACGATCCTCAACGGCGCCAAGCTCGCATTATGGGCCGGCCAGTCGGTGGCCCTCGTCGCGCCATCGGGCGCCGGCAAATCGACCTTGCTTCACATCGCCGGCCTGCTTGAGAGTCCCGACGAGGGTGAGGTGTATGTCGGGGGCACGCCGACCTCCGGCTTGCCGGATATCGACCGGACGCAGATTCGCCGCACCGAGATCGGCTTCGTCTACCAGTCGCACCGGCTGCTGCCGGAGTTTTCGGCGCTCGAAAACGTCATGCTGCCGCAAATGATCCGGGGCTTGAAGCGATCCGAGACCGTCAAGCGCGCCACCGAAATCCTCGCTTATCTCGGGCTGGGCGACCGGATCAAGCACCGGCCGGCGGAACTTTCGGGCGGCGAACAGCAGCGCGTTGCGATCGCACGCGCAGTAGCCAACGCGCCGCGGGTGTTGCTTGCCGACGAGCCCACCGGCAACCTCGACCCGAACACGGCCGATCACGTCTTCCAGGCCCTGATGCAACTAGTGAAGGCGACGCGAGTGGCGATGCTGATCGCTACCCACAACATGGAACTGGCCGGCCGCATGGACCGGCGGGTATCGCTCGTCGACGGCCATGTGGTCGAACTGGACTGAAAAGGCTGGATACGAGAAAATTCGACCTCTAGCGATCCTCCCGCAAAGATGAAGTTTCACGGAGAAAATGTGATCCATCCGGGCTGGAAAGTGGCCGCCAGCCACGGCATTCTCCGGAAATGAAGAAATCTGATCTCACCTGTCGGGCCTGCCATGCCGGTTATCGCCGCATCGAGCTGACTTCACGGCCCGGTGTTAAGGGCGAGTTCCGTTGCCTGCTTTGTGATGAAGTGCTGGAAAAGTTCGACGGTTCCACTGACGTCGCGATCCGCCTCACGGTCCAGCCGGAAAAGACCTTCGAAGCGCCGCTCAGATCGCCTTAAAGCACGGCGCTTTCGAGAACGGCCTCCGGTTCCGCGGACTCTAATCCAATAAAGCTTTCGACGATCACATCGGTTCCATGATTCGATGGAACTCGCGGAGAAATTTCTGGGCGTAAATGTGGCGGAACTTTGTGTCAGAAGGTTTCAAAAAACCCCTGTGTCGCAGCGGTTTCTTAAAATTTTCTTGATGCACGTTTCTTCGCCGATGTTGCAGGCGAGCTACAGCAATCTCGGCGAACGTTGGTAAGAGTCGTGTCGGGGCTCGGGCAAACACACAGCTTCGAAAGCAGAGGATTGGGATATGAAGAAAGTTATCATTCTGGCGACGGCAGCTATTGCGGTTGGCGCCGCCGCACCGGCCGTCGCCGCCGATCTTCCGGCGCGGACCTATACGAAGGCGCCAGCGATGGTGCCGTCGCCCATCTATGACTGGAGCGGCTTCTACATCGGCATCAACGGCGGCGGTGCTACCAGCCGCAATTGCTGGGATCTCCTGGGCGGTAGTCCCGAGGGTTGCCACGATGCGACGGGAGGCACGGTCGGTGGCCAGATCGGATACCGCTGGCAGATGTCGTCCTGGGTGTTCGGCGTCGAAGCGCAGGGCAACTGGGCCGATTTGCAAGGCGACAACCTCAGCCTGGATCCGGGCAGTGTCGGCAACCAAAACCGAACCAGGATCGACGCGTTCGGTCTGTTCACGGGTCAGATCGGCTACGCCTGGAACAACGCGCTGATTTACGTGAAGGGCGGCGCCGCAGTCACCGACAACCAGTACGACGTTTTCTTCCCTGCCGGAGGTGCCTTGATCGATTCTGCGAGCGAGACGCGATGGGGCGCTGCGGTGGGCGTTGGCGTCGAATATGCCTTTGCCCCGAACTGGTCACTTGGCTTCGAATACAATCACCTGTTCATGGGCGGCAACGACGTGATCTTCGCGTCGACGGCAGCCGACCACATCAACCAGGACGTGGATATCTTCCTCGCGCGCGTGAACTACAAATTCGGCGGCCCGATGTCTGCGCGCTACTGAGTTAGTATTGAGTTAGGCCCTCAAACTTCCAGACCCCGGCCGCTTGGCCGGGGTTTTTGTTTGTGGTCTGATGACTTCCTTCACGAATTGAACCTAACGCGGTCACTTTCCATACCGGCCCGCTACGGCTCCGTGTCTTTGGGCGCAAGCAGTCCGGGTAGACTGGAAACGGTCCGAGTCCTCAAGCGACGCCATGCGAAACAGAATCCCTACGGTCCTCTCTGTGGTCCTCTTGGTGATTGCCGCTCTATTGGTGTTCAGGGGCGAGCTTCATGCGCACGATCCGCGCCACCTCAGCGGCGATGCTAAACCTGAGACATGTGGCTTCTGGGGTGAGATGTCGGCCGGCATGTCCTGCCGGTGAACGCGCAGGCGCAGTCGCCGCAAGTTAACCATTGGGGTCCTTTTTCAAACTGACCCACTACCACGCACTTGCCTGAGAACAAAAACGGAACTATGTTCCCGATATGTTCTTACCTAGGGAGGTAGTCATGTTGCGGGTTTTTGTTGAGGAAGCAGCTGCGTTGGCGTCGATAGGCCTCTTTGTCGGAATGGTCGCGATATGGGCTCAATTGATTCCCCAATTGTAGGCTTGCGGCCGGTTTGTGGACGGCCCAGCGTGAGGGTTTTCCCCCTTTGGGGAAAAGCCTGATAGCGGCAGGTGAGGGGCGAGGGGCGCGTAGACTTGCTTGGCTGGAGGCCTCACGATGGAGGGTAGCCGAGTCGCTTCCAGCGGCGCGTGCTCCCTCAAAACGCTGAGTTGCCGATAACGACATGTCAAAGCCCGTGGCGCCGTCCTCAAATCCTGGATTCGTCCATCTCCACGTCCATTCGGCCTATTCGCTGCTGAAGGGCTCGATCAAGATTGCCCGGCTCGGCGAACTCGCCAAGGCCGACCGTCAGCCGGCGTTGGCGTTGACCGATACCGA
>NZ_JBAVCF010000725.1:0-9082 GCF_049586575.1 Bradyrhizobium sp.
GCTTAAATAACAGAATAAAGAGATCATGAATTTAAGACAGTGAATCGCGGATTAAGCCTGCAATACAAGGGCTTTTTGCAAGATTTCGTTGACGGTGCGCGTGCGCTGTTCACGCTTCGTCTGCCCCCCCCCTGTCACATATGGAAACAGGGGGCATGAAAACGGAAACGGTTGCGTAACAGGTGTGGCGAGAGGGTTGCAGGGTGACCGAATGGTTACCGCAATTATTGAAAGCTACGGCGGTCGCTCGCGGGCCGCCATCCACGCCAGCACGAGATAGGCCGTCAGCATCGAGGCTTCCGCCGCCACGATCGTCAGGCTGCCGCCATAGATGGCCGGAAACATCAGTTCGATCACCGTCATTGACACGACCGTGATCAGCCACACCACCGCCCCCCACGGCGTCGCGAGCCAAAGCCCCACCGCGGCGACCAGTTCGATGACCGCGAAATAGATGGTCGAGGCCTGCCATGCGAGCGATTGGTTTTCGAAGGCGTCCTCTTCGCCGCCGACAAAACCCGTGACCTGCGCCCAGTGATAAAGACCCTTGGCGACGGAGACGACCGCCATGATGCGCAGGAAAAGAACCAGCCGGCGCGTCCAGACGTTGTCGCCGGACTCGCTGCGTTCCGACGATATCGCGTCAACCGATATCGCGTGGTCTCTTGAGGAGTCGTGCTTATTCGACATCAGAGGCGGGCTGGTTACCAAATCATGCAAATTTGAGGTCACTCTTGACCTCTCGGAGCAATAAAATCAATCGAACCTTGCGGCGCGCAAATGCTATATTGCGGCGGCCTGCCGCTCAGGCATCCGGCCATCTATTAGAAAGAACACCAAATGGCGATCAAATTCGGGCGTCCGATCGAAATGCGCGACACGCCGCGACGAGAGACCACCCTCTCCGCCCCAGGGCTTGATCTTGCGATCCGCCCCCGCCGCAACCGCAAGGCGGAATGGGCGCGTCGCTTGGTGCGCGAAAATGTTCTGACCACCGATGACCTGATCTGGCCGCTGTTCGTCTCGGGCGGCAACAACCAGCGTACCGCGGTTGCCTCGATGCCCGGCGTCGACCGGCTCAGCGTCGATGAGGCGGTGCGTGAAGCCGAGCGCGCGGTGAAACTCGACATTCCCTGCATTGCGCTATTTCCCTATACCGACCCAGCCTTGCGCGACGACCAGGGCTCTGAAGCCGTCAATCCCGACAATCTCGTGTGCCAGTCGGTGCGCGCGATCAAGAAGGAGTTTCCCGATCTCGGCGTGCTCTGCGACGTCGCGCTCGATCCCTTCACCAGCCACGGTCACGACGGGTTGCTGGAAGACGGCAAGATCCTCAACGACGCCACCGTTGCAGTATTGGTGCGGCAGGCGCTGGTGCAGGCAGAAGCCGGCTGCGACATCATCGCGCCATCCGACATGATGGACGGGCGCGTAGGCGCCATTCGCGACGGGCTGGATGCCGCGGGATTCCAGGACGTGCAGATCATGGCCTATGCCGCGAAATACGCTTCCGCCTTCTACGGTCCGTTCCGTGACGCGGTGGGTTCGGCGAAGACGCTGACCGGCGACAAGCGCACCTACCAGATGGACAGCGGCAATTCGAACGAGGCGCTGCGCGAGGTCGAACTCGATATCGCCGAAGGCGCGGACATGGTGATGGTCAAGCCCGGCATGCCCTATCTCGATGTTCTCAGGCGGGTCAAAGACGCCTTCGGCATGCCGACCTTCGCCTACCAGGTGTCCGGCGAATATGCGATGATCATGGCGGCGCATAACAACGGCTGGATCGACGGCGAGCGGGCGATGATGGAAAGCCTCATCGCCTTCAAGCGCGCCGGAGCCGACGGCGTTCTCACTTATTTTGCCCCGCGCGCGGCCGAGAAGTTGAAAAAAGGCGGCTAGATCAATTCTGGTCGGCCGGCTCTGTGGCCGGGAGCCGCGCCGCCAGCGCAATGGCGAGCGGCAAAATAACAGCCACCGTGAGCGCGGTCGCCATGATGGCGCCATGAGCGCCGACAGCATCACCCAAGAAGCCGAACAGAATGGGAGCGGGTCGCGCCGGCGCCGATCGTGCCGGTGTAGAAGACGGCGCACGCCTTCTCGGTGCGCTCCGCAGGCGCCACCACACCTATCTGCAGCTTCAAGCCGCCATCGACGGCCTCGGCATCGCGCTGGGATCGCTTCCCTTGATCGAGGCCGATATCGCGGCAGGCCGCCTCGTCTGCCCGCTTGCCGCCCCCGAATTGCGCGATGACGACTACCAACTCGTCATCCGCGAGGACCGCCTGCGCGATCCCGCCATCAAGGCCTTCTGAAGTAGGATCATCGCCGCCGCCAGGGAGCCGTTGACGGGCCTTGAAACGCCAGCCCGCCCGAATCCCTCGGAGGGTTCCGGACGCAAGCCTGCGGGATCGGCTCCTCGGCGCAGCAGATAACCCCGAGCACCGAGTAAGATCACCGCGCCGTCGGCACCGGACCGCAATACGGCCGCAGCCTATCGCGCTGCTCTTTCGAGAGCACGGTCAGCGGATAGATCGGTTCGCGGGTTTGCCGATCGAAGAACGGATGCGGCCACGTCCGCCCGCCCAAGCGCCAGCCGAGTACTTTGGCGATGGCGCGGAACAGGAGGCCCAGATTGATGCCGGTCGATCCCGCCGGCGACTTGCCGATCGCGAACTTGCCAAGGATCGCGCCAACCGGTGCGCCGAATGCGCCGTCCGCGCCCTGTGCGTCGGCATCGAATGCTTGCGCAACGATCCCGACGAAAGGAAGCGCCGGGCCAAGCGTGTTGCCAACCGGGGTATTGCAACAAGTCGTGTGCCAGCGAAGCAACCCTTTGGGCGTCAGGCGCAGTCCCGCAATACGATCCTGACCGCGGGTGAAGCTGAGCGAGGCCGGCGCAAGCTGGACGATGTCGCTGCCGCCCTGGGCATTGAGCAAATCGGCACGACCAAGCTGGTGCAGAAAGGCCTGGCAGTCGTCGCAGTAGCAGACCACGCGATTGACCTCTTGCGGCGACGCATTTGTCACTACGCCCTGCACCTCACCGCAGCGACAGCTCAGCTTCGCCTCCCTCGCCATGTACAGTCTCCACCGTTACGCGCCCCAAATGTACGCAGGGACCAAGTGAGCCCGCAAGTAGGCCGCTGGCCACGTTCCCGCCGGAAAATTCCAGTAGATAATGCCGGCGGGGCCTTGCGGCCGGATGGCAGGCTCCCATGTTTCGTCTGGGTCTATCGTCCCCTCGGAGAGCTGAAGATGTCCTACAGCGGTTCTGGAAATACCGGCGGCGCTAACGATGCTCGCGGCACTCATAGCGCTGACGGCGCTTACGATGCTCGCGGCGGTTGGCGCGACGACGGCGGCGCTCCACCCCACGCGTTCGATCCGGATCTGGAGCCAGAGTTGTTTCGCGGCGTGCTGACGCGGCGGGTGTTCGCGTTTCTGATCGACCTCGTGGTGCTGTCGGTGCCGGTCATCCTCGGCTACCTCTTTATTGCAGTGTTCGGAGTGATCACGCTCGGGCTTGGCTGGGCGCTGTTCTGGCTGGCGTGGCCGGCCTCGGTGATCTGGGCCATCGTCTACTACGGCGCGTCCCTCGGCGGTCCGCATTCGGCGACGATCGGCATGCGGGTGATGGATCTGGAGCTGCGGACCTTTTACGGCGCACCCGGCTATTTCGTGCTGGGTGCGATGCACGCGGTGCTGTTCTGGGTTTCGATCTCGTTTCTGTCGCCGTTTGTGGTGCTGGTTGGGCTTTTCAACGGCCGCCGGCGGCTATTGCACGATATCGTTCTCGGAACCGTGGTCATCAACACCTCGGTTCGCGCCCCCGTGGGCCAGCCGGCACGAACTTTCTGAGGCGCTCGCCGGTAATCGGAGGAACAGGGTCGGCGGGCAAACGGTTTGCAAACCAATTGACCGTTAAGCTTGGCGGCGCGATGCTGCGCTAGTGTCCCGGTTCTGACATTCGTATCTTGTCGCAGCGAGCACTTTTACGAATGTCAGAACCAAAGGGACACTAGTAACCGTACGCCTCGCCTTTCGGAGCCAGACGACATCCCGTGACCCAGCATTCGCGTGATACCCCGCAATTCTATCTGACGGCGCCCTCGCCCTGCCCCTACCTGCCGGGACGGCACGAGCGCAAGGTGTTCACGCACCTGGTGGGCGAAAAGGCCGGCGATCTCAACGACCTCCTGACCCATGGCGGCTTCCGGCGCAGCCAGTCGATCGCCTATCGGCCGGCCTGCGACCAGTGTCGGGCCTGCGTCTCCGTCCGCGTGGTCGCGAACGAATTCCGGCCCTCGCGCAATTTCCGGAAAATCATGGCCCGCAACGCCGACATCGTTGGCGAGCAGCGCAGCGCAGTGCCGACTTCCGAGCAATATTCGATCTTCCGCGCCTACCTGGACCAGCGGCACAGGCACGGCGGCATGGCCGACATGACGGTGCTGGATTACGCCATGATGGTCGAGGACAGCCACGTCGAAACCCGCATCATCGAATACCGGCGCCGCGGCATCGACACCGCCGTCAGTGGACGCGGCACCGATCTGCTGGCGGTAGCGCTGACCGACGTGCTCTCGGACGGGCTGTCGATGGTCTATTCGTTTTTCGAACCCTCCGAGGAAAGCCGTTCGCTCGGCACCTTCATGATCCTTGACCACATCAACCGCGCACGGCGGCAAGGCCTGCCTTACGTCTATCTCGGCTACTGGATCGAGGGCTCCAAGAAGATGGACTACAAGGGCCGCTTCCTGCCGCAGCAGCGGCTCGCGCCGTCGGGCTGGATACGGATCGAGGCGACCGGTGAGATGCTGAGCGAACCGCAGGATTAAAAGCAACCGCCGCTGCCCAGCGCCTTATTTTTTCACCGGCGCGTAGAACGTGCCCTGGACCTCGCAGATATCGTCGTCATTGAGACGGTGTACCTCGACAATGGTGCGCGGCGGATACGGGCCCTTCCCCCAAAACTCTTCCTGCATTTTGTTGACGATTGGCCGGAAGCGATACATGTCCGTCACATAGACAACGAGCCGCACCGCGTCGCGTAAGCTTGCGCCTTCCGACTCGGCGATCAGCTTCATGTTGGCGAAGGCCTGGCGAATGCGCGCCTCGTCGCCCTGAACGAGATGATTGGCTTTCGGGTCGATGCCGCCCATGCCCGCGATGAAGACGAAGTCGCCCGCGCGCGTGCCCAGATTCCAGGTGCCGGTCGGCTTGATCGCGCCCTCCGGCGCTAGTCATGCGCACTGGCGCAGGCGCTCAAAACCCTCCGGTCCAAAAATCCCACACCAGCTTCGCATTGAGCGCGATGATCAGGGCCGCCGTCGCAATCGCCATTCCGCTCAGCCATCGCGGCGCGACGAATGGACCCATCTTGCTCCGGCTTGAGGTGAACATCACCAGCGGCACCACCGCCAGAGGCAATTGCAGGCTGAGCACCACCTGGCTCAGGATCAGCAGGCGGCCGGTGGCCTTCTCGCCGGCCAGAAGCGTCACCACCACCGCCGGTACAATCGCAATCAGGCGCGTCACCAGGCGCCGAAGCCACGGCGCGATCCGCCAGTTCAGAAAACCCTCCATCACGATCTGGCCCGACAGGGTCGCGGTGATGGTCGAGTTCAATCCGCAACACAGCAGCGCGATCGCAAACAGCGTCGGCGCGAGCGTCGAGCCAAGCAGCGGCGCCAGAAAAGCGTGCGCCTGATCGAGCTCGGCGATGTCGGTTTGCCCGGCCCGGTGAAACGTGGCCGCGGCCAGGATCAGGATCGAGGCATTGATCGTCAGCGCCAGACACAGCGCGATCGAGGTGTCGATGGTGGCGAGTTTGATTGCCTCCCGCTTCTCTTCCCGGCTCTCGCCGATGAAGCGGGTCTGCACCAGCCCGGAATGCAGGTAAAGATTATGCGGCATCACGGTCGCGCCCAGAATGCCGAGCGCCAGATAAAGCATCTCGCGATTGACGAGGATTTCGCGGGTCGGCACAAAGCCACCCAGCACCGCGCCCCAATCGGGGTGGGCGAGTGCGATCTGCAACGCAAAGCACGCCGCGATCACGCCGAGCATCGTCACGACAAAGGCTTCGATCCAGCGAAAGCCGAAGGCTTGCAGCGCGAGGATCAGGAACACATCCGCCGCGGTCAGGATGACGCCGATCCCAAGCGGAATGTGGAACAGCAGATTGAGACCGATCGCGGTGCCGATGACCTCAGCCAGATCGGTAGCGGTGATCGCCAGTTCCGCCGAGAGCCACAGCGGCAGCGAGACCCAACGCGGAAATGAATCGCGGCAGGCTTGCGCGAGATCGCGCCCCGCGCCCACGCCGAGCCGCGTGCACAGCGATTGGAGGACGATCGCCATGAGGTTGGACAACAACGCAACGCTCAGCAGCGCGTACCCGAACTTGGAACCACCGGCGAGCGAGGTCGCCCAGTTGCCGGGGTCCATGTAGCCCACGGCCACGAGATAACCGGGGCCAAGAAACGCCAGCAGCTTGCGCCAGAACGGGCCTTTTCTGGCGGTTCCCACGGAGGCGAACATGTCCGCCAATGACGGTGTGCCCCGCTTCCCGCGCCAGCCCGAAACGGTGGGCGAGGCGCCGGCGGCGACCTTTGGCGGTGAATTCGGGGCCAGATCAGGGGTTTGGGCGTCCATTTAAACAGGATGCCTTAGCCTCACGCTTATTGCAACTGATTTGCAAATGCATCTGTTAGAATCGGGCGGAGGTCAGGTCCGGAAACGGGTGGGTTCGATATCCCTGAGAGCCGACATTGGCGGCCAATCGAGATTTCAGGGATCAATTCCATGTCGGCTTCCGAAGCCACCCGCCTGCCCTCTACTTTCAACCGCCTCGCCTGGTCCAACCTCGCGGCGCAATCGGCCGAGCAGATTGCGCTTGCCGCAGCGCCCATCGTCGCCGTGCTTCTGCTTGGCGTCGGCGAAGGCCAGACCGGCCTGTTGCAGACCGCGCTGACGCTGCCGTTCATCCTGTTCGCGATCCCGGCTGGCCTGCTCGCCGACCGCATCTCGCGGCGCTGGCTGATGGCCGGCGCGGAAGCGCTGCGCGCCGCAGCGCTGCTCGTGATCCTGCTCCTGGTCGGGCTTCATTTCCTGACGCTGCCGCTGCTGGCCCTGTTGGGCTTCATCGCCGTGTGCGGAACGGTAGTCTACAGCGTGGCGGCGCCTGCGCTGGTGCCTTCGCTGGTTTCGCCGCAACTGCTTCGTGTTGCCAATGCGCGGATCGAGCTCGCCCGGACGATCGCCTTTGCCGCCGGACCGGCGCTCGGCGGCGTGCTCGTGGGATGGCTCGGTGCAGCACCTGCCTTTGGATTCGCCGCAGCCCTTTCCGTTGTCGCGGTCGTGTTGTTGTCCGGCCTCTACGAGCCTTCGCGCGCGGCGGCGCCGCGCCGTCACCCATGGCAGGATATTCGCGAGGGCGCGGGCTTCGTGTTGCACCATGCGCTGCTGCGGCCGGTATTCGTCACGCAGTTCATTTTCAACACGGCTTCATTTCTGCTGCTCGCCATATTCGTGCCCTATGCGGTTCACCGTCTCGGACTCTCCGCCGCGGGCGTCGGCACGACGATGGCGATGTATGGCGTCGGCATGGTTACGGGTGCGCTGCTGGCGACACGGGTGATGCATCACATCGCGTTCGGCACCGTGATCGGGCTCGGGCCCATTGCTGGCTTTGTCGCCGCCGCGATGATGGCACTCACGACCGTTTTCCCCTCGCCCTGGCTTGCCGGCGCAAGCTTCTTCCTGCTGGGCGTCGGTCCGATCCTGTGGGTGATTTCTACGACGACGCTACGGCAATCGGTGACACCGCCAAGTCTGCTCGGGAGAGTTTCGGCGATCAACATCATGAGTTACGGCGCACGCCCCGTTGGTTCGGCGCTCGGCGCCGTCGTCGGCGGCCTCTATGGCGCGGAAGCATGTCTTTATCTCGCGGTCGCGATCTTCGCCGCGCAAGCGCTGGTGATCCTGATGTCGCCTGCGGTCGCACTGACGCATCAGCCTGAAATGGTCGGCGAACGCGCTTAATCCTTGAGGTAACGAGCATGTGAAAGAAAACCGAACGACGCCAGACGTCGTCATTCTCGCCGGTCGGCCCATATTCGAAGGAATCGCTTTCGTTGGAGTCAGCGTCGTTCCAGCGAAATCCGCGTCCCTCGAAGATTGGATGCAGGGTGTCGATAAAGATAAGGCTGCGCGACAGGTCGAGCCCTGCGACGCAGCAGCGCTCGCAGAAGCCGCGGACCAGGTCGTTTTCGGTTAAGCCGTGAGGCCCTGGCTCACCAGCCAGTTCATCAGCACGAGGCGGGTGGTAAGCTCCATGCCTAGTGTCTCGGTTCTGACATTCGTACCCTATCGCGGCGAGCACTGTTACGAATGTCAGAACCAAAGGACACGAGCAACCATATGATTCTAGTGTGCCTTTGGCTCTAACGTTCCTTCGAAGAACTCGCAGCGACACTGAAAGGAACGTCAGAGCCGCCACACTAGGATGCTGCCGCGCGATCGCGGCCCGCGAAAGCCGGGCCCCGGCCTTACTTTCCAGGCCTGACCACAACCTCACCGTCTTCCTTGACGACGCGATCGGGTGGATGGTCGAGCAGATCGAGGACGGTTTCAGATGGCCGGCACATTTTTGTGCCCTTCGCCGTCACAACGATCGGCCGGTTGATCAGGATCGGGTGTGCCTGCATGAAATCGAGCAACTCATCGTCGCTCCACTTGGGGTCGGCGAGCCCGAGTTCGGCATAGGGCGTCCCCTTCTCGCGCAGCAGCCCGCGAACTGAAATACCCATGGCCTTGGCTAATTCGAGCAGCCGGGCGCGGTCCGGCGGCGTCTTCAGATATTCGATGATCTGCGGCTCCTCGCCGCTCTGGCGGATCATCGCCAGCGTGTTGCGCGAGGTGCCGCAGGACGGATTGTGATAGATCGTAACGCTCATGTGCGAACTTCCTTTATCGCCGAGGCCCTCTGCCGATCAGGCGACAACAGCCAATCCATCAACCAAAGCGCCGCCGCCGCGCCAGCGAGTTCGGCGACGATGAAGCCGGGAAGATCGAC
>NZ_JBAVCF010000726.1:0-4508 GCF_049586575.1 Bradyrhizobium sp.
GAAGCGGTAGAAGTCCTACCTTCCGCATAGCCGATGATATTCAAAATGCGTCGGATGATAGTACCATGCTAGATGCGATTTTAGCTCAACAGTCGCCAATACTAGCTCAGCCATCTACCGGCGATCCCGCCTATTAGTCGTGACACTACAGCGCCGGTTTGCTGTGCGATTTTGACCTTGGTCAAACACCAAGTCTTTGGCGGCTTGGATCAGCATCGGATCATGACGATTGCGACATTAAGGCCGGACGGTTGGCCGCAAGCGACGACGGTTGGATATGTGAGCGAAGGCCTCGATCTTTACTTCCTGTGCGGGCCAAATAGCCAAAAGGCCCACAATTTGGCGGTGGACGACCGGGTCTGGCGGAAGGCCCCGACGGACCGGAGCTCTGTGGCTTTGCCGTCGACTTAGCGACCCCGCGCCATAGTGTCGGTTGCTTTGGGCGGAATTCCCCTGGTGCCATTGCGTCCGTCCTCAAACAATCCGAGCGGGGGCGGGTAGTAAGTGAAAGTGGAGTAGCGACAAATTGGCACAGAAGCAAGCTGATCCCGATTGAGCGCCCCCGCCGATTATGGATATTGACCTTGAGCAATTGAGCGGAAGCTAACTGGGCTGCGGCAACGGCAATTACAAACGCGGCAATGTCCAGCGCGAAAATGTTTTGTCCGAGCACTGCTGTATAGCCATAGAAAATAATTGCGATAAGTATCGGGGTAACGAGCAGCGCGTAACCCTTTGCCGACCAGAATGCTCGTGCGTTAAGCTGGCGCATCGCGTTTTCCGAGAGCGCCCATAACAGTGCGGGCCAAAATGCGAGTTTGAAATGCTCCCAGACAGATTCATTGACGGGCGCCACCAATGCCATCGGCTTCCAATACCCGGACCATGCAAAAGCAAAGTGAAGGGCTGTTCCTGCCAAAATGATGAACGAGATGCCTAGCAAATCCCATCGAGTGAGCACAATCCATTCCAACCCCTTGCCATGGCGAAGCAATCGATCCCTGCCAGATTGGCGCTTATACCTGCGGCAGGTTGACTGCTCTACACCGACCAATACTCCGGGTGGCGATAGACCGCAGAGCGGTCGCCCCAGTCGAAAGCCTCGCCGTCGAGCTCCGATGGGCCGCTCCTAAGTTCTGCTAACGTTAGGTTCGTTGTGTAGGCCTTACGCGCCACATCGTACTTCAGCGTATCCCAAGGCACCGGATAGTGGTGTACCTCACCTTTGAATAATCCGCCGCATCTCACGACCGCGTAGGCAACTGTTCCGCTCTTCTTTTCAAGCATCAGTCGCTCGATCGTGCCGATCTTCTCATCGCCGCGACCGTAGACCGATGCAGTCTCTACGTGATCGCTGGGAACCAGGGTATGAGCCATGCCACCTCCCTGCAATTCTTCGCCACCGAACATTCCACGTTCAGTAGCCCAAAAAGCTGTGCATTAATTGGATCATCGGCAATTGATGTGGATCAACGGCCTGGTGACCTCACCAGTTCGGGCATCAAGGGCGGCGCAGCCTGGGCGGATATCAATTATACTGGCTCGCGGACTTAGCTTGCATGAGCAGATGCAGAGTGCGCCTGTCATCCGAAGCGGATGGACGGAACTTTAATCGCGACTCGACAGGATCTCCTGGAGCATCACCTCGACCGAGCGGGGCGAAATTTCGACTTCGGCAAATCCAGGAAACCCGGGCGCCGACACGGTGTCGACCTGCATCAACTCCAGTTGGTTACGGGTGAGAAATGGATTCGGGAGGATTTCGGAGGCCCATGCGAGCGCGTACCAAACGGCAAACGGAACTGGAACTAGCACCGGCGTAAGGCCGGCCTGATGCGCGACGGTTCTGAGAAACTTCTCGTAGGAGTACACGCGCGGGCCGCCGAGCTCCAAGATGGTTGAAGGCGTCTCGTCTCGCTGCATGACTCGGCCGATCGCCTCGGCAACATCCTCCACATAAGCCGGCTGCAATCTGGTCAGGCCGCGGCCGAACATCGGATAGATCGGAAGCCGGCGGAGTAACTTGAGTACGGTGGTGAGAAACGCATCGTCGGGCCCGAACATCACCGCCGGTCGGATGATAATTGCATCGGGGAAAGCGGCACGAACCGCCAGTTCACCTTCGCCGCGCTTTCGGATGTACCGGGATCGCGAGGTGGCATCGGCGCCAATTCCTGAAACGTGAACGAGCCGCTCGGCGCCCGCCCCGCGCGCTCGCGCCGCTACCCGTTGGGCCGCCTCGACGTGCACGGAATGAAAGGTTTCCTCTCCGTGCTCGACGTAAAGACTAACCGCATTTACGACGCCGTAAGCGCCGACAAGCGCATCCGCGACTGATCGCTCGTCGTGAATATCGGCCGCTACGGATTGAAGTTGCGGACCATATGGGACGAAATGTTCGCGTCGCCGATCCGGATGCCTAGACGCAATCCGAACGGGAAATCCGTGATCGCGCAGACGGCGAACGACGCGGCGGCCGAGAAAGCCGGTTCCGCCGAACACCGTGACGGTGCGACCGCTGGTTGCGGCCATATGATCATTTCCTTTTCAGCCCGGAAAGATACTCGTCGAGGTAAAATTCCGTGTCTAGGGCTATGCCCCGAATGGTCGGTTCGGGTCATCGGCATCGATGGTCCGGCGTCGCCGGCGACACCGTTCGCTGGATCGTCGGCGATACAGAAAGGGGTAGTGGCGAGAGCCGGCGCGTTCACATCTTGGTCAAACCGACTAGGATCACCCCGTGGGTGGTGGATGTCGACCATCTAGGCCAGGCCCAGGCTGTGGGCGCCCGCCGTGCTTCGGTTTCCACCGACACTCGTTTGTGACGTCCCCGGTCACGACTTGCGCACTTTCTCAGGTAAATAACTGGCCGTTCCACGGTGAGACCATTTATGCCAACGGCGAAGATCCGTGCGTCCACGATCCTCAGCGAGTTCGAGCAGGCCCAAGGCGAGCTTGTTGGCAAAGCCGTGGTCCTTACCGACGGAAAAGCCGGTACGGTAGAAAAAATTTGGCTCGACGAAATGCATGGCCTGCGAATATCGATTGCTGGCCATCACGGGAAATGGCCGGTCTCAACCGTCAAGTTCGCGCAACCCAGCTGATTTACGATGCTCGGTTTGAAGCAACGAATCTCTTTCGGATTCGAAGCTCTCGATCTCCATGTTCAGGAGGGTGATCGTCAATTGATCGTCCGTCGACGCAAGGATGCGCTGAAGGTCAACGATCTTCCTATCGATAACTTCGCGCCTGTACATAATCGAGCCCGCAGCGCCATTGAGGAAATCAGGATGCGCTGATTCGCGATAACCCGCTACGATCGCGTGACCTCACAGAGATCCCGTGCCCGTATGAAACGAACCTATTGCGCGGATCCGGAGCAATTGAAACCCAGAGCGCCATCAGCCGGCTATAGGCCCATCAATGGCCAACGGGGTGAAACCCTCGCATTTCAAGCAGACGTGCCCGGCAATATGACCTGTACAGCGAACTGATAATTGCCCACATGATCGCACCCCGTTGTTTGATCAACGGCTAAGCTGACAGACGATTGTTTCAGGCCGGTCTCGCGAGGTGCTCAAAATGGTTTCGTGGGCGAGCTAGGGCACGTCCGCCGTGCTTTAACATCCAAAGTAATGCTGGTTTGCCGAGGGGCGAAGGCAGTTAAGAAAATCTTAACGTTCGAAATTGGGGCTGCATATGCGCGGCACACCTCTTCGCGCGCGCGAGACGGGGGGCCTGTCCCTGGTACCCCGGGGGATAGAATTTCGTCAGCGCAGCCCGATGCGGCCATGTTGAGGCCGTCAAAACGACTTAGGTGCGCTCAATAGTTGATCGTGCGCGGTACGGCTCTCTCCCATAGGAGACATCCGGTGACTTCGAGCGTCAAGCAACGCGCAGCTTATGATCCGATCTACGACATCAACCCAGCGACGGGCGTCTGCGTTGAAGTGTTTTATTCAGACCGCACGCTAGAGACGTTCGGCAAGTGCGGCTCGGGCTGGTTTTGGTGGCCGCGCTCGAGCGGTTATTCGCCGGAAGGCCCGCCTACTGGACCATTCCCCACGTGCTACGCTGCTTATCGGCACGCCGTGGGGACTAGATTGGGGACCAGCCGCGATTGCCCGGATAATTTGCAAATAGGATCAGATGGATAATGGAGCATCGAGGCGGAGAGAGAGAGGGATTGCCACATCGCGCCAGCAAGCTCAATAAAATCAATGTCTTAGAACTCGCCCGTTCCAACCGTGTGTACCAGTCTTGTGCCCTGAAGTCGAGCCGCGCCGAGCGCATTATTGAGCGTTGAGTTTCCGATCTCTGTCGCGACGGAAGGCATGGTCGACGGAATGCTCCCCTATCACGAGATTCGGAAACGCCGTTACCTTGCGCGATTTTCTTTCGCGCAAATTGTGCCCGCGCCGTTCGGGGCAGTTACGCAACAACCTCCGAGTGCAATAACGTCACCGGTCGCGATGTCCTCTGGCAGTATGAATGCGCACTCCACAAGG
>NZ_JBAVCF010000727.1:0-3754 GCF_049586575.1 Bradyrhizobium sp.
GGGTGATCCGCAACAGCACTTCGTAAAGCCCCGCAATTTGCTTCCAGTCGGTGTCCTGAAAATTGGGCGCCTGGGCGTGAAGTGCCGCGATCGCCGCCTGCACCGTGTAGGCCTCAGCGCGGCTCGGCAACTGCAATGCCTCTTCCACGAGCATCAAGCCTTCGGCGATCTGAGCCCGATCCCACAGCGAGCGGTCCTGCTCTTCAAGCAACACGATATCGCCGCCTTCGGTCTGGCGTCCGCTGCGACGCGCATCGTGCAACAGCATCAGGGCGAGCAGACCCTTGACCTCCCGGCGGCGCGGCATCAAGGCATCGAGCAGACGCGCGAGCCGGATCGCCTCGCGCGCGAGGTCGGGCCGCATCAGTTCCTCGCCCGAGGTTGCGACATAACCTTCGGTGAAGACGAGATAGATCACCGCCAGCACGCCGCGCAGCCGCGGCTCGAGCGAATCGCGGTCTGGCACTTGATAGGGAATCCCGGCGAGCCGGATCTTCTGCTTGGCGCGAACGAGGCGCTGGCCCATCGCGTCCTCGCTCGCCACGAAGGCGCGCGCCACTTGCGCGGTCGTCAGTCCGCAAACGGTTCGCAGCGTCAGCGCGACTTGAACCTCGGCGGCGAACGAAGGATGGCAACAGGTGAAGATCAGCCGCAGCATGTCGTCATCGAGCACGGCGTCATTGCCCTCGACCGAAACCTCGGCGTTGAGCAGCACTTCATGGGTCAGCGCGGCCTGCTTGTCGCGAAACGAGATTTGCCGGCGGATGCGGTCGATTGCCTTGTTGCGCCCGACATTGACCAGCCACGCCCGCGGATTGGCAGGCGGTTCAGTGCAGGGCCAGCGCTCGAGGGCCGCCGCAAAGGCTTCCTGCAACACGTCCTCGGCGAGATCGAAATCGCCGACGAGGCGGATCAGCGTGGCCAGCGCCCGGCCCGCCTCGTCGCGAAATATTTTTTCGATTTCGGCTGACGTCATCGTTCACCGTTCCTCCGGGAGCTGGCCGAAGCCAGCTGACCCGGAAGCTGCAAGTGAGGAATTTCCGCAATCGTGTTCGGACGCTTTGCAAATGACGGCTTCGCCGTCACTTGTAGACCATGATGGGCCGAACCTCGATCGAGCCGCTTTTGGCTCCCGGAATCCGGGCCGCGATTCCGATCGCGGCGTCGAGATCCTTGGCCTCGACCAGATAGTAGCCGCCGAGCTGTTCGCGCGTTTCGGCAAACGGGCCGTCGGTGGTGAGGATCTTGCCCTCGCGCACGCGCACGGTGGTCGCGGTCGTCGACGGCTGCAATCCATCGCCGGCCTTGAAGTTTCCGCTCTGGATGATGGACTGCGTGAATGCGCCGTACTCCGCCGACATGGCCTGGAGATCGGCACCAGTCATTTTACCGAGTTCGGCTTCGCTTCGGTAGATCATCAAGAGATATTGCATCGCTCTCCTCCTTGTGAATTGGCGTCATCGCCGACAACCAGTCGAAGAAGCCTGCCGCCAAACGACATCTTCACGATAATTATTTTTTGGGGCGCAGGTCCGGCGTTATCGGCTTGACGGCGCCCGCCATAAACCCCATGCCTTGGACGTCAGTCGGCCGGACGGCCGCTCCCGCGAGGGAGAGGAAAGTCCGGGCTCCATCGACATACGGTGCCGGATAACACCCGGCGGGGGCAACCCCAGGGAAAGTGCCACAGAGAACGAACCGCCCGCCTCCGCCCTTAGGGCTTCGGTGCGACAAGCCCTCGGGCCTGCTGCGCCGTAGCAGCGCAAGCTGCGAAGGCGAGTAAGGGTGAAAAGGTGCGGTAAGAGCGCACCGCGGGTCCGGCGACGGAACCGGCATGGTAAACCCCACCGGGAGCAAGACCGAATAGGGATGGCAACGCGGGACGTTCGCGAAAGCGATAACGCCTGCGGGAGCGATGTCTGGCTCGCTGTCCGGGTAGGTTGCTCGAGGCCATGCGCAAGCATGGTCCCAGAGGAATGGCCGTCGCGTCTCGTCCATGCAAATGGGCGAGGCCCTACAGAACCCGGCTTACAGGCCGGCTGATGCTGATCAATGAGGGGTTCGGCGTGAACAGCGCCGGACCCCTCGCCATTCAGCGGTTTAGGTCCGGGCCCATCTTCAGGAGTATTGTTTTGCCTTGCCCGCGCCATATCCAGCCTTTATTGCTGACCCCATCGACCGGGGGAACTTCTTGATCAGCGCATTGCCTTGCATCCGGACCGCCACCGCGCTGGCCGCGGTTGCGATCGTCGTTGCCGGATGCGCGGCGGCGAATAATGCGACCTCGGCCCAGGCGTCGGCTCAGGGCGAGCAGCCGTACGGGACCATGTACGGCATCTCCAGCGAGGGCACGACCACCGACCTCTACACCGAGATTTTCGGTCCGCGCCAACCCCCGCCTGCGCCCGCGACGAACGTTGCCTCGACCCAGCCTGTTCAGCCCGTCACGGCGCAACCGGTCACTCCGGTTCAGCAGGGCAATGCGGCTGCACGCCCGGGGCAGATAGCGACCACGACGAACCGGCAGGGCCAGACCACGTTGGCCAACCGGGCGCCGCAACCGGCCTACGGCCAGCCGGCTCCGGTTCAGCCGGTGCAGGTCGCACAGCAACCCGCGCCTCCCGCACCTCCGCCAGAGCCGGACGTTCCCGCCGCTTTCGGCATCACCTCCAACGGGCCGACCACCGATCTCTACACCGAGATCTTTGGACCGAGGCGCAGCAACGGCCAATAACGCCGCCAAGTCTGATGAGCGGATTTGACATTCTGATATGAATGTCAGAACCACGTCGGCATGAGCACGACTGCGATTTCTGTGCTGATAGTCGGCGCGCTTGCCGGCGGTTTCGTGTCGGGCCTTGCAGGTTTTGGCACCGCGTTGATGGCGCTCGGCATCTGGCTTTACGTCGTGCCGCCGGACGTTGCGGTCCAGCTGGTGCTGATCTGCTCGATCATTGCCCAGACCTCGACCCTGCCTTCGGTCTGGCGCTCGATCGACTTCAAGCTGGTGTGGCCTTTTCTGGCCGGCGGCATTGTCGGCGTGCCGCTCGGCACGGCGCTGGTCGCCTATGCCGATCCGCGCGACTTCAAACTCAGCGTCGGCATTCTTCTGTTGGTGTTTCCGGCCGCGCTTTATTTGCAGCGCCGGCCAATGGCGTTTCGCATCGGCGGCAAGGCTGCCGACACTGCAATCGGATTTGCCGGCGGCGTGCTCGGCGGCCTCGCCGGCCTGTCCGGCCCGATTCCGATTTTGTGGGCCAGCGTGCGCGGCTGGGGCAAGGACGAACGGCGCGGCCTGTTCCAGACTTTCAACTGGACGATACTGACCGCCGCACTTTGCATGCAGGCGGGCAGCGGGCTGATCGCGCACCAGACCATGTGGCTGGCGTTACTGGTGCTGCCGGCGACGATCGGCGGCGCGTGGTTGGGCGCGCGCGCCTATCACGTGCTGAGCGACGGCAATTTCCGCGACGTCGTCCTCGGCCTGTTGTTTTTGTCCGGCATCACGCTGGTCTGGAGCAGCATCGGTTAGCTGACGCCGCGCGGCGTCAGACGTGGCTCGCCTCAATGCGCCTCGACCGGGACGCCGGTGGTTGGCTTGTTCAAGAGCATGACGCTGATGCTGAGACCAAAATAGAATACTGCCAGCATGAAGAACGCGTCGCCATAACCCATCACCACTGCCTGGCGGTGAACGATCAGCGACAACTGCTTCAGCGCCATCAACGCCGCATCGCCCATGCCTTGCAGGCGC
>NZ_JBAVCF010000728.1:0-2587 GCF_049586575.1 Bradyrhizobium sp.
GCGCTGCTGATGGGCGCGGCGCTTGCCCAGGCGCAGAGCTGGCTGAAGCGGCGGGCCAATGATCTGCACGAGCCCGATCGCGACTTCGTAACGCTGAGCATCGCGCGCGATAAAAAAGCGCAAACGCGTGCGCGCAGCATTCGCGCCCTCATTTACATGCTGCTGGTCGGCATGATCGTCGGCCTGTTGGGCTGGATCAATCAAGCATTCCTCAAGCAGCAATGGCGTTGGTACGCGACCGAGCGGCCGTTCGCGTCCGCCAATGTGCGGCCCTACGTGCTCACGGCCGAAGCGGAGCGCTCGCTTAAGCCCGATCCGAACAAGGCTTTCAGGGAGTGTGCGCCCAAGGCGCCGGGCAAAGATTTCTGTCCCGACATGATTGTCATACCCGCCGGTGCCTTCATGATGGGGTCGGCGCCGAGCGAGAATGGACGCAGTGACGAACAGCCCCGGCATCAGGTGACGATCGGCAAGGCCTTGGCGGTATCCAAGTTCGAATTGACATTCGACCAGTGGGACACCTGCGCGGCGTACGGCGATTGCCGCGCCGATGTCCGCGACGCCGATTTCGGACGCGGCCCACGCCCCGCCATCAACGTCGACTGGGACGACGCGCAGCAATACGTGGCGTGGCTGTCGAAGATGACCGGCAAGCGATATCGGCTGCTGACTGAGGCCGAATACGAATACATGGCCCGGGCGGGAACGGAGACGGCTTATCCGTGGGGTCCCGACATTGAGGTTGGCGGCAAGCCGATGGCTGACTGCAACGGCTGTGGCAGCCAATTTGACGGCAAGCGAACGGCGCCGGTGGGCTCATTTCCGCCGAACCGCTTCGGTCTGTTCGACACGATCGGCAATGTCTGGGAATGGGTGACCGATTGCTACCACCCGAACTACGATGGTGTGCCGGTGGATGGCTCGGCATGGACCGGAGGCGACTGCAGCCATCGGGTCGACCGCGGCGGCGGCTTTTGGCGCGATACGCCGCAATCCGTGCGTTCCGCGAGCCGCGACAAGGGCACGCCCGATCGGCGCGGCTTCGACGTCGGCTTTCGCGTGGCGCGAGATTTGAACCAGTGAGGTGGCGTGTCCGCGTCGCGTACCGCGCCGCAGTTCGCTTAAGATCGGCACGATGATCGAACATCAGGCATCGCAGCGCCGAAATGTCCGGATCGATCCGGCAGCACGAGTGTGGGCGCCGCTGCTCGCCGCTCTCCTGTTTCTGTCTTCGTCCGCAATCCACGCGCAGCCCGCCAGTAGGGCCTATCTGTCGGGCGTATGCGATACGCCCACCACGCCGTTTTGCGACGCGCTGATGCCGCCCATCGCGAATTGGACCGGCCATGTTTTCCATTTGAGCCAGAATTATCCGACAACGATCAGCCAGGACGTTCAGCCATGGCTGCGCTACGATCCGAGGACACAGACCGAAAGATATTTGCGCGCGGTTCTCGATTATGTCTTTGACGGTAACCTTCGCACCGACACCGAAGCGAGCTTTGATCCAGCGCGGAATCGCAAGCGCGCCTGGTACCATGCGCCGTGGCAGGATGTCGGCATCACCGGCCGCGAGTTCATTCACGGTCTGACGCGCGAGCGCGTCTCGCGGCCTTATGAGCTGGCGCCGCAGCAAATCCACGAATGGAGCAGCTACGCGGTCGGGTTTTTTAATGCTGCAGGTGGCATGACGCTCGGCCGGATCTGGAAAGACCGCGGCGCGCCGAATGCCGCCGCCTCTGTGTTTCCGGACGGCACGGTCGCCACCAAGCTTTTATTCACCACCGCCTCCGAGGCGGAGGTGCCTTATTTGAAGGGTGCGCCGCGGTGGCGAGCTTATGTGTATGCCGATGCCAATGAGCCCGATCCGACCGCCACAAGTCCCCGCGCTGTGCTCGAACTGCCGCTGATGCAGATTGACGTCGCAGTCAAGGATCGCCGGGTCGCCGATACGACCGGCTGGGTTTTTGGTACGTTCGTCTATGGAGGCGGCCCGGGCGGCCAATCCGGCAGCGGATGGAGGAATGTCGCCGCAGTCGGCGGTATGTGGGGCGACGATCCGAACTATTCGGGCGTGGGTCCACTGACGCAGACCTGGATCAATCCATCGGTGCACATGCCCCATCTCGGCTACCAGGGCCGGCTCAGCGGCCCAGTCGATTATCCGACGTCATCATGCTTGTCGTGTCATTCGACCGGCGAAGCGCCTGCGGGCGTCATGCTGCCGCCGGCGCAAGCCGACACCGCAAGGTGGTTTCGCAATTTACGATCCGGCGTACCGTTCGATTCCGGCCGGCAATCGACCGATTACTCGCTGCAAACCGCCGTCGGCATTGCAAATTTCGTGGCCCACCAGCGGGCCGTTGGCGCACGGCCGTCGTCAAAAAACTAAGGCCTCGGTCTTGGACCGAGGCCTTCTGATCGACGGATGAATTCGTCTGGTCGAGCGACGCGGAGCTAAGCTGCCGCTTGTCGGCTTGGGCGATGCTCGGCGGGGCGTTCGCTCTTGAGTTCGTTTGGTTCGCCCTTGGCATCGCCCTTGGATTCGTTCTTGGCGCTGCCGAACTGTGCGCGGCTCCAATTCCAG
>NZ_JBAVCF010000729.1:0-2020 GCF_049586575.1 Bradyrhizobium sp.
GCCCTGGTGCGGCAACGTGCGGCCGCCGTCGGCGGCCATGCCATGCTGCTGCGCGCAGGCGATGAGGTGAGGGGGCAGGTCGACGTGTTTCAACCCGCAAGCGCCGGCGTAGCCGCCCTGAGCGAGCGCGTGCGACGGAGTTTCGATCCGAAGGGCATTCTCAATCGCGGCCGGATGGCTCGGGGGATTTGACATTCGCTTCATTATCCCCGGTAGTTCGCTAAGCGAATGTCAAAGCCAAAACCGCACTAAGAGACTATTTTTGCTAGTGTTCCTTTGGTTCTGACATTCGCAAAGGCACTCTCGGCAACACCGTACGAATGTCAGAACCGGAACACTAGTCGCATGAAGACGGAATTCAGCCTCGCTCAACTGGCCGATCCCGATATCGCGGAAGCCAACACGATCCTGCGCAAGTGCGTGCATTGCGGCTTCTGCACCGCGACCTGTCCGACCTACGTTCTGCTCGGCGATGAGCTCGATAGTCCACGCGGCAGAATCTATCTCATCAAGGAGATGCTGGAAAAAGACCGGCCGCCGACGCCTGAAGTCGTCAAGCACATCGACCGCTGCCTCTCCTGCCTTGCCTGCATGACCACCTGCCCGTCAGGCGTCAATTACATGCATTTGGTCGATCAGGCGCGGGTGAGGATCGAGCGGGACTTTGCTCGGCCCTGGACCGAACGCCTGTTACGGGCGGTGCTCGCTTTGGTGCTGCCGCGCCCGAAGCTGTTTCGCGCGAGCATGATGCTGGCGCGGCTCGCGCGCCCGCTGGCTGCCTTATTGCCCTCAGGCAAGGCGTCGGCGACGCCCACTTTACTCGGGCGGATCAGGGCCATGCTGGCATTGGCGCCACGCGGCCTGCCCGAGGCGGGGCCGCTCGCCGGCAACGTTTTCCCAGCCCAGGGTGAGCGGCACGGGCGCGTCGCTTTGCTGCAGGGATGTGCGCAACAGGTGCTGGCGCCGCGGATCAATCAGGCCGCCATCAGCCTCCTGACCCGTCACGGCATCGAGGTCGTGCTGGTCAGGGATGAGCAATGCTGCGGCGCGTTGACCCACCACATGGGCCGGGAAGCCGCGGCATTGGACTTCGCCCGCGCCAACATCACGGCCTGGTGTGCTGAGGCCGATCGTGGCGGGCTCGACGCCATCCTGGTGACGACATCGGGCTGCGGCACCGTCATCAAGGATTATGGCTTCATGCTGCGCCAGGAGGTCGATTTCGCCGATCGCGCCGCGAAGGTCTCGGCGCTGGCCAAAGACATCACCGAGTATGTCGGCGGCCTCGATCTTGCTTCCGCACAGCGCCAAAACGAAATTGTCGTCGCCTATCACGCGGCTTGTTCGCTACAGCACGGGCAGAAAATCACGCACCTGCCGAAAGAATTGCTTTCCAAGAACGGTTTCGTGGTGAAAGATGTAGCCGAGAGCCATTTGTGTTGCGGTTCGGCTGGGACCTACAACATCCTCCAGCCTGACATTGCGAACAAATTGCGCGACCGAAAGGTCGCCAATATTGCGATGGTCAAGCCGGACATGATTGCTGCGGGCAATATTGGGTGCATGGTGCAGATTGCCAGCGGTACGTCAGTTCCTGTGGTGCACACGATTGAGCTTCTCGATTGGGCTACAGGCGGTCCCCGGCCAGGATTGAACTGATCGATGGGCCTCGCTTGAGGCGGACGACTTGAAACGCTCGATAGACATTGATCGGCGGCAACAGGAGGATCACGATGGCTAAAGGCAAAAAGAAAAAGGGTGGCAAGAAGAGCAAGAAAAACAAGAAAAAGCTTGTGACGGCGAAGAAGAAATCCGCGAAGAAATCTTCGAAGAAATCCGCCAAGAAATCGGCGAAAAAGGCCAAGAAGTCGGCAAAGAAATCCGCCAAGAAGGCGGCAGCGCCGAAGAAATCGGCCAAGAAGGCCAGCGCCAGGAAGAGCCCTGCGAAGAAGAAGGCGGCGGTCGCTGCCAAACCTGCCGCACCGAAGCCCGCCGCACCGAAGCCTGCGGCGCCGACGGC
>NZ_JBAVCF010000730.1:0-17542 GCF_049586575.1 Bradyrhizobium sp.
GCACCGCGGCCGTCGGTGATCCGCTTGACCGCGTCGCGAAACGGCTCGCGCGAATAAAGGATGACGTGGTCGGCGCCCTTCGCTTTGGCCACCGCGAGTTTCTCCTCGGATGACGCCGCTGCAATCACGGTAGCGCCGAGCAGCTTTCCGATCTCGACCGCGGCAAGACCGACGCCGCCACCCGCGCCATGCACCAGCAGCACCTCGCCGCGCCGAAGCTGTGCCCGGTCGACCAGCGCGTGATAGGCGGTGCCATGCGCGGCGAGAAACGTCGCGCCTTCCGCATCATCGAAATTCGCGGGCAACCGCGTCAGTTGCGACGGCGCCGCGACGACTTCCTCGGCATAGGCGCCATGTCGCATTTTGACGATCACGCGATCGCCGACCGCAATGCGCGCAATGTCGTCGGCGATTTCGGTCACCTCGCCCGCCGCTTCCACCCCCGGCGTATATGGCAGCTCCGGCTTTAGCTGATACTCGCCGGCCGCCATCAGGATGTCGGGGAAATTGATCCCGGCGGCGCGTAACGTGACGCGCACTTGCCCGAGCGCGAGTGGCGTTGAATCAAATTGTTCCAGCAGCAACCGTTCGGGCGGACCGAGTTCGCGGCAGATCACATGTTTCGGCATTACGCCGCGCTCGCCTTCCGCCGCGTCAACGCATCGCGGATCAACGGCAAGCGGTCATTGCCGAAATACATGTCGGTCTTGTCGAGAAAGATGGTCGGCGAGCCGAACCCGCCGCGCGCCATGACTTCATCAGTATTGGCCTTGAGCTGATCCTTGATCTTTTGATCGCCGATGCCGGCAAAGAATGCTTTTGCGTCGATACCGACGCGTTGGCAGACTTCCGTCAACACCGCATCCTGCGAGATATCCTGGTCCTCGCCCCAGTAAATCTGGAACACCGTGCGCGCAAACGGCAGCATGTCCTTAGCCAGCCAAATGCAGCCGCGCATCGCTTTCACGCTATTCACCGGAAATACTTTTGGCCGCATCAGAATGGTCAGGCCCGAGGCGCGCGCCCAGTCGGCCATGTCCTTTTTATCGTAAGCGATCTTGGCCGGTACCGGATTTTCACGCCGCGCATAGACGCTGGGGTTGATGGTGTTGAAGATGCCGCCGACGAGTATGGGCCGCCACGAGATCTCTTCCTCGAACTCCCGCGCCAGAGGCTGGATGTTGTGAAAGGCGAGATAGGTCCAGGGGCTCGAACAGTCGAAGAAGAACTCGATCATGGCGTTTCCTATTGTTGGATGGTCGATGGCTCGTCATTGCGAGCGAAGCGAGGCAATCCAGTATCACGCAAACAACTCTGGAATATTCGTCGCATTCGCTCCTCGCAACGACGATGAGGTATTTCACGTCTTCCCCGTCACTTCCTTCGCGCGCTGCCCAAACATGTTCTTGCGCGCCTCCTCATCGAACGGCTCCTTGACGAATTTCCCGATCGCAAGCCCCGCCTGCACCTGCGGCCGCGCACGAACGTCGGCGTACCAGCGCTTCACGTTCGGATAGTCGTCGAGTGTGAATCCTTGCGCCTTGTGGGTCATGGTCCAGGGAAAACAGGCAATGTCGGCGATCGAATAATCGCGGCCTGCGACATAGGCGTTCGTTTTGCCGAGTTGCGTGTCGAGCACGTGATAGAGCCGAGCCGCCTCGTCGCGGTAGCGCTGGATCGCATAGGGAATTTTCTCCGGCGCGTAGAGCGCAAAATGCCCGTGCTGACCGAGCATCGGCCCGAGCCCGCCCATCTGCCACATCACCCACTGGATCACGACCGAGCGCGCGCGCAGTTCAGTCGGCAGGAAACGCCCGGCCTTGTCGGCGAGATAAATCAGGATCGCGCCGGTCTCAAACACCGAGAACGGCCCGCCGCCGTCGGGCGGCTGATGGTCGACGATCGCCGGAATGCGGTTGTTCGGGCTGATCGCCAGAAACTCCGGCTTGAACTGGTCGCCGGCGCGGATGTTCACCGGCTTGACCGTGTAGGGAATGCCGAGCTCCTCCAGCATGATCGAGATTTTCCAGCCGTTCGGCGTCGGCGCGTAATAGAGGTCAATCATGGGGAGTTCCGTGCGGAGGGGCATTGGGCAATCCTACCCCCTGCTTTCGTCGCATTCTACAGCCGGAAATTCCATGTACCTCGGCGTTAGGACATGGCATTAGACGCACCAACAAACCGGAAAGTCAGAGGATACGCCTAAAATGCTGTTCCCGACCACGATTGCCGGCTCCCTGCCCAAGCCCGAATGGCTGGCCGAGCCGAACAAGCTCTGGGCGCCCTGGAAATCGCAGGGCGACGAACTGGTCCGCGCCAAGCGCGATGCGACCGTACTCGCGGTGAAGCTCCAGGAGGACGCCGGCATCGACATCGTCACGGAGGGCGAGCAGGCGCGGCAGCACTTCGTCCACGGCTTCCTCGAGAAGGTCGAGGGCATCGATTTCGCCCACAAGATCGAAATGGGCATCCGCAACGATCGCTACAAGGCGATGGTGCCGCAGGTGGTGGCGCCGCTGCGGCTCAAGGGCCGCATCCATGCCGACGAGGCGCGCGTTGCCCGCGCCCACACCACGCGGAAGCTGAAATTCACCATGCCGGGGCCGATGACCATCATCGACACCATCGCCGACAAATATTACGGCGATCGCGTCAAGATGGCGTTTGCCTTTGCCGAACTGCTCAACCAGGAAGCCAAGGCCTTGCAGGCCGACGGCGTCGACGTCATCCAGTTCGATGAGCCGGCCTTCAACGTCTATATGTCCGAGGTCAACGACTGGGGCATCAAGGCGCTGGAACGCGCCGCCGAAGGCCTGACCTGCGCCACCGCCGTTCACATCTGCTACGGCTACGGCATCAAGGCCAATACCGACTGGAAGCAGACCCTCGGCAAGGAGTGGCGGCAATATGAGGATTTCTTCCCTGCGATCGCCAGGAGCCCGATCCAGCAGGTCGCCATCGAATGCCGCAATTCCAAGGTGCCGCTTGAAATTCTCGGACTCCTGAAAGGCAAGAAGATCCAGGCCGGCGTGATCGACGTCGCCAACGACACGGTGGAGACCGCCGAGGATGTCGTGGATGTCATCGAGGCCGTCTCGAAGTTCGTGCCGAAGAGCGACATCATCCCGACCACCAATTGCGGCATGGCGCCGATGCACCGCGATATCGCGGAAGCCAAATTGATGGCGCTCGGCGCGGGCGCGAAACTGGCAAGGCAAAAGCTGGGGTAAGGTTGTTCCGACTCCCTCATCCTGAGGAGCGGCCGCAAGGCCGCGTCTCGAAGGATGAGTTTGCACGACGGTTGGGCCTCATGGTTCGAGACGGCGAGGCAAAGCGTCGTCCGGACGGGGTGTTTCTCTTTGCACCATTCGCGACGGCCTCGCTGCGCTCCGCCTGCTCGGGTGCAACGCCTCCATGAGGATTAGCATTTCGCCGATCCTTACAAGTCAGACGCACTCGGGTGCAGCACAACCCGGTAGCCCGCCGCAAATGCGCGCACGATCGAAGGCGGCGTCAGCAGTTTCGCTTCGCCGAGAGCACCCTTCGCCGCGCGATAACCGGACGGCGACCATAACAGCGGCCTTCCCTGCGCGATCAGATAACTTTCCTCGCCCGCCCGCACCATCGACCCGTCAGGCAGCCTTTCGATGCTCCTCGGCAGTGGATGCAGCCTCTTGCCGCTGGCCAGGCGTTCCCGGTGCAACACCGCATCGATCTCGGGCGCGAGCATCTCACCTGTCCGATTGCCCTGTTCCCACGCAGCGCGAAAGCGGCTGGCGTCCTCGCGCCGGCAATAGAAACAGGGGCGATGCCCCGACGCAAAGGACGTCGCTTCGTCGAGAAAGAAAAGTTCAGTCCAGCTTCGCCGCTCCATCACCTTGCGCCGGCGACCGCGGAATTCCAGCGCGCAAGTGATCCAGGCATCGGTCGACCAGCGGCGCTTCAGAAGCGTGCGGGTTGCGGGATCGTGGATGATGCCGCGATTGCCGACGAACATTCCGCGCGCAGGGATCGCGACGATGTCACCGGTCGGCAGCACACGGTTTTGCAGGGGCATAGACCCATCCGCTCATTCTGCTGTCGTCATTGCCGGGCGCACCGCCAGGTGCGAGCCCGGAATCCATCTCTCCTCGTGCGCCGCGGCGCCATGGATCCCGGGTCTGCGCTTCGCGCATCCTGGAATGACGGCGTGATCACGCTGCGCCGTCGCGGATCGGCGGCTGGAACGACAACGCGGTATCCCAGGGAAAGAAAATCCAGGTATCCTGCGACACCTCGGTGATGAAGGTGTCGACCAGCGGTCTTCCCTTCGGCTTGGCGTACACCGTGGCGAAATGCGCATCCGGCAGCAGGTCGCGCACCAGCCGCCCGGTCTTGCCGGTATCGACGAGGTCGTCGACGATCAGAAGGCCCTTGCCGGTGCCGCCGCCGAGTTTGGCGGTGTCGGCCGAAATGCCCTTGAGCACCTTCAGATCGCCCTGCTTGGTGTGATCGTAGCTTGCGACGCACACCGTATCGATGATGCGAACGCCGAGCTCGCGGGCGACGATCGCCGCCGGCACCAGGCCGCCGCGGGTGATCGCGATGACGGCATGAAACGGGCCGACGTCGTTGAGCCGCCAGGTCAGCGCCCGGCAATCGCGGTGAAACTGGTCCCAGGACACCGGAAACGGCTTGCCCGCCCGCTCCTCCGCGCTGAGTTCCGGATGCTGCGCCATCAGATTTTCTCCTGGATCTTTCGAACGGCAAACGTACCCGTAGCGGCCGCGACGATCTTGTCGTTTTGCCAGAGTTCGGCGCTGCCGTGGCACACTTCGCGGCCGCGCATCATGACACGGCCAAGGCCCTTGAGGGGGCCGAGCGCCGCGGGCCGGTGATACTGCACACTGAGATTGACGGTCGGCGCAAACAGACCAGCCTCAAGCGTCGCCGCAAGCGCGGTGCCCATGGTGTCGTCGAGCATGGCCGCAAGAAATCCGCCCTGCACGTGACCCACCGGATTGAGGAAACCCTCGACAGCTTCAAACCGGGTTTCGATGGTGCCGCGTTCGCCATCGATCTCGACGAATTCCAGTCCGAGCGTCTTCGCGCACGGCGGAACCGGCACCTTGCCGTCGACGATTTTCCAGAAAAACGAATTCTTGTCCAAAATCTAAAATTCTCCGTCTTCCGCTTCCCGCTTTAGCGGGCGACGTTCAAACCGGCCAGCATTTGCTTCACCGCATTCATCGCAGCCGCGAGCTTTTCCGGGTCGCGCGAGCGAACCACCAGATTGGTGTTCGGCTTCCTGTCTTCGTCGGTGAAGGGATAACTGCCGATGATGGTGTCGGGATGCGCGTTGGCGATTTCGCGCAAGGGTCCGCCGATATCGCCTTCGCGCGCGTTGGCGCGAATGCTGTCCGACAGCATCCGAACGCCGGATTTCAGTTTCGGCGCCACGATGTCCATCATCGCCTGCATGATCGTCGGCACGCCGGCCATCACGACGACATTGCCGATCTTGAAGCCGGGCGCGAGGATGGTTGCGCTCTGGATCAGTTCGGCGCCCTCGGGAATGCGCGCCATGCGCAGCCGCGCCTCGTTCAGATCCGCCTCGCCCCAGCGCTCGCGGAACCGCGCCACCACGTCCGGATGATGGTCGATGCCGACGCCGAAGGCTTTGGCGACGCTGTCGGCGGTGATATCATCATGGGTCGGCCCGATGCCGCCGGTGGTGAAGACGTAGGTATAGCGATGACGGAGTGCATCCAATGCCGCGATGATCTCGGGCTCTTCGTCGGCCACGACCCGCACTTCCTTGAGGTCGATGCCGATGTTGGTGAGGTATTCGGCGATAAAGCCGATGTTCTTGTCCTTGGTCCGCCCGGACAGGATCTCGTCGCCGATCACCAGGATTCCCGCCGTGACGATCTCACTCATAGCCTCTCCCTACGCGGTCTTGAGCCGCACTTTGGCCGAACCCCACCTGTCCGACCAAGACCTTGATGTCGGGCCGGATTTTGCTGCCGAAATGAGCAGCCGCAAGCTGTTTTTTCGGCAGGCTGCCGGGCGTCCCCCGCAAACGTCGGTATCAATCCATATCGCGGTGGCTTGGTGCTTGCTACCATCCCGTGAAGTCATGCACTGTAGCGCGATTACTTCAGGGGGCCTCCACGATTCATGGCAGTTGCCTTCGATGAAATGAATGGCCTGGGGGGCGACCTTCGCCCGGCCTATCGGGAGCTCTCCCGCTGGCTGAAGGAGACGCCGCCGGACGCGCTGGAATATCGCCGCCAGGAGGCCGAACTGCTGTTCCGCCGGATCGGCATTACCTTTGCCGTCTACGGCGATGCGGAAGCCCAGGAACGGCTGATCCCCTTCGACGTCATTCCCAGAATCATATCGGCGAGGGAATGGGCACTCCTTGAGAAAGGATTGAAGCAGCGCGTGCGCGCGCTCAACCTGTTCCTGCGCGACATCTATCACGGCCGCGACATCCTGCGCGCCAATATCGTCCCGGAGGACCTGATCTTCCAGAACCCGGTGTTCCGCCCGGAGATGAACGGCCAGGACGTGCCGCACGACATCTATGTCCACGTCGCCGGCATCGACATCATCCGCACCGACGCGGACAACTTCATCGTGCTGGAGGACAATGCCCGCACGCCGTCCGGCGTATCCTACATGCTGGAAAACCGCGAAATCATGATGCGGCTGTTTCCGGATCTGTTTGCGCGGCACCGCATCGCGCCGGTCGAGCAATATCCGGACGAACTGCTGTCGGCGCTGCGATCGGTCGCGCCCCACAGCGCGGCCGGCGAGCCGACGGTCGCGCTGATGACGCCCGGCGTCTACAATTCGGCCTATTACGAACATTCATTCCTCGCCGACAAGCTCGGCATCGAACTGGTCGAGGGCCGTGACCTCATCGTCAAGGACGACGAGGTTTACATGCGCACGACCGAAGGCCTCAAACGCGTCGATGTCATCTACCGCCGGCTCGACGACGACTTCATCGACCCCCTCACCTTCCGTCCCGACTCCGCGCTCGGCGTGCCCGGGCTGATGTCGGCCTATGCCGCCGGCAATATCACGCTCGCGAATGCGGTCGGCACCGGGATTGCCGACGACAAGGCGATCTACTCCTACATGCCCGAGATCGTGAAGTTCTATCTCGGCGAAGAGCCGATCCTGAAGAACGTGCGGACCTGGCGCTGCCGCGAGGCGAAAGATCTCGCCTACGTTCTCGACCATCTGGAGCAGCTCGTCGTGAAGGAAGTCCACGGCTCCGGCGGCTACGGCATGCTGATCGGACCGGCGGCGACGAAAGCCACTATCGAGGCGTTTCGCGACAAGCTGAAGCGCGAGCCGGAAGGCTTCATCGCCCAGCCGACGCTGGCGCTGTCGACTTGCCCCACCTGCACCGCGGCAGGTCTTGCGCCGCGTCATGTCGATTTGCGTCCCTTCGTACTCACGGGAAGCCAGCGCACGACCATCGTGCCGGGCGGCCTGACGCGGGTGGCGCTGAAGGAAGGCTCGCTGGTGGTCAATTCGAGCCAGGGCGGCGGCACCAAGGACACCTGGGTTCTGGATGAGTGAGATTGCTCTTGCCATTTGCTCGATGCGACCCCTCCCCCTGCAAGGCGGAGGGTTGGGGTGGGGGTCAAATTGGGTGAAAGACGACCCCCTCCCGGCGCAATGCGCCGACCTCCCCCTTTCAGGGGGAGGCGCGCTTCATTTCGCTGTTGGCTTGTAAGAAGATCGCTGCATGCTGTCGCGTACCGCCGAAAACCTCTACTGGCTCGCCCGCTATGTCGAACGGGCCGAGTATATCGCGCGCACGATCGACGCGACGCTGCGCGTCACCGCGCTGCCGGCCGCCTATATCGGCAAGACCAACGAATGGGAATCGGCGCTCCTCACCGCCGGCGTCAGCCACGGCTTCTACAGCGTCTATAACGAGGCCAACGAGCACAACGTCGTCGACTACCTGTCGTTCAATGCCGCGAATCCCTCCTCGATCAAGAGCTGCATCGAGTCGGCCCGGCTCAATTCACGCTCGGTACGCACCGCGCTCACGAGCGAGATGTGGGACACCATCAACTCGGCATGGATCGAACTCCAGGAAGTCTGGGGCAAAGGCACCAAGACCCGCGAGGAGCTGGCACGCTTCCTGCGCTTCGTGCAGGAAACCTCGCTGCGCTTCGACGGCTCGGCCTACCGCACCATGCTGCGCAACGACGCCTACTGGTTCTCGCGCCTTGGCCTTCACCTGGAACGCGCCGACAACACCGCCCGTATCCTCGATGTGAAATACCACGTGCTCTTGCCCGAGGAGGAACATGTCGGCGGTCCGCTCGATTATTATCAATGGACTTCGATCCTGCGCTCTGTGTCGGCCCTGACGGCCTATCACTGGGTCTATCGCGAGACGCTGAAACCCTGGCTGATCGCCGATCTGTTGATCCTCAACGATTCACTGCCGCGTTCGCTGGCGAGCTGTTACGGCAATCTCGTGCGCAACCTGGACCAGATCGGCGTCGCCTACGGCCGCCAAGGCTCGTCCCAGCGCCACGCGCGCGGCGTCCGCAACCGGCTGGAACACAGCAACATGGACGATATCTTCCAGCACGGCGTGCATGAATTCATCCAGGAATTCATCGCCGACAATTCCAGGCTTGGTGAAATCATCACCAAGCAGTATCTGGTCTAGAGTCAGGATCGTTGATGTGGAATCTGATCTATCCGCGAGCTCAGTTCAACCTCTCCCATGGGAGAGGCCGGATCGCATTTTGCGATCCGGGGTTAAGGCCTGTCGATCGACCGTAACACCTCACCCCAACCCTCTCCCCAAGGGAGAGGAGGCCTGTCTCGTTTGCCGCGAGATTCTCTCTGTCTACCGGACTCAATCATGCGCCTGCGCATCGCCCATTCGACGACCTATCGCTACCAACCGGCGGCGACCGGCATCACCCAGATTCTGCGGATGACGCCGGGCAGCCACGACGGGCAATATGTGGCCGAGTGGCAGATCGGCGTTTCCACCGACTCCCGCCTTCATGCGCGTCAGGACGCCTTCGGCAACGTCACCCATGTGCTGACCGAGGGGGCGATCGCCGACCTCACCGTCACGGTTGAAGGCCTGATCGAAACCCACGACACCGGCGGCGTGTTGCGCGGCACCGACGAGCGCTTTCCGCCAAGCCTGTTCCTGCGAACGACGGCGCTGACCGGGGCCAACGCGGCAATGGAGGCGTTCTCGCGCGAACTGCGTTCCGAGTCGGAACAGGACGTGCTCGGCTTCCTGCATGCCTTGATGCTCCAGATCAACGACCACATGACGTTCGATCAAGATCCCACCCACACTGGGACCTCGGCGATCGAAGCGTTCGCCTTGAAGCGCGGCGTTTGCCAGGATTATGCGCATATCTTCATCGCCTGCGCGCGCTCGGTCGGCGTGCCCGCGCGCTTCATCTCCGGGCACTTTCTGCGTTCGGATGGCATGGTGAACCAGCAGGCAGGCCACGCCTGGGCCGAAGCTTACGTACCCAATCTCGGCTGGGTCGCCTTCGATCCGGCGAACGCGATATGTGCCACCGACGCCCATGCGCGCGTCGCGCTTGGCCTCGATTATCTCGGCGCCGCCCCGGTGCGCGGCACCCGCTATGGCGGAGGCACCGAGACGATGACCGTCGCGGTCAAGGTCGATCAGGCCGGACGGCAAGGCCAGTGGCAATCTCAATCATGATTGCCATCGTATCTTTGCGTGCACCGCAACCGGTGCGCGCCCCTACGATCGGATGATCTGTCGCCACGTTGCGCTTGAGACCGCACGTGGTACAGTTTTTGCAAAAAGCGAACGACACCATATCAGGGGGGCAAAATGACCACAGTAACCGGAGCCTCGGCTCAATCGGCGACGTCCACGCGTTGGATCCAGCTCGTACTGGGACTGATCGCGATGATGTCGATCTCCAGTCCGCAATATGGCTGGGCATTCTTCACCAAACCGCTTCGGGATAGCCTCGGCGTTCAGCTATCGGCTCTTCAGGTCACCTTCACGCTCCTTATCGTGTTGCAAACCTTCCTGTCGCCGCTCCAGGGTTATTTGATCGACAAGTTCGGCGCGCGCCTCTTGATCGCCAGCGGCTGCCTTTTGTCCGGTGTCGGCTGGATCATGGCCGGCTATGCAACAAGCCTCACCGGCCTCTATCTCACCTACGGTTTGTTCTGCGGCGTTGGCACCGGCATCGTCTATGTCGGCGTCGTCGGTCTGATGGTGCGCTGGTTTCCGGACCGGCGCGGTTTCGCGACCGGCGTCGTCGCCGCGGGCTACGGCTTTGGCGCGCTGCTGACCAACACGCCCATCTACAACATGATCGAATCGAGCGGTTACCAGCACACGCTGATCGTGTTCGGTATCATTCTCGGCCTCGTCGGTGCGGCGGCCGCGCTCGCGCTGCGCTTGCCGACCGCCGACGACGTGCTGCCGCAGCCCGCGGTCGAGGTATCGAGCGTGGGAACGCCGCCAGACCAGATGCTGCGCAGCAACGTGTTCTGGCTGATGTTCGTCATGATGACGATGATGTCGACAGGCGGATTGATGATCATCTCGCAGTTCGGGGCCTTCTCGCGCGACTTCGGCGTGACCAGCGTCACCGTATTGGGAATGGCGGCACTGCCGCTGGCGCTCAACATCGATCGCATCACCAATGGATTGACCCGTCCGTTCTTCGGCTGGGTGTCGGATCACATCGGGCGAGAAAACACCATGGCCATTGCCTTCCTGATGGAGGCCGCCGCCGTCACGCTGATGCTGCTATTGCGCGACAACGCCTTGATCTTCGTGCTGCTCTCGGGCGTCGTGTTTTTCGGCTGGGGCGAGATCTTTTCGCTGTTCCCCTCCACGCTGACCGACACCTTCGGCGCCAAGCACGCGACCACGAATTACGGCCTGCTCTACATTGCGCAAGGCATCGGCTCGATCCTCGGCGGCCCGCTCGCAGCCCTTTTGCGTGAGCAGACCGGAAGCTGGCTTCCCGTCTTTACCATCGTGATTGCGTTGGACGCGCTGACGGGCATCCTGGCGCTGGCCGCGCTCAAGCCGATGCGGCGCTCATACGCCGCCCGGTAAAGCCAACCCGAGCCCTGCGTCCGCCCCGATTGGGGTTGGACGCAGCGGCGAAATTGGATAGTTTCGCGCCGCGAATGATCTTCAAGGTGCGGTAATGACCTATTGCTGCGGAGTACTGGTACGGGACGGTCTCGTCATGATCGCCGACACCCGCACCAATGCCGGGCTCGATAACGTCTCGACGTTCCGCAAGCTCCACGTCTTCAACAGACCCGGCGAGCGGATCATGGCGATCGCCAGCGCCGGCAACCTCGCGATCAGCCAGTCCGTGCTCTCGACCCTGACCGAGGGCATGGAAAACCCCGACACCGGTGAGCTGGAAACGCTGCTCAACGCGCCGACCATGTTCCAGGCGGCGCAGCGCATCGGGAAGGCCATCCGTTCCGTTCACGCCACCGAAGGCACCGCGCTGAAGGCGGAAGACATCAGTTTCGACGTGTCGTTCCTGTTTGGCGGCCAGATCAAGGGTGCGCGGATGCGGCTCTTCATGGTCTATCCGGCAGGCAATTTCATCGAGTGCACCACCGATACGCCTTACTTGCAGATCGGCGAGCACAAATACGGCAAGCCCGTGCTCGACCGGGCGCTGCATTACGACATCGAACTCTATGACGCGCTCAAGACCAGCCTGATCTCGATGGACTCGACCATGCGCTCCAATCTCGGCGTCGGCCTTCCGATCGACGTGCTGGTGGTCCGCAACGAGGTGTGCGACGCCGACCTCAACCATCGCATCGAGGCGGGCGAGCCCTATTTCCACGATTTGCGCGCGCGCTGGTCGGCGGCGCTGCGCGCGGCGCATCAGAACATCCCTCGGCCGCCCTACAAGACCGAAAAACCGCAAACCTGAAGCACCGAAGAAAAAGGCAGGAAACACAATGACCGACGCCAAGGACAATAAGAACAAGATCGCCATCGTGACCGGTGCCGGAACCGGGGTCGGCCGGGCGGCTTCGCTGGCGCTGATGAATGCGGGTTTCACGGTGGTACTCGCCGGGCGGCGCGTGGACAAGCTGCAGGAAACTTCCAGCCTCGGTGTCCCCGGCAAGAGCCTCGCTGTCTCCTCCGACATGACCGATCCCGGCTCGATCGCGGCGCTGTTCGCCAAGGTGACGGCCACCTATGGCCGGCTCGACCTGCTCTTCAACAATGCCGGCATGGGAACGCCGGCAATGCCGTTCGAGGATTTGAGCCTCAACCAGTGGCAGGCCGTGGTCTCCACCAACCTCACGGCGGCTTTCCTGTGCACGCAGCATGCTTTCCGCATCATGAAGGACCAGACCCCGCGCGGCGGCCGCATCATCAACAACGGCTCGATTTCGGCGCACGCGCCGCGGCCGTTTTCGGCGCCCTACACCTCGACCAAGCACGCCATCACCGGGCTCACCAAGGCCACCAACCTCGACGGCCGCGCCTATGACATCGCGGTCGGCCAGATCGACATCGGCAATGCCGCCACCCCGATGACCGACCGCATGGTTGACGGCGTGTTACAGCCGGACGGCCGCAAGATGCCGGAGCCGCGGATGGACTCCAAGGCGGTGGGCGATGCGGTCGCCTATATGGCCGGATTGCCGCTCGACGCCAACGTTCTGTTCATGACTGTCATGGCAAGCAAGATGCCGTTCGTCGGGCGGGGCTAGCGTCGTAATGTCGCCTGGCGCGACGGCGATTCCCGTCCAGCACCAGCGACACGGAAACCATGTCTGACCTCGCTTCGACCTCAGGCCGCGCAACGAAGACGGGAAACCTCGGCGCTTATCCAGTCATCCTGATATCGCTGCTGTTCGTGGCTGCGACGGTCAGGCTTGCACTGCCCGCACTTCACGACGGCGTTTTCGATGCGCTGTCCACCGACGATGCCATGCGGCTCGTCGAGGTTCGCGACCTGGTTGGCGGGCAAGGCTGGTTCGACCTGTTCCAGTACCGGCTGGATCCACCCGGCATGTTAATGCACTGGTCGCGCGTCATTGACGCGCCACTGGCGGGACTGATCCTGCTGCTGAAGCCGCTATTTGGAATGCACGGCGCGGAAGCCGCGACACTGTATTTCTGGCCGGCGCTTCTATTCGCCATCGCGCTGGCGCTGGTCGCAGCGATTGCCAGGCAATTGACCACCAATATCAACGCGCTGATCGCAGCAGCCGTGCTGGCCGTGCTGGCGCTTCCGGCGCTCGTCCATTTCCGTGCCGGCGCGATCGATCACCACAACGCGCAGATCGATCTGTTGCTCGCGCTGGTGCTGATGACGGCACAGCTCGAGCAGAGCGCCGTCAAGGCTGCGCTGGGCGGCCTGTTTTTCTCGCTGTCGCTGGCGATCGGCCTCGAAATGCTGCCCGCGCTCGCGGCAGTGGGTGTTGCGGTATTCGGGCTCTTTGTCTGGCGTGGGGCGCCGATCGCGCGGCAGGTTGGCGCCTTTGGGGCGGGACTGGCGGCATCGTCGCTCCTGCTCGCGCCGGCATTGATTTCATGGTCCTCGCTTGGCGCGCCGGTATGCGACGCCTTCGGTGGACCGGTGCTGCTGCTCTCCATCGGCGGCGGCGTGAGCCTGATGCTCATGGTCGAAATCGACCGCTATTGTCAGACACTACTCATGCGCGTGGTCGGCGGAGCGGCGTTCGCGATCGTCCTGGTCGGCGCGTTCCTCTTCTTCTATTCAGGATGCCTCGCATCGCCCTTCGCGCATCTCGATCCGATCGTCGTGCAGTTGTGGGTCAATAACGTCGCGGAAGCGATCTCATTCGCCAGGATGCTGCAACTCTTTCCGGAGAACGTTCCCGCCTATTACGGGTTTCCAATCCTGGCGATGGCACTCGCCGTGATGGCGCTGACCCGGTCTTCTCCGCCTGACAAGTTTCGCTGGATTGTCGGCATCGTAACCTTGGCCGCGCTGATCGGAACAAGCTTCTGGCAAATGCGCGGCGCCGCCGGCGCATCGATGGTGGCAGCGCCGATCTTTGCCGCCAGTCTGGCTATGCTTTGGCCCGGGCTCGCCTCGGCACGAAACCTGCTTCTTTTGTCTGTCCTTGCATCACCCGTCAGCCTTTCCGCCATAGGGCTTTTTGCCAAGCCGTTGCTGGACGCGACCGTCAAGCCGCCAACCATTCCTGCCGCGCCGGCGTGCCGGAGCCTGTCGGACGTCGCTTCCCTGAAACAATTTCCGAAGGGACGCGTGATGGCACCGGTCGATCTCGGACCGGCGATCCTTGCAGAAACAGCCGACGAAGTTTTTGCCGCCCCGTACCATCGCAATAACGACGGCAACGCCACATTTCTTAAACTGATGCTAGGACCGTTGCCCACGGCGCAAAAGATATTATCGGAGCGCCACGTCGACTACGTGGTCACCTGCGCAACAACCCACGATCTGAATATCATCAAGCTTGCTCCGAACGGACTCGAGGCGCGGCTCGACCGCGGCGAAACACCCGATTTTCTGGAACGGCTTCCGCTCGACCCCGCCGCCACGATTTCCGTCTGGCGCGTACGAAAATAAACCGCGCCGCTTGCGAGCGAAGAGCCCTACTCCAGTTTCTCCATCTCGCGCAGCGTCGGGAACAGCTTCATCCACATCAGCGCGATCGCAACCGTGGCGACGCCGCCGAGCACAGCCGAGGCCACGGTGCCGAGCAGCGCGGCCGCCACCCCGCTCTCGAACTGGCCGAGATAGTTCGACGCGTTGATAAACAGGAAATTGACCGCGCCGACGCGGCCACGCATCTCGTTCGGCGTCGACAGCTGCACCAGCGAAAAACGGATCACCACGCTCACCGTGTCGGCCGCGCCGAGCACGGCCAGCGCCAGCACCGAAAGCCACATCCAGCGCGACAGCGCGAACACGATCGTAGCAACCCCAAATACGATCACGGCTTGAAACATGCGCAATCCGACGCGACGGTCGATGGCATGGCGCGCCAAAATCGTGGTCATGATCAGCGCGCCGACGGCGGGTGCGGCGCGCAGGATGCCGAGGCCGAACGGGCCGGTCATCAGGATGTCGCGCGCATAGATCGGCAGCAGCGCGGTCACGCCGCCAAACAGCACGGCGAACAGATCGAGCGAGATCGTGCCGAGGATGGCGGAATTGTTGCGAATGAAGCGAACGCCGGCAAACACGTCGTCCGCCGTCGCCGCGTCCTTGGCCGCCTCGGTTTCTCTGACCCTGATGCCGCCGGTCAGCAGCGCGCTGAAAAGCCAGAACACCAGCATGAGGCCGTAGGGCAAACCGGGCGAGAACGCAAAGGCGATGCCGCCGAGCGCGGGGCCGGTGATGGTCGCCACTTGAGCGGCGGCGCTCGACAATGCGGTCGCCCGTTGCAGCGAACCCTGCGGCGCAATCAGCGGCAGCAATGCTGCAATCGTCGGACTTTCGAACGCGCCCGCCATCCCCAGCACGAAGGTCGCGATGTAGATGTGGACCCCGGTGAGCCAGCCGCCATAGGAACCCCAGCAGAGAAATAGCGCGGTGGCCGCTTCCGCCAACTGGCAGAGCTGCACCACGCGCTTGCGTTCGAACTTGTCCGCGGTGTGGCCTGCGACAAATACGAGGAGCGCGGTCGGCAGGAACTGCACGAGGCCAACCATGCCGAGATCGAAAGCGCTGCCGGTGAGATCATAGATCTGCCAGCCGATCGCGACCGCGCCGATCTGGCTCGCAAATCGCGTCAGGCTTCGCGACAGCAGGAAAAAGAGAAACGAGGGCTGCTTGAGCAACGTGCCGGCGCTTACCGGAAGGGTAGACATGACGATGATCGGTGGCCGATGACGGCGGAGATGTCAACGGCGGCCCGGGAATAAGCCTTGCATGGCGTTGCCTTGGGAAATGCAACGCTGCCATAATCGGCGCGCGCTTCGGGGGGATCATGCTTCAACTGCAATCGGCGTTCGGCATTGTCGCGCTTCTCGCGCTGGCCTGGATTTTTGGCGAGAATCGCAGCGCGGTGTCGCTGCGGCAAATCGCGATCGGGCTTGCGGTGACGTTTGCGACCGCCGTCGCGCTGATCAAATTGCCCGGCGTCGCGCATATGTTCGGCGCGATCAACGATGCCGTTGGCGCGATCGCGTCGGCTTCGCGCGCCGGCACTTCGTTCGTGTTCGGCTATCTCGGCGGCGGCGCGCTGCCGTTCGACCTCAAATCGCCGGGCGCCGATTTCATCCTGGCGTTTCAGGCATTGCCTATCGTGCTCGTGATGAGCGTGCTGACCACGCTGTTGTTCTACTGGCGCATCCTGCCGCCGGTGGTGCGCGGGATGGCCTGGGCGCTCGAGCGCACGCTCGGGATCGGCGGCGCGGTCGGACTCTCGACCGCCGCCAACATCTTTCTCGGCATGGTGGAATCGCCGCTGTTCATCCGCCCCTATCTGGCGCAACTGACCCGCAGCGAGTTATTCCTGGTGATGACCGGCGGCATGGCGGGTATCGCCGGCACCGTGCTCGTGCTTTACGCCACGCTGCTGGCGCCGCTGATTTCGGATGCGGGTGCGCATTTTGTTATTGCTTCCGTGCTGGGCGCGCCGGCCGCCATTCTCGTCAGCCTGATCATGGTGCCGGAAACGATCGACGTGAAAACTGGCGGCACGTCGGCCGATCCGAGGTTGGCTGTCGATCCCGATTTGCACGCGGCCTCCACCATGGATGCGATCGTCAAGGGAACGACCGCCGGGCTCGAACTGCTGCTCAATATTGCCGCCATGCTGATCGTGCTGGTGGCGCTGGTGCATCTCGCCAACGCGATCCTCGGCCTGTTGCCCGATGCCGGCAGCGCCATCACCTTGCAGCGGATGCTCGGCTATGTCATGGCGCCGGTCTGCTGGCTGATGGGGTTGCCGTGGTCGCAAGCCGTCCCCGCCGGCAGCCTGATGGGCACCAAGACCGTGCTCAATGAACTCATCGCCTATGTCGATCTTTCAAAACTGCCGGCCGGCACGCTTGATCCGCGATCGCGGCTGATCATGCTCTATGCGATGTGCGGCTTCGCCAATTTCGGCAGCCTTGGCATCATGGTCGGCGGCCTCGGCACCATGGCGCCGGAGCGCCGCAGCGAAATCAACGCGCTCGGATTGAAATCGATCGTCTCGGGTACGCTGACGACCTGCCTGATGGGCGCGATCGTCGGCGTGCTGACATAAGGCCCTTCAGCCTCCCCCTTGTGGGGATATTCGTTTTCCTCCCCCTTTCAGGTGGAGGTGAAAGACGTCACACCGCCAGTTCGACCGTTTTGAAGTCGGCCGGCAGGATCACCTCGAGCAGCTCGACATCGTCGGAATAATCCATGATCAAGTGCTTGATGCGCGACGGCTGGGTCCATGAACTGCCGGTCTGGAACGTCGTCTCGCCAACGCCTTCCATATAGGTCTTCACCCAACCCTTGAGGACATAGACCATCTGGAAATCGACGTCATGGAAGTGCAGCTTTGAAACGACGTCCGG
>NZ_JBAVCF010000731.1:0-2527 GCF_049586575.1 Bradyrhizobium sp.
AGCCCTTGCCCATCTGACAATCGCGGCCGAGGCTCTCGTCGCTCAACGGCTTTCCATTCTGCAGAACGTCGGCATCTAGTTCTGAGGAAATTTCGTTGACAATGCTAGCGGAGATTAAGGTCCAGTAGCGGATTGAAAAACAGCATAGCATCTGGCCAGCGATAGGCGGCCATGAACGTCCGTTCAGAGAAAAATCTTCATTTTGTAAGACGCTAGCGCGCACTAAACGGAGCGGCCGACAACGGTTTTTGGCGCTCAGCCAGTCGAGGGGGGAGGCCGCAGACGTCTCCCGCGGCACCCGGCGAGGTCTATACGAGCATGACGAGATCGCTGTATGCGCGGAGCCGAACGTCGGCAGTGATCAACCGCAAAGGCTCGCTGATCGCCTCGGCAATAACCATGCGGTCAAACGGATCGCGATGATGATCCGCAAGCGTGCGCACCGCCATGGTGTGCCGCCACGTCACGGCCACCTCATGAATGCCCGCGGCTTCCGTCCGTGGCAATAAGTGATCGAACTCAACATCCAACTTGCGGAGTTCAGCCTTCATCACCATTTCCCAGAGCGATATTGAACTGACAAAAACAGCTTCCGCGCTCTCGATTTCTTGACGAGCGGCTTTGGACAATCGCGGGCTATCTGCCGCGACCCACAAGACGATGCTCGTATCGAGCAGCAGCCGCACAGTCTATCCGGCCTCTAACCACTCACCCTCGAAGGCGCGAAGAACCGCGATGCTCTGGAAACCGTGATCACGATCAAGGCGAACGCGCAGAACCGCGCCCAGTAGTGGCGTATCAAAGTCATCGGCGACCGTGATCTCGCCTTTCATAAAAGCCAAACTTGATCTTTCCCGTCGGCGACTCGCTGATGGGCCCGAGCCGCGCGAGCGGAGTACCTGATTTGGCGATGATAATGCTTTTGCCGCGCGCCGCTTGATCGACCAAGCTGGAGAGTTTGGCTTTCGCTTCGTGGATGTTGAGTTGCATCATCGATGTGCGGGGCCTCCTGGACTGGTCGCAGCATAGTGACAATCGCTGCTTGTGCTGAGTATTAAATCGCTAAAAGCGGATTCCCCTGAGCCCGAGCTCTAAAATGCACTTTTCGTAATTCCTTTGGGCCGTGTCGGTCCATTCAAATCCGATGTGCTTATAACCTAGTGCCTGCGAAAGCGCATCGACCAAATCGTTGTGCTGACCACCCGGGAAGCTAAACAACTCGGTCTCTAGCTCGACCCGACTAGGTGCAGTTTTGAGTAAGAACACTTGAGCATTTGCAAATTTCGATATGTGCCGCATGAGGCGGGTTGTTTTGTCCCCTTCAGGTTTAACGGCGACCACCGGCAATTGCTTTTGTTTTAAAGTGCTGATTAATGCTGTCCCGATACCGACATCTTCAATTAAAATCGCAGTCGGCTGTTTGTTCGCTCGTGAAATTACCAGTTGTTGCAAATCAAAGTACTCCCATTGGCCCACGACTACCTCCGCAATGAAGTACTTATTGTCTTGGATGAGCATATCGAGACACGCTGATCGTGCGTTCGTCTCACCCGGCTTTTGCCCAGGATCCCAGCTCTGCAGGTATGCTGAGGATGAGCTCCGTGGCGGCAATTCATCACAATATTGGATCTGATCACGCCTGATGAGGAAGCCGCCTGGCGGGATTGGGCTTTGCTGGTACTGTGCTGCAAAAATTTCTGGCTCGCTGGAACGAAGTATCTCAAGATAGTCGCACGACTGTTGCTCCGGATGCAGGAGTTCGCCCATGCGACGCAAATGCCATCGCCCTGGGCCGATCGGAATGTACTCGTCCTTCTCAGCAACCGCTGGAAGGTTGAGCACCGTCCAATTTTCGCCCGAGCGCAATAATTTCCCGGTAAGATCGTCGATGTGGAGACGCTGCCCGACCGCTATGACGGCCCCGGTATTCTGATTGTCCACGCGTGACGCAATTGTGCTGTAATAAAGGTTGTTGGTTGCGGTCCGCCTGACGTCCGAAGCCACGTCCAGCGGTCTTTGAAAATCATCAAGGATTAGAATACCACCGCCGAGCCCAGTCAGCCCGCCCTCGGCCGATTTCGCATAGCGATATCCTCCCGCGTCGGTATGAAACTCGGTCTCGGTGCTTTTCAAAAGCGTCATACTAGGAAAGACTCTTTGGTAGAGCAGACTATTGATCAGGAGACGGCAGTCGTTATGGAATCTGACCTGCAAATCTGAGTTGTGGCTGATCCCTATTATTCGAGTGCCCGGACTGCGACCCAACGCGAACGCCGGAAAAGCTACTGATGCCATCAGCGATTTAAGGCAGCGCGGCGGCGCCGCTATAATGAGCCGCTTAATGACCCCGCGCCGAACGAGCTCGAGATGATAAGCCATTGCCTCGAGGTGCCAGTTCATGTGTAGCGTGGAGCCAGGATTCAAAATCTGGAACATCGCTTGAAAGAAGCTCAAGCAATCGTTTCGGCAGGCCGCCTCGACGATTCGTGATTTTGGAACGAGTACGCTGTTCATCGAACTTCTCCTT
>NZ_JBAVCF010000732.1:0-3702 GCF_049586575.1 Bradyrhizobium sp.
GCCCACCACGTCCGGCAGCGCGGCAACGACTGGGAAGGCAGCGGCTCCCGCAATCGCCTTGAACTCCAGCGCGCAGGCCAGCGCTCCAACGCCGGCCGATGCCTCCGCCGTGACAACGGCCGTGGCCGCCACGGTGCCCATCACGCCGAAGACCACACAAGGAAAGACCGAAGCCGCCACCACGGCAACCGGTGGCTCCTCATCCAGTTCGACATCGACTGACGCGACCGCGACCGCGACCGGCGCGACGGCGGACGCGAGCCAGAACGTGGCAGCGGCGCAGGCTTCGACAACGGGCAAGCAAGAGGCGACGAACCTCGCTATCCCGGGCATAACCACCGACGCTGCCGCGGCGACGCCCGCAGCATCGAGCCATGATCATGTGGCGACCACCACAGCCGCCGCGCATGTCGTCACTGACGCGGTCGATCCTACCCAAGCGCTCGGCGCGCTGCAGCCACAGCTCAATTCAAGCTCGGCCCTCGGCCAGACCGGCAATTTCACCGCGATGGCGGCAACCAGCGCCGCCGTGCCCTTGAGCGGACTTGCGGTCGAGATCGCCGCCAATGTGAAGAGCGGCAAGAGCAGTTTTGAAATTCGGCTCGATCCCGCCGACCTGGGCCGCATCGACGTCCGTATCCAGATTGATCAGAACGGCCAGGTCACCTCGCATCTGACGGTCGAGAAGCCTGATACGCTGTCGATGCTGCAGCAGGACGCACCCCAATTGCAGCAGGCGCTCAACGATGCCGGACTGAAGACCGGCAGCGGCGGCTTGCAGTTCAGCCTGCGCGATCAGTCTTCTTCCGGCCAGAACAACGGGAACAACAACCCCAACGCCCAGCGCCTGATCATCACCGACGAAGATGCCGTCGCTGCCTCGGTTGCCGGTCGCAGTTATGGCCGCTCGACCGGATCGAGCAGCGGCATCGACATCAGAGTTTGAGGAGAAGAACATGACGACGACAGCCGCCCACACCTCAAGCCCCGTCGTTTCGGGGACGACGACCTCACCTACCTCGGCCAGCGGCACCGGTTCGGCCGCCGCCAATGCGCTGGCGAATACGCAGATTGCGGGCAACTTTCAAAGCTTCCTGCAACTGCTGACCACGCAATTGCAGAACCAGAACCCGCTCAGCCCGCTCGATACCAACCAGTTCACCCAGCAGCTGGTCGAATTCGCCGGCGTCCAGCAACAAATCAACACCAACGATTCGCTGGCCACGCTGGTCTCGCTCCAGCAGACCGCGCAATCGAGTCAGGCGTTGCAGTTTGTCGGCAAGACCGCCGTCGTCAACGGCAAGACCGCGACGATGACCCACAGCAAAGCCACGTGGGAGCTTAACATTCCCTCCGCTTCGAATATCACCATTTCGATTGCCAACAGCTCGGGCTCGACCGTCTACACCAACACTTTCGCCGCCACGGCCGGCAACAACCAGACGTTCAACTGGAACGGCCTCGGCACCGACGGTACCCAGAATCCCGACGGCAACTACACCCTTACGGCGACCGCCAAGGATTCCACCAACAACACGGTGGCCGTCTCCACCTCGGTCGCGGGCGTGGTCAGCTCGGTCAATCTCACCCAATCGCCGCCGCTTCTGACGATCGGCGGACAGACCTTCACGGTCAATCAGGTCCAGAGCATCATCGATTAGCTGCCGTGAACCGGCCGCCGCCCGCCCGGCGGCTTAAGATTGGGTTAAAAAGGGCGCCCTATGGCGGCGCCGGACCGCACCCGTGCCGGCATTTTCAAGGAGATTCGTATTGGAGGCTTGGGTTTAGGCAAATTTTAAGTCGCCGGGGGTAGCTTAATGGCGTGAGTTCAGTGGTTGAGAGTTTGTGAGTACGCCATGACAGAGCCCCATCGCCCGAGGGTAAAATACGTCATCGGGCCTGACGGCAGTCCGTTGACGATCGCGGATCTGCCCGCACCCGGGACCAAGCGGTGGGTTATCCGTCGCAAGGCCGAAGTCGTTGCTGCGGTTCGCGGCGGCCTGCTTTCCCTCGAGGAAGCCTGCAGCCGTTATACGCTGACCGTTGACGAATTCCTCTCCTGGCAGTTTTCCATCGATCAACACGGCCTTGCCGGGCTGCGAACCACCCGAATCCAGCAATATCGCCAATAATCGTCGCTTCGAGCGATTGGCAATTGAAGAAAATCGGCTTCGTCCTGCGAAGCCGATTTTTTCCGTTTTGAACTTTCTCCGCCGCCCTTAATCTTCGTTAACCATATCGAAACCATACCATAGGCAATAATTGCCCAGTGATCGGATCCCTGACGGGACCGAATCTGAGGGGCAGTTGGTTTGCAGAGTCTCGTGAGCTTCCTGAAGGGCTTGGGCGCTTCGCGGCTGATGGCGATGGTGGCGGTGACCGCCGCGCTGGTCGGCTTCTTCGCGTTCGTCATCATGCGCGTCACCACGCCGCAGATGACCACCCTCTTCACCGATCTCAGCCTCGAAGACTCCAACGCCGTCATCAAGGACCTGGAACGGCAGGCCGTTCCCTACGAACTCCGCAACGACGGCGCCGTCATCATGGTGCCCAAGGATAAGGTCACGCGGCTGCGCATGAAGCTTGCCGAGGGCGGCCTGCCGAAGGGCGGCGGCGTCGGCTACGAGATCTTCGACAAGTCGGACGCGCTGGGCACCACCAGTTTTGTCCAGAACATCAACCATTTGCGCGCGCTGGAAGGCGAACTCGCACGAACCATTCGCGCCATCGACCGTGTCCAGGCCGCCAGAGTCCATCTGGTGCTGCCGGAGCGGCCGCTATTTGCGCGTGAGACACCCGAACCGTCGGCCTCGATCGTCGTCCGGGTTCGCGGCAGCCTCGAGCCGCAACAGATCAGGGCGATCCGCCATCTGGTCGCCTCGGCCGTCAACGGCTTGAAACCGCAGCGGGTATCGATCGTCGACGAAGCCGGTCAGCTCCTGGCCGATGGCGCCGGCGGACCCAACGACAACACCGCGGGCGACGAGCGGCGGTCGGCCTTCGAAAAGCGGATGCGCAACGAGATCGAGACAATCGTATCGTCGGTGGTCGGCTCGGGCCGTGCCCGCGTCCAGCTCTCGGCGGATTTCGATTACAACAAGATCACCGAGACATCCGATAAATTCGATCCCGAAGGCCGGGTGCTGCGATCAAGCCAGACCCGCGAGGAATCGAGCGCCACCGCCGAAAACAATGGCCAGGTCTCGGTCGGCAATGAACTCCCGGGCGCCCAGCAGAACAACAATGCGGCGCTCGCCCGTGACCAGAGCAAGAAGACCGAGGAAACCAACAATTACGAGATTTCGCACACCACCAAGACGGAAGTGACCGAAGCGGGCCGGGTCAATCGCATCTCGGTCGCCGTGCTCGTCGACGGCAACTACACCAAGAACGAAAAAGGCGAGATGGTCTATCAAGACCGCAGCAAGGCGCAGCTCGACCAGATTGCCGCGCTGGTGCGCTCGGCCATCGGCTTTGACCAGAAGCGCGGCGACCAGGTGGAGGTCGTCAACCTGCGATTTGCCGAAGCGCCGGCCGTGGCGCCGTTGGCTGAGCCCACCGGGCTGCTCGGGATGCTGCAATTCACCAAGGACGACGTCATGTACGTCATCGAGCTCGGCGTCATGATGTTGCTCGGCCTGGTGGTGCTGTTCATGGTGATACGTCCGCTGGTCAAGCGCATCATTGCCGACGAGGTAGCAG
>NZ_JBAVCF010000733.1:0-3978 GCF_049586575.1 Bradyrhizobium sp.
GTCTTGTTGCGATCGGTTTCGGGATCCCGATCAACGAGTTCGGCCTTGGCAACACGTTGATTCTGGCCGGCGCCGTGACCGCCTGCTCGGGGCTGGTTATCCTGAGCTTGTCGGTCATCGCCAGAGAACTGAAAGGCATCGCCGAACGGATAGGAGGCGTGCCGGCCTCCGGTATGAGGCGCGATGCGTCACAGCCAGCGGCGCTCCCGCGCAATGCCGGCGCTGAAGGTGGTAGCCCAGCTTTTGACGCTGACGCGGCCGCGGGCGAGCCATCCGGTGGGCCTCCGCCGCCCTGGGCCGAAGAGACAGCTGCACGTGATCGCCCCCGCCAGGATGCGTCATCAGAGCCGGCGCCGGAGCCCCCGGCCAAACCGCGGCGCAATTTGATGTTCTCGTCGACGTCTCGTCGAGAGCGCGAGCGAACCCAGGCGCGTACAGGCGATGTGCCGGTAGCCGAGCCGCGTCCAGCTGCTGGGCCGCCGCCGCTGGCGGAGATCGATGAGGTCCCTCCGGCCAATTTTGACGACGCCTGGCCGAAATCGGAACGGGCGCGTCCTGCCGATGCGCCGCCTCAGCGCCGCGTTGCGCGCTCGCCCTCGACCTTCACTGACCCAGCGGCGAGCCGCCAGCCGCCGGCCGTCGAGGATCAACCGCCCGTGACCGTCCTCAAGTCCGGCGTCGTCGATGGAATGGCCTACTCATTGTATTCCGATGGATCGATCGAGGCCCAGATGCCGGAAGGCATGATGCGTTTCGCATCGATTGACGAACTGCGCGCTCATCTCGACCAGCGATCGTGAAAGTTTGATAGCGGTTCTTGTCTCTGCCGAGGTAATTCGCTCATATTCGACCGGCGGCCGACCAAATTGCAAAATCGGCAGCTGACTTGCGTGATGAAATCTTGAGAAGGCTTAGCCATGAGCGACACCGGGGCCAAGAATTTCATCGACCTGACGGCGAATATCGTCTCGGCCTATCTCAGCAACAATCCGACTCCGGCGTCGGAGATTCCCGGTCTGATCAACCAGATTCACGCGGCTTTGGTGCGCGTTTCGACCGGCAGGCCCGATGCGCCTTCCGAACCAGCGAAGCCCGCGGTTTCCATCAAGAAGTCTATGACACCGGACTATCTGGTCTGTCTTGAGGACGGCAAGCGCTTCAAGTCGCTGAAGCGTCACCTGCGCTCGCAATACAACATGACGCCTGAGCAATACCGGGAAAAATGGGGTCTGCCGCCGGACTATCCGATGGTCGCTCCCAACTATGCGGTCGCGCGCTCGCAACTCGCCAAGAAAATGGGGCTTGGTCAGCAACGCCGGCGGCGGAAATAGGCATTTAGATCTTACGAAGCCGCGGCCAAAGCCTCACGTGCATCGGTGCGGATGCGCTCGACCATTGCGCGCAGGCCGTTGGAACGCTGCGGCGTCAAATGCTCGCGGAACCCGAATTCATTGAAGATCGCGATCGCATCCGTTGAAAGAATTTGCCGCGGGGTGTGGCCCGAAAAGAGGATCAGCAGAATCGCGATCAATCCACGAACGATGTGGGCATCGCTGTCACCCAGGTATTTCAGTGAGGCGTCGCCGGAACTGCCGCGTTCGACCTTTTTGGACAACCAGACCTGGCTGACGCAGCCCTGCACCTTGTTGGCCGCAGAATGCTCGGCCTCCGGCATTGGCTCGAGCGTCCGGCCGAGTTCGATGACGTACCTGTAACGGTCGTCCCAGTCCTCCAGAAGCTCGAAATTTTCGCGGATCTCGTCAATTGTCATGTCCGTTATATAGGTCTGAAGGCCACCAAAAGCGATATCGTCGGGCCGGGATATCGTCCGATCCAAGAGAAATTGTTCCCGTTTCGGCTGGAATCACGGTGCGGGCGACGCGCCCTGCCACTCGATCTGCATGTCGTCCGGCGTCAGCGTGTCGTGCGCAGTATCCTCACTGGTATCCAAGGTACCGATCGAACCGGTGTGTTCCGGCGCGCGCTTATCCGGCTTGTCCGACTTCTCGGGTTTGTCGGTGATGTACTGGTAGACTTTTCGCGCGCCGCCCTGGGCACGCTGGCCGATCACGGTTGCGGCCTGACCGCCGACTTCACACGCTGCCGGCTGACGCTTGCAGAATTGGCTCATGTCGGACACTGCCGCAGTGGCAGCCGAGATCGCCTCGGACGCATTGATTTGCGGCGCCTTGTCTGAATCCGGTGTTTTGTCCCTCGGCAACAGGACGAGGACCAGTCCAACCCAAAACACCAAGCGAAGCAGAAAAAACATTTGCTACTCCGGCTGCCTTTCTCGTTCTGCTGCTTTCAATTCGAAAATCGATCACTAACAGCCGTCGATAAGCGCAAGTATTTGCATTGAAGTTAAATCGGGAAGAATTCGCGAAAAAATCGATCGATTTGATTCGGCGTAAATTTTTGATTGATGCCGGCGTGGCACATATCTGCCGGCCGTCCACCATTTCGAAACCATATGGGCTTATCGCCGGAAACCCGCCGTTCACCATCTGCGTTGATTGGCGGTCGCCCCGGACGCCGAAAGCGCCGTCAGGATACGGTCTTTTGCCGCAACCTCTCCCGCCTTAGCGTTCGTTTAATGTCGCTCTGACAGGTTGCGAAAACGACAAGGGGGACGTTCCGGGGCGTCTGGTTCGACGCACAGGCCGAAGCGAAAATTGTGAAAGTTCTGAGTACCATTCGCGATTGCCTAGATGCGCTGCTGCACCCGTCGGCACGGCACGATGTGCTGGTGCGCGCCCGTCATCGCGCTTTTATCGCACCGCGCCTGCTGGGAAGCCTGACGGCATTTGCGGCGTTTCCGGTCTACCTTGCCATGCATGGCGCGCCGACGGCGCTTGGAGTTGTAGCCTTCGCGTGGCTGATTGCACCCATTCTGTTGTCGTGGTTTCTGTCGCGCACCGGCCGCTACGAAGGGGCCTGTTTCCTTTCATCCCTGGCGTTTGCCGGCCTGATCATGACGCTGGCCTCAAGCACCGGCGGCATCGGATCGTTCGCTGCGATCTGGCTGGTGGTCGTGCCGGTGGAAGCCGCTCTCTCGGCGTCGCGCCGCGTGGTTGCGTTCGCCTCCGCACTGGCACTGATCTGTGTTTCGCTGCTGATTGTCCTTGGTCATTTCGATCTGCTGCCGGTCACCGATGTCGGCCCGGGCATGCGCGCGATCCTGACGGCATTCGGCGTCGCGGCGGCGACGCTCTATACGGCGGGTCTGGCATTCGGCGCCGAATTGCTCGCGCGCACCAGTGCTTCCCTGCTTTATGTCGAGGAAGACCGCTATCGCCTGCTCGCTCACAACATGAGCGACGTGATTTCACGCCATCATCGTAACGGCGCGGTGCGTTTCATCTCGCCGGCCGCCGAGGCGATGCTGGGGACAGCGGCCTCGCGTCTGCTCGGCTACGGCCTGTTCGATCGTGTGCATGTCGCCGATCGTCCGGCCTATCTCACCGCACTTTCGGATGCGGCGCGCGGCGGCGAAGCGCAAAGCGTCGAGTTCCGCCTGAGGCGGGATGCGGTTCGTGGCCGCGTGGCGGGGCAAGCCGGCCATGTGAATTTCATCTGGGTGGAGATGCGGTGCCGTCCGCTTGAGCCATTCTTGCAGCTATCGAAATCCTCGGAGGCCGAGGTAGTCGCGGTGATGCGTGACGTGACCGATCGGAAAAATCAGGAGCAGGCGCTGGATCTGGCGCGGTCCGCCGCAGAGCAGGCTGACGCTTCCAAGACGCGTTTCCTGGCCACCATGAGCCACGAGCTGCGCACGCCGCTCAACGCCATCATCGGCTTCTCCGAGATGATCATGCAGGAAGACGCGCTGATGCTTGATGCCGCGCGCCGCCAGGAGTATGCCCAGCTGATCAACGATTCAGGCCAGCACCTGTTGTCGGTCGTCAACGGCATTCTCGATATGTCGAAGATGGAGTCCGGCAATTTCGAGATCATGCCGGAGCCTTTCGCGCCGCG
>NZ_JBAVCF010000734.1:0-6287 GCF_049586575.1 Bradyrhizobium sp.
GCGTATTAAGGCCGCGCTACCGGCCTTGGGCGCGGCTGGCTTGACCTTTTCGATGGTAGGCGGCGCGTCGGCAGCAGTTGTGCCGGCTAACGACGCAACTCAATCAACGAACTATTCACCCAATCAGCAGATCACGCTCGGCGAAGAAGAAATCGCTGACGTCAGCCTGGCGACGTTCTACGTCTTCGACAAAGAGAGCACGGCTGCGACCAAGGACGGCAACGTCCAGCTCGCCCGCGGCTGCGGCTGCCGTGGTTGTGGCGGTGGCCGTGGTTGCCGCGGATGTCGTGGCTGTGGCCGCGGATGCGGCTGCGGCGTTGGCTGGATCGGCGGCTGCTGCGCTTCCTGGGGCGCATGTCGCTGGTGCTAAGCGAGGTTACCTACCTCGCGTGAACGACAATCAGGGCCGGGTTCGACACTGTCGACCCGGCCTATGCATGTGTGGTGTCGTTCGCAGCGCATATGGCCTGTTGGCGCTTCGCGACACTCCGAATTCCCGCTTCAGTAAAAGACACCCTCAGGCGCGACAGACAAGCCCCGCACACTCACGCGGTGGATTTGATATTCGCTTCGAAGCGGGGCCTCATAAAGAATGTCAAATCCAACCCGCACTAGAAAGACTGGATTTGCTGGTGTTCCTTTGAGTCCTGACATTCGTAAGAACACTTGCAGCAACATGATACTGACGTCGGAACCGGAACACTAGATCATGAACGCCAGACGCAAGACCGCTCCATCCAAAGCCAAGCGCAAGGCCGCTTCCGCCCGTCGCGCCGCCAAGGACATTGCGCAGTTCGCACCAAATTTCACGGTCTACGTGCTGCCGCCGGATCAGGTCTGTCTGTACTCCGAAGATCGCAAATTCTTCCTGCATGGCGAACTCTATTGCGCGCTGGCTACGGCCATTGGCAAGGGCGGAAAGAGCCTGCAACAGCTCGTTGCTGAGTTTGGGAAACGCTTTCCTCCCGAGAAAGTAGAGGAAGCGCTCAAGCGCCTGATCGAACGACAATACCTCGTCGAGGCATCCCCTGCATCGAACAGCGTCCAGGCCGGATATTGGGCGAGCCTCGGCCTGCCGCCCGGCATGGCCGAGCAAAACCTCGCTAACTGCCGCGTGCGGGTGGAAGCCATTGATGTCCAGGGCGCCAAGGAGCTCACGAAAGCGCTGGGCGAATTGGGCGTCCGGATCGTCGCCGGTCGCGCCGCCGATCTGACGATCACGCTCGCCAACGATTATCTCGATCGGCGCCTTGCCAAGTTGAATGAGCAACGCGTACCAGGCGGCACGCTCTGGCTGCTGGCGCAACCTTCCGGCGCCTTTCCATTGGTCGGACCGGTGTTTAATCCCGGTAAGGGTCCATGCTGGACCTGTTTGTTCGATCGCATGATCCGCAATCGCGAGGTCAAGGGATTCCTCGACCGCACGGATGCGCGGGTGGTCTCCCCGTCGCCACTGGTGCGCAGCCCGCTTGGACAAAGCGCGATTCCGTTTGCAGCGCTTGAGATCGCCAAGGCGATTGCCAGCGGATTTCGTACCGATCTCAACAATCACATCGTCAGTCATGATTTGCTGGGTTCGACGACCGTCAAGCACTACGTGGCGCATCGTCCGCAGTGCCCGACCTGCGGCAGCGGGAAGCTGCGCGACCCGCGCCGCGCCCCGACGCCGATCGAACTCGGGCCCGGGCTCAAACTGACGATGACAAGCGGAGGTTTCCGCACAGTGTCGTCGCGCGCAACCGTCGCCCGTTTTCGCAAGCATGTCAGTCCGCTCACCGGCGTCGTCAAGAAATTGGAACGGATCGAGGCCGACCTGCCGTTGAATACGAATTACTTCGCGAGCCACAACTTTTCCGGACCGGCACTGACTGTCGACGCGCTCAGGGAAGGATTGACGGGCGGAAGCTTCGGCAAGGGCTCGACCGCCGAACAGGCCGAAGCCAGTGCCCTGATGGAAGCGATCGAACGCTACTCCGGCATCTTTCAGGGCGATGAAATCCGCACGACCAGGCGTTTCACCGACTTCGAGCCTGGAGAGGCGATCAATCCCGAGGACGTCCTGTTGTTCAGCGACGAGCAATATCGCTCGCCCGAGGCCGAGCCTGACGACTCCCACCCCGTCCCGGCACGCTTCGATCCCTCGGCCAGGATCGAATGGTCGCCGGTCTGGTCGCTGCGCGATCAACGCTTCCGGTATTTGCCGACGAGCCTGATGTATTTCTTTTATGGCGGCGGCGAGAACTCATACAACGCCGACTCCAACGGCTGTGCGGCCGGCAACACGCTTCAAGAGGCCATCGTTCAGGGCTTCCTCGAGCTCGTGGAGCGCGACGCCTATGCCATCTGGTGGTACAATCGCTTGCAGCGCGAGGAACTCGATCTCAACCAATTCGACGATTCCTATGTTCAGGATCTGCGAACCCAGCTTGGCGAGCAGGGGCGCAAGCTTTGGGTGCTCGATATCACCAGCGATCTCGGCATTCCGACCTATGTTGCGATACTGCACTGGATGCAGAACGGGCATGAGAACATCGAGTTCGGCTCCGGCGCGCATTTCGATAGCCGCATTGCGCTGCTCCGTACGCTGACCGAACTTAACCAGTTCATGTCGATTGGCTTGATGAACGGCGGATCGGGCGAGAAGCCCAGCCTCGATAACGTCACGCCGCTGCAACTGACAAACTACCCGTTCCTGTTACCGAATGGCCGTCCGGCAGCCCCCGCGATCTCGGGTTCGAAATTCGGGCCGCTCCGTGATACCCGCAAACAGGTCGACGCTTGCGTCGAGGTTGCGCGACAGGCGGGCCTCGACTTTCTCGTTCTCGATCAGACGAGGCCGGATGTCGAAACATCCATCGCCAGAGTCATCGTTCCCGGTTTGCGGCATTTCTATCGCCGCTTCGGACCCGGCCGCCTCTACGACGTTGCCGTGAAGCTTGGCCTGCTTGACAAGCCGTTGACGGAGAGCGAGCTGACGCCGTTCGTGCCTCACACTTAGAAAAGGACACTCCCGGCTTGCCCGCTCCCGGAAAAAATAAAGCGCGCACGACAACGCCGGTTATCACTGCCCGCCTGAGCGGACATGTCACGCTCGAGGGGCAGACAGACGGCAATGTCGTCGCGCGCTTTGAGGGATTTGCCCAAGGCCTCGGAAAGTTCAGCCCGCCAGCATTAAAGCGCCTTGGTGAACTTCGCACCGGATTGCCGCTGGCCTCGTTCTCACGTGGCCGCGCCGCCGATAAAGAAATCAACCTGCTGGTTCAGCGGTTGGCGCGTAGTGGCCTCCTGGAATATCGCCTCGGGCCGGAGCGAGGCGGCCGTGATTACGTTGTGATCGAGCCGCAGATTGCCGATTATTGGCCGCAAGTCTCGAAGATCGGCAACACAGATACAATTGCGCTATCGCGATTTGCGTACCTCAGGCGCCGCGGCACAGAGATGGTGCTGGAATCGCCGCGCGCAGGCGCCTTGGTCAGGATCGCCGATCCCAAGGTTGCCGCCGCGCTCGCTACGCTATCGCAGCCACAGAAGATCAGCCGATATCGCAAGGAGCGCGGATTTCCCGGACTGGAGCTTCTCGGATTGCTGCTGGATTGCCAAATCCTGTTCAAGCTCCGGAAGGGCGATAGCGACGGCTTGCGCCCATCGGAGGGCGATCCCAACCTCGTATTGTGGGATTTTCACGATCTGTTGTTTCACACCCATAGCACCGAGGGCCGGCAAGCAAATCCGCTGGGCGGACTTTACTCGTATTCCGATCTCATGGCGCCCTTGCCCGCGGTGCGATCGCCGTGGCCTGGACGAGCGGTCGATCTGAACAGCGCTCCGGCAGTGGCCTCTGCGCCCTCGCCGTTCGCGGCCCTGCTCGACGAGCGGCATTCGATACGCGACTTCGACGACGAACACCCTGTCACGCTGGCTGAGTTGGCCACTCTTCTACAGACCGCCGCTCGCGTTCGGGCGAAATGGACGGCCCCCTCCGACATGGGCGAGGAAGGCCCGGAAGTGTCCTATGCTTCGCGCCCCTATCCGTCCGGCGGCGCGGCGTATGAACTTGAGCTTTATCTCGCGGTCAACAACTGCGAAGGCCTGGCGCGCGGATTTTATCACTATGATGCCGATAGGCATGCACTGACGCCGATCGAAGTCCAACCGCAGGACCTCGACGCGCAGCTTTCGGACGCGGAATTTGCCACCGGCTCTTCCGGTCTTCCGCAGGTTCTTTTCGTCGTCGCGGCCCGCTTCGGCCGGGTCTCATGGAAATATAGCTCAGTCGCCTACTCGCTCATCCTCAAGGACGTCGGCGTCTTGACGCAAACGCTTTATCTCGCCGCAACTGACTTGAGGCTCGGCGGATGCGCGATTGGCACCAACAATATCGACCGGTTCGCGCGAATGACCGGACTGGAATTCTCCGTTGAAGGCCCCGTCGGTCAATTTGCGCTCGGCCGCGGCGCGACGCCGGGACCCGACGGCCCGGAATTCGGCTAGATCCAGCTATCGACGGTTCATTGACGCGGCTGCGCTCGAAAATCGAACGTGGCCCTTGCAGTTCCTGGTCCGGTGAAGAGAATTCCATGCAATAGCGAGACGGGATTACCGCGACGATAAGGCCCCCAGAGAGGCGGCCGACCGGGAGAGCGCGCCATGATAACGATGCGACGAAGCCTGATGGTGGCGGCTGCTATCGCCGGCGCTGAAACCGCTGCGCTGGCTTCCTGCCTCGACCTCATCATCACGGTGGACACCAGCGTCGCCCATCTCGCTGGCGCTCTCGGGCGGCCGACCTGGATTCTGCTACCGTACACGCCGCCGTACCGCTGGCTGCTCAACCGCCACGATAGTCCGGTGGTACCCGAGCGTGCGCCTGTTCCGGCAGGACGCGACCCGCGATATGGCAGCGTGCTTGATCGCGTGAGAGACGAGTTGCAGGCTCAAATCGCCGCGTTCAGGCGGGAACGTGGCCCGAATCCGGCGCCGCAACGTTCAGAAGAACCCCGCGCTCAGATCGAGACCGTAGCTTGCAAATATCGCGGACGCCAACAGGACCGCGCCGCAAAACGTCATGACGGCCGCAAATGGACTGATCTTAATTTCGCTGCGGGAGGCTTGGGAAAAGGCTTGAACGAGTGCAGACATTGGCGACCTCCAAATTTCGACCTCGGCTGAGGCGAATTGGATAGTCGCAGTGAACCGTTTCGGGCTGTCTTCGCGTTTCCGCCAAATGGTTTCAGGATCGTTTCGTTGAAATGTCTCGCGGAACCAGAACGATTGGCGAGGCGCTTCTACGAACACCTGGCGTTCAAACTGCGTCCGGCTCACCGTGTTGCCAGCGGCCGACCACGCTGGCAGCCGCGGCGCCGAGGATAGGTGCTAGCCAGAATAGCCACAGCTGCGCGACATAAGCTCCACCGGCAATCAGCGCGGGGCCGGTACTTCGCGCCGGATTGACCGAGGCGTTACTGATCGGAATCAGGAACAGATGAATCAGCGTTGGGCAAAGCCAGATAGGTATCCCGGCAACTCCAACTGCTGCGCCTTTCGAGGTGGTGCCGATGATGACGTAGATAAAGAAGAGAGTAGCGATGACTTCACTCAGGAAGCAGGACGCCAGGTGTACTTTCCGGGGCTGAACTCGCCATAGCCGTTGGACGCAAATCCACCCGGAACCCAGTCAGGCTTGCCCGAGGCGATCACATAGAGCACGGCAGCCACGACGACGGCGCCCGCTACCTGCGTGATGATGTAGGGAAGAACATCGTTGGCCTTGAAGCGGCCGCCGGCCCAGAGGCCTACGGTCACCGCAGAATTAAAATGCCCTCCCGAGATATGGCCGACTGCACAAGCCATGGTGAGCACGGTCAATCCGAACGCCAGACTGACCCCGAGGAATCCGATCCCCAGTGACGGGAGGTTTGCAGCGAGCACCGCACTGCCTCAACCAGCGAATGTCAGCCAAAAAGTTCTGAAGAAATCGGCTCCAAGACGTCGCCACATGACTTCCCTCCTCTGTCGGCTAATTAGCTGGCATCATATTTCCACATGTCCGAATGGATCGATTCAACTAAATTCACTGCTAAAACCATTTAATCGACGTCTATCGCTTATCCCTAATAAGTCACGTTCAGCCTGACTTGTGTCTTCAAATTATAGACCGGGTAATCCTTGATGATCGGCACGCCGACCTCGAGCGACAGCGCGATATTGTCCGTCAATATGCGCCCCACTCTGACGTCGAACGGCAGAAACAGCCGGCCGGTCTGGCCGGTAATCGGATCGCCGTAGTT
>NZ_JBAVCF010000735.1:0-4096 GCF_049586575.1 Bradyrhizobium sp.
GCCGAGGTCACCGTACCTGACGTCAGCAGGATGCGGATATTCAGCGCGCGCACCCTTTCGATCAGGGCGGCGGCGGCCAGGACTTCGCCGACGCTGGCGCCGTGAATCCAGACCAGCGGTCCGCGCGGCCGGACATCCCCGCTCACGCCGCGTCGTTCACCGACGCGCGCCGGATCCTCCTTGCCCTGTTTCAGCCGCCGCTTGATCAGCGCAGGCGCCAGCGGCACCGCCACCGAGGACAGCCGCCGGTAGACCCGCAGCGTCATCGGCAGCGCATTAGCCATGGGGCGCTCCTTCGGGGCGTCCCACCTGTGCATAGGCCCGCACCATGACGTCGTTCAGGGTAGCCTCTAACCGCGCGCGCAGTTCTTCCATCTTCTCAGCGTCGGCGTCGGGTGGCACCATGATTATTTCGCCTCCCACCAATGCCCCGCGCCCGAATGGCAAATTGATCGTGGTCTGGTCCCAGTTCTTCAAACGCCAGTAGCGGCTGGTCACCATCGCAAACGGCATGATCGGCCGTCCGGATTCGCGCGCCAGCATGATGATGCCTAGCCCCGCTACTCGCGAGCGCTTCGGCACGTCGGCGGTCGACGCAACGTTATAGCCCTCTTCGAGGGCCCGCACCATCTCCCTGAAAGCACCGACGCCGCCCTTGCGATGAAATGCCGAACCGTGATCCCCGGAACCCCTGATGGTGCCGATCCCGAGCCGTTCGGCAGCGATGGCGTTGAATTCGCCGTCGCGATGCCGCGAGATCAATACCTTGACGCGATGGAGATCCTTGGTCTTGACGAAAGGGGTGAGGAAGTGCTGGCCGTGCCAGAAGGCAAAGATCGCCGGCATCAGCGGCTCGACGATCTCATATACATCAGGAGGATCGAAGCTGAAGCGGTTGGTGCGCCAGACGAGCCGCAGCAATACGGCCGTGAGCGAACCGACAGCGCGCTGAAACCAGTTGCTGCGCAGCAGATCGCGAACCAGCTTTTTCAATGGCCGGACTTCGTGTCTTGTTCGGGGTCAAGCAGCCGGTGGAGATGAACGATGAAATATCTCATCTGGGCGTTATCGACGGTCTGCTGCGCCTTCGACCTCCATGCCGTATGGGCGCTCGCGTAGTTTGGGAAAAGACCCACGATTTCCACCCTTGAAAGGTCCTTGAACGTGTTGTGCGCAAGATCGCTCAATTCGCCGCCAAGAACCAGATGCAACAGTTGCTGTGGGGCACTATCCGACATGATCCCTCTTCCCAAGCTGAGCCTGGCCGGCAAAGTTTTCGGAGCGTTCGGCACATCCTCAAGGCAAAGGATCGCTTCGAAACTGCTCGACAATACTTGCATGACGATCACGCCCCGCCGCCACCAAAATCCCGTGCGCCACCTCGCGGCGATTGTACAGGATGGGGGCCCCCGATAGCGCGGTCATGCTACCATTCGCTTCCTCCACGATCAAATTGGCCGCCGCAAGATCCCAATCGCGGCTTTGACCGCCTGCAAAAGCCGCATCCAGCTTCCCGTCGGCGACCCGGCACAAGCGGAGCGCCAGCGATCCGATCCGGGGATGAAGCGAGATTTCGCCACCCGAGCGATTTAGCCGCTCGATCAGCGGCTTCGGACCGGCGATGCGGGAAAAATCAAGCCCCGCGCCCGGCGTCGCGTGGACGGGAGCGCCATTGAGCCGTGACCCACGCCCGGCCTGCGCAAAAAAGAATTCATCGCTTGCCGGCGCGAACACCACAGCGATCACCGGCTGCGCATCTGCAACCAGCGCCACGCTGACGCACCAGTCCTCTCGGCCGGCGAGATAGGCGCGAGTGCCATCGATCGGATCGACGATCCAGACTAGATGCTTGCCGATACGTGTCTGGTCGTCGGCACTTTCCTCGGATAGCCAGCCATAGTCGGGCGTGGCGGAGCGAAGCCTGGCGGCGATCAGATCATTGACCGCGATATCGGCCTCGGACACCGGGGATGACGCACCCTTGGTCCAGTTCTTCAATTCAGTCCGGAACAGCGAGAGCGCAAGCGCGCCGGCTTCCCTCACCGCGCCGGTCAAAAGGGCGGCATCGCGCGCAAAATGGTCCGGATCCACATCGTTCCCGGCATCACCGTCCGCCAAGGGTCAATCCCTCGATCCGCAGCGTCGGCGCGTTGACGCCATAACGAAATGCAAGATCGTTGGCCGGCGTCAGCGATTTGAAGATGTCGAGAAGGTGACCGGCAATCGTCACCTCGCTCACCGGATAGGTGATCTTGCCGTTTTCGATCCAAAAGCCGGACGCGCCGCGACTATAGTCGCCGGTCACCCCGTTGACGCCTGAACCGATCAGATCGGTCACATAGAAGCCCCGGCGAATATCGGAGATCAGTTCTGCCGGCGTCGGTTCACCGGCCTCGAGATGCAGGTTATACGATCCCGGCGACGGCGAAGACGATACGCCGCGATGGGCGTGGCCAGTGGTTGTGAGCTTCAATTCGCGTGCAGTCGCGCAATCCAGCAGCCATGTGGTCAAAACGCCCTGATCGATAATCGCGAGCTTCTTGACCTTGACGCCCTCGGCGTCGAACGGCTGCGAGCGCAGGCCCCGACGGCGCAACGGATCGTCGATGATGCGAATGTTGCTGGCAAAGAGTTGCTCGCCGAGGCGATCTTTCAGAAAGCTCGTCTTGCGCGCGATCGACGCGCCATTGATCGCGCCCACCAGATGGCCGACCAGTGAGCCGGATACGCGCGGGTCGAACACAACCGGCACCTTGCAGGTTTCGACCTTGCGCGGATTGGCGCGCGCGACCGTGCGTTCGCCCGCGGTGCGCCCGACGCTCTCGGGCGTGGCGAGATCGGCGGCATGCGGCGCGGCCGTGAAATCGTAGTCGCGCTCCATGGCGGTGCCTTCGCCCGAAATCGCCGTCACCGAAATGCCTTGGCTGGAACGCAAATACGCGCCGTGAAAACCTGTGCTGGTCACGAGCACCATGCCGCCAATTCCGGTCGATGCCGACGCGCCACCCGATTTGGTGACACCTTTGATCGCAAGCGCTGCGGCTTCCGCTTCGCTGGCGCGGCGCTCGAGTTCGGCCGTCGTCGGCACACGCGGATCGAGCAGATCAAGATCGGGGAACTCGCGTGTGAGCAGCGAGGGATCGGCGAGTCCGACATAATCGTCATCCGGCGCCACGCGCGCCATGGCGACCGCCCGCTCCGCGAGGCGTGTCACGCCGTCGCCGCTGACATCGTTGGTCGAGACCACGGCCTGGCGCTTGCCGACGAGCACGCGCAGACCGACGTCATCGCCTTCCGAGCGTTCGGATTCCTCGACACGGCCGTCGCGTACTTCGACCCCTTGCGAGATGCCACGCACGGCAACCGCATCCGCAGCATCGGCGCCGGCGCGTCGCGCGGCCTCGACAAGGCGTTGCGCCAGCGTCGTTAGCGCCGATTGATCGAACAGCTTGGCGGTGGCGGCCTCAGCCGAAAGCGACGATGCGCTTGATGGTGAAGAGATCACGAACAAAATCCCGGGGATTTACGGAGGGGCGGAGAAGCTTCGAAAGCAAATCACTTGAAACATCAGATGTTCCTGATTCACGGGGATTTCAAGCATTTTCACGCCGTCAAAACAGAAGAATTTCAACAACATTGCAAGGTCTCGTCAATCATGCGGACCAAGGTGTTGTCAATCATGCCGACCGAAGCAAAGCCGGTGACGACGGATTAACCAGCCTTTTTAAGCCAATCCGGACACCGCTCTGGCATGCTCTCTCCCAACGACCGGGAACACCCGGCGGGGAGACAAAGCCGTGAGGCGTCAAACAGCAACAAGCGGGATCAATCCCGCCGGGTCGAGCCGCGCATTGCGGCTCGACCCTCTCTCTTTACCCGTGAGCTTCGATGCGCACGATGTCCGCGCCGACAACGGCGTGCGTCGCATCGAACTTCATCGCGAGCGGGTCGTGCTCCGGCGTGCCGTCCAGGGCATGCGGATGGCCATCAATCTTCGTGTCAGCGATTTTCGCGGCATTGCGCTGCGCGGGATCGACGATGCCCAGATGCTGGTGCTGCTGCATCGCGATCCGTCCCTAAGTATCCCGCTTTGCGT
>NZ_JBAVCF010000736.1:0-5323 GCF_049586575.1 Bradyrhizobium sp.
GCTGTTGGCTTGTGGTTCGTTGTGAAGGCAATCGGCGACACCTCGGCAACCTGCAGCCAACAACGCTCGACCACAAATTCCAAAATCCAGCGATGCACTGTCAATGGTATTGTATGGGCCATCGCCCGCAATGCCGTTTTGACTGTTCGCATATAACGTCCGTTGGGAGAATAGCGATGATAAAAGACATTGTGCTTAATTTGAGCGCCAAAAAATCTGGGAGTCGCGCGATAGAATACGCGGTTTCGATGGCTAGCACGCTTGAGGCACACATCGCCGGAATTGCCTTCGTCTACGATCCTTTCGATCTGGTTTCGCACCTAGGCTACATTGCGACTGATGTTGTTCAGGAGCAATGGCGCGATTACAAGGCCGAGGCACAGGCGGCCTTAGACCGGTTTAGCCAACTAGCCTCACGGGCCGGCGTCTCGGCTGAGCCGATGATGCTGCGGGCAAGCTTCGCGAGCGTCGGTGATCGCTTCGGCGAGATCGCGCGGCGTTTCGACCTCTCCGTTGTCGATCAAGTCAACTCAGAAAGTAACACGACTGAAGGCGCGATTATCGAAGGTGCATTGTTCGATTCCGGCCGGCCGGTGATCATCGTCCCCTACGTTCACAGGGCGCCGCTTAAGTTCGACCATGTCATGATTTCCTGGGACGGCAGCCGGCCGGCGGCGCGCGCAATCGCCGATTCTATGCCACTCCTTAAACGAGCGGAGCATATCGAAGTGGTCATCGTCGGTAACGAACGAGGCAAGCAAGACGAGGTTGAAGGCGCCGACATCGGCCGCCACCTTGCTCGTCATGGTCTTAACATCGGCGTCCAGCGCATCAGTCACGACAAAATTGATATTGCCGACGCGCTGCTTTCCCATGCTGCCGATAGTAATGCGGATCTCATCGTCATGGGCGGTTATGGACACTCGCGCGTACGCGAGTTCGTGCTAGGTGGTGTAACTCAAAGCACGTTGCACTCGATGACGGTCCCGGTCTTGATGTCGCACTAATTAGCTCTGCGAACTTTCATGGACGTGAGCCAACGGATTACTTTAGCCAGGACAGAAGCCCTCGATCAGATCTGCTTTGCGGAGATCGATGGCATCATATTCCCGCGATCAATTAGCAGCCACGAAACGCTCAACCCGTCGCAATCGATCTCGCGCCGCCGCGGCGCATTTCTAACTGGCGGCGGAGGTGCGTGCGATCCAGTCCTCCACCCGTGGCCGCTATTGGCCCTCGCATGCAATTCGCGGCGGAGGTATGCAATTCATGCGACATCCGGGTTCCTCCCCGTGAAATTTCTGCTAACTCCATAGTCTGATTAGGCTTTCGGCGTTGGGGCTCCTAAGGAGAGACTCCGCTGTGTCGTCCTTTCTCCACATGCGGTTATGTCCTAATGTTAGTTTAGGCTTCAGTCGGCCTCCTGATGCTTCGGCGGGGTCACTTCAGCACTTCCGTCGGCGTCCCTCGGTAAGCACAATAACAAATTGGCATTCGGAGGAGCACTCGTGCGCGTCTCAGTTCCAGTGCCTTCCAAGGCCATCCAAGATCGACTAATCGACAAGCACCCTTTTGTAATTAAGCTTTCGTCCCATGCGCCCCTCAACGCGGATGATGTGAAGGCGCTGGGCCACGCACTCAATCACATGCTAACTGTGAAGAAGGGCAAGGACGTTATTGTCCAGGGTTTTGAATACAAAGGATTGGATATCATCGAAAGCGGCTTTGCTATCCGCTACACGCTGTTACACAAAGGAGGACGACAAATCATTAATACCTTGTTGCCGGGAGACATTGTCGGCTTCCCAGCATCTTTTTTTGACCGCTCGATCTTCTCCGTAATGGCCGCCACCGAGATGAGCCTGCATCGGATGTCGTTCGATACATTTGTCGAGCTTTGCAAAGGAAGGCCCAACATCGCGCTTGCGCTCATATGGTTCGCCGCCCGGGAAGCAGCGGTCTATGCACATCATCTTGTCGATGCTGGCAGACGATCGCCGCTTGAGCGAGTTGCTCATTTTGTTTTGGAGATGCATTTTCGATTGAAAGCCGTCGGATGGGCTTCAGAGAACGCCTTTGAATTACCGCTTTCGCAGGAAGGCATCGGCGACGCGGTCGGGTTGAGCGCGCCTCACGTGAACCGGATGTTCAGCGAGCTCAAGCACGAAGGGTTGATCGCTGTAGAGGGCCATGAGATAAAAATCCTCGATAGAGCTGCGCTACAGATTATCGCGGAATTTGATCCTTCGTACCTTGTGCGCGCGTCATTTCAGCAGCATCAGGCGAAGCGGTAATCACGCATCCCGGCAGCCGCTGCATTACCCAGACGGCGGGTGGGGGTCAGTCTGCAAGTTGAGATGCGCCGCGGCCAGAGTTTTCGGTGACCACCCGCCAAGGGATAAAGAACACCATCTCGCCAGCCGGAAATGTCGGAGCGAGAGCACGCCGCAGACAAGAGAGGTTAATGCGTGGACCGAGATGCTCGCCAACACTCACGGCGTAGCTCCCGCATCATGCCTGCATTCTCCGGAACCAACGCCAGCAAGACGATCCCGCCGACCATAGCGAGTCCTGCGCCGAAGAGAAACACCGCAGCATGTCCGACCTGGTCCCAAAGCCATCCGGCGATGAGGCTGGCCATCAAGCCGAACAAATCAACAATCGTGTTGTACCAACCGATTCCGCTGGCGCGAAGTTGCTCCGGCACGTAGTCGCTTGCCAGAGCTTTCCCAACAGAGCGGAATATCCCCTGATAAAGCCCGTAAAAGATGAACAGCACGGCGATGAGCGCGATGTTGCGGGTCACGGCGATGTCGAGGTAGGTCACGAAGAAGATGGCGAACGCCACGATCAAAATATTTCTCCGGTCCAATTTGTCCGAAAGAGATCCTGCCGGGTAGGGAATCAGCGCAGCCACAAGGTTAAAGCCCGCGTAGATCAGGATCGCCATCGTCAACGAAGCGCCGATATCCTTTCGCCTTGGCGCAGCCAGCCCGCCATCGTGAGCAAGCCGGAAAAATCTACCATCCGGCGGTCCAAACATCGGCCTCACTGCAGGAGCGCCAGTCTCTCAACTTATCGATGGTCCGAAAATCCGGGGGCAGGTCAGCGTCGCAGAGCCTTTAGCCTGCGCGAGTGCGTCCTCCCAGTAAGAGCGACACCAAGCACGATTAATTGGCTTGGGGAAGCCGTTGCAGGCGCATTGTGGTCGAAAATGGCACATCGCGCCCGATTTATCGTTCGCGAAGATCAGTCGTTAGGACCAGGCTTGTGATCCTTGCGGACACTCGGAACGTTCTTTTTATGGATTTCAGCGGGACCTCCGTTCGGCGGCCCGATGAGGCCCGGCGGACAGATTTGCTTCCAAACATAGCGCATTTGCGGCGGCCGCATTTTGTTGCCGCCGACGGCTTCGCGAACGCATTCCCAATGGCAGCCGCTGCGCGTCGCGGACGGCACTCGGCCTCCGCACCGGTAGGGTTGCGCCTGCGCTGATTGCGCAACGCCAATTGCTGCACTGATCACGATTGCCTGCCAGAGAGGCCAGTTTTCTAGCTTGATCATTAGAACCCTCCATACGACTCGCACAGCGTAAAATGCACATCGTTTGTTGATACGGGGATGCGGCGGGAGCAATCGCGATTGCGTTTTCAACCGATTTATGTCGAGACGGCAGCATGCGGTCATTGATTTACGTCAATACGCCCTATCGCGCCCGCGATTGTATCTAGGGTTCATCCCCCATCTGGGTGGTCAGCGGCTCGCTCCACGCGCCTTGGGCAAGGTCGTGACAGATGACCGTCGTGTTTCTCACGCCAAGTTTCTACATCGCCGTGGCCGCGTCCCGCTGATTGGGGCGATGCTCCCACAGATACCGTCGAGCAAGTTGGTTGCGGTGGTAATGATGCCACGGCTGGAACAGGCAGCGCCGGCAGCGCAACCGGGCGCGCCGACTCTGGCGACAGCGCTTCGTCGCCTCGCGGAGCACGCGCTGTCCGGCACAAGCACTCGCCAGCGCAGTGGAGGCAGTAAGCGCAAAGCAGCCAAGATGGCAGAAAAGGCGATCGACCATCTCGTCGACCAGGCCGGGACCGGCGAAGAGCACGCACAGCGCAAACGCCGCCTCATCAAGGGGCCTCGAGAATTTCGCGACCTTCGTCGCGACAAGTCAAAGACGAAAGCTCACCGCAGGCGCTCGCCTGCGTATATTTCGAGGAGGAGCCGGGCCGGCGAACGGCCGCAATCAGAACGAGGCGCAGCGCATTGCAGTGAACATCGCAAAGCTGCCGGAGCTGCTTCGCAAATCGGGATGAAGGATGAAAAAATGCCCCGCTGCGAGCGGGGCAAGGCAAAGGGAGGAACCGCAGGCGACATTACGCCCGCGCGCACACAGTATCGCGGACCGCTTTAAACGCATTTGATGTAGGTCAATTTAGCCAATTCGAGCCACCGCGCTTATCGAGGCCGCTGTCCATAACGTCAGCCTCGACGTTCCTCGGAAACCTTATAATCCTTGAACAGTGTCCACCTTTAGCGGCGTCAACGGCGATTATCCCGGACTTGACATAAGCACTTAGCCATGGGCGCGAGCCGCCGATTTTCTTGTTGAGTGATTTGTGCTGCGGGCTGATCGATAGAGCTCGGGCGGTGGAACTGTACGCAGCTACCGGGTCGCTGCACATCGGCGCCAGCCGCCAGCGCACGGACCAATGCAGATAGCTAGTTGGCGACAACGGTTCGAAAGAGCATGATGTCCGAGGAAGCAGACAATCCTTCCAAGCGGGAAGGCGAACGTGATGACCCGCGACGGACCTCACAATCTGCCAAACTATGATCACTCCAGCTCCAGCTTGACATTAGCGGCGCGGATCACCTTGCCCCCATTTCTTGGGGTTTGCCGGCTAAGCAAGCTAAAAATGCTTGCCGGCCGACATTCGCGAGGCGTGCTTTGAAACTCGGCAGCGAGGGCGGAGGCTGACCATCCGGCCTGAGCGGTGACTGACCTTGCGCTACGTGGCCCGCGCGCGCCTGAGGGCGCGGCATGGTTCGACCGATGACGGCCGATAGAAAATCAGCAGCGGAGTGTGCGCGTAGACCAGGCCTTTCACCGGTCAGTGTTCGGAGGACTTGGGCGCAGCATTCGCAGCGGCCGCCTTTTCGGCTGCCTTGGCAAAGCTCTGATCCAGGATGCTGTTCGGATCGAGCCCCTTCACCTTCGGATTGCTCGGCGCCAGCGCGTCGATATTCGACTGCAGCTGCTGGGCTTCTGGTATCGGCTCCGGTGTCAACACCTGTTTGACGTAGAAGTCATAGGTGAAATCAA
>NZ_JBAVCF010000737.1:0-1781 GCF_049586575.1 Bradyrhizobium sp.
GACGCTGATATCAAGCTGGTGACGATGCTTTCGCATTGTGACCTGCGACGGAGGCAACAAAGCCCGGTCTCCGGGGCGAGCGCGAAGGAAACCGTTAAAACCATTCGCGCGGGGAATGCCGGGTGAATCCGGTGTGACCGTGGTGACTAACTCGGTGTGCTTTTTTCATTTGCACCCGAGGCTGCGGGCGCGCCGAGCGCCCGGCATTCCCTGCGCCCTGATCTTCGGGGCCAAAGACTTCGATGCAGCTCGGGCGTCTCGCGCCGCGAGAGCAATAAACCGTGGCTGAACACCCGCGAATCATTGAACAAACGCGTGTCTGGCCTATCTTCGGCAGGCATGATGACACTCCCCGCATCCGCATTGCCTGTCGAGGCGCCGCCGGCCTTTCTGGGCGTCGCGCATTCCTTGACCGGAAAGCTGTGGCGTGACCGGCTCGACGCGCGAGGGGCGGCGCGGGCGCTGGCGATCACGCAACGCTATCAGTTGCCGGAAATGCTGGCGCGGGTACTCGCCGGGCGCGACGTCGAGATAGACGCGGTCGAGGACTTTCTCGACCCGACTATCCGCAAGCTGATGCCCGACCCCTTTACCGTGACGCAAATGGAGGCGGCCGCGAAACGCATCGCGGACGCGGCCGCGCGAGGCGAAAAGGTCGCGATCTTCGGCGACTACGATGTCGACGGCGCTACGTCCGCGGCGCTGCTGGCCTGGCATTTGCGCCACTGCGGGCTCGATCCGCTGATCCACATCCCCGACCGGATCTTCGAAGGCTACGGGCCGAACGTCGAAGCGGTACGGATGCTGGCGGGGAAGGGCGCGACGCTGCTGGTGACGGTCGATTGCGGCACCACGAGCATGGAGCCGCTTGTCGAAGCGCGCAAGCTCGGCATGTCGGTCGTTGTGATTGATCACCATCAGTGCGGCGAGGAATTGCCTCAGGTCGATGCACTGGTGAATCCGAACCGGCTCGACGATCTCTCAGGGTTAGGCCATCTCGCCGCCGTCGGGCTCGTTCTGGTGACGCTGGTTGCGGTCAACCGCGAACTGCGCGCGCGAGGGTTCTGGAAGCCAGAGATGCCGGAGCCGGATTTGTTGGGCATGCTGCATCATGTGGCGCTCGGCACGGTCGCCGACGTCGCGCCGCTGATCGGGCTCAATCGCGCTTTCGTCGCCAAGGGGTTGATTGCGATGCGTCGTCGCGACCATGTCGGACATACCGCATTGATGGACGTGGCGCGGCTAAACGGCCCGCCGGAGGCTTGGCATCTCGGCTTCATGCTGGGACCGCGCATCAATGCTGGCGGCCGCATCGGGCGCGCCGACCTAGGCGTGCGGCTGTTGCTGGAAGGCGGTATTTCCGAGGCCGCCCGGATCGCCGCCGAGCTCGACCGACTGAACAGCGAACGCCGGGTGATCGAACAGGCGGCCGAGGCGCAAGCCGAAGCCGAGGCGATGGCCTCGCTTGGGCTGGAGGACAAGGGCTCGGTGATCGTCACGGCGTCAGAAGGTTGGCATCCGGGGGTCGTCGGCCTCGTCGCATCGCGGCTGAAGGACAAATTCTCTCGTCCCACCTTTGTCATCGCGCTCGAACCCGGCGGCATCGGCACCGGCTCGGGCCGATCGATCGGCGGCGTCGATCTTGGCAAGGCGGTGCGGCAGGCCGTCCACGACGGTCTCTTGATCAAGGGTGGCGGCCACGCGATGGCTGCCGGCGTGACGTTGCGCAAGGAAAGACTCGCCGAATTCCGCGCCTATATGGAAGACGCGCTGGCGCACGA
>NZ_JBAVCF010000738.1:0-4735 GCF_049586575.1 Bradyrhizobium sp.
GTGCTGTTGTGGCTGAATGTGTCGCTGATCCGGGATTTGGCTCCGGTGTTGGGTTCGGGCCGTCTTCCGACGCTCTCAAAGCGGCCTCAATGATATCAGACAGATGTCGCGCAGGACCGGTCTGACCGGATAACCAACGAACGTCGCCAGCGGGTCCGAAACGGACACGCGGGACAAATCAAAAGGCTCGCCAAATGCGAAAGAACTACCTGTTTCTCCTCGGCACAGTGACAGGCGTCTGCCTTACCCTCGCTGTTGGCGGGCCGCTGAGCCCGCAATGGATAGCGGGGGCCAAAGCAAAGGTGGATGGCGACGTCTATTCGCAGCTCAATCTGTTTGGCGAAGTGTTCGAGCGGGTCAGGAACGACTACGTCGAGAAGCCCAACGATTCCCTGCTGGTCGAGGGCGCAATCAACGGCATGATCACCTCGCTCGATCCGCATTCCCGTTACATGAACGACGCGGCCTGGCACGAGATGCAGGATACGACGAAGGGCGAGTTCGGCGGACTCGGTATCGAAGTCACCATGGAAGATGGTCTGGTCAAGGTCGTCACGCCGATGGACGACACGCCCGCATCGAAGGCTGGAATCCTGTCCGGAGATTTTATTTCCCAGATCGACGATGAGAACGTGCAGGGCCTTACGCTCGAGCAGGCCGTCAACAAGATGAAGGGGCCGGTCGAGACCAAGACCAAATTGACCATTCTGCGTAAGGGCACCGATGCGCCGATCTTTGTAACCCTCACGCGTGAAATCATTCAGGTTAAGCCGGTCAGCTATCGCACCAATGGCGGCGATATCGGCTATATCCGGATCAGTTCGTTCAGCGAGCAGACCGGCGACGAGCTGAAAAAGGCGATCGCCGATATCTCGAAACAAATTCCGGCGCAGGGCCTCGCCGGTTATGTGCTCGACCTGCGCAACAACCCCGGCGGATTGCTCGATCAGGCGGTATCGGTTTCAAGCGCGTTCCTGGCGCGCGGCGAGGTGGTCTCGACGAGGGGCCGCAAGCCGGAGGAGACGCAGCGGTTTTCGGCAAAGGGCGGAGATATCACCAAGGGCAAGCCGCTCGTTGTGTTGATCAACGGCGGTTCCGCATCCGCCTCCGAGATCGTCGCCGGAGCATTGCATGACCACAAGCGGGCGACCGTGATAGGCACCCGATCGTTTGGCAAAGGCTCGGTCCAAACCATCATTCCGCTCGGCGGAGGCCATGGTGCATTGGCGCTGACGACGGCGCGGTATTTTACGCCGTCCGGACACTCGATCCAGGCGCAGGGCGTCGTGCCCGACATCGAAGTGCTGCAGGACGTTCCCGACGAACTGAAGGGACGCGCCGAAATGAAAGGCGAGGCCTCGATGCGAGGACATCTCGCCGCCGAGGGCGCCGAGCAGACAGGATCGCAGTCCTATGTTCCGCCGGCCGAGAAGGACGACAAGGCGTTGGCCGCTGCCTACAACCTGTTGCGCGGCGTCAGCGTCAACGCGGGCGGCCCCGCCGCAACGGCCACGAAAGCGACGGTACCGAACTAAGAAAAACCGGTCGCACTCAGGCAACCACGGCCGGTCTTGCGTGGTGAGAGAGGAGTATCCTTCTCACCTCGTCGGCCGGCTTCGGCGCGCTGAAGAGATAACCTTGCATTTCGGTGCAGCCCAATCCACGCAGTAACTCCTGTTGCTGCGTGGTTTCGACCCCCTCCGCCGTGGTCGTCATGTGCCGCGCGCTGGCGATGTTCACCACAGCCTGAACAATGGAGGAGCCGTCCGCTTCGGCAAGGTCGTTGACGAAACAGCGGTCGATCTTGATCTTGTCGAACGGGAAGCGCTGCAAATAGCTCAGTGAAGAGTAGCCGGTACCGAAATCATCGAGGGCAATCCGCACGCCGATGGCCCGAAGCTGATGCAGGATATCGAGCGCGGCGTCGTCATCGCGGATCAGAACGGCTTCGGTGATTTCAAGTTCCAGGCGGTGAGCCGGCAGTCCGGAGGCGGCCAGCGCCGTGACGATCTTTAGTGCGAGCGTGCCGCTCTTGAATTGAACCGGCGAAACGTTGACGGCCACGCTGATGGACTCAGGCCAGGTGGCTGCCTCTGCACAAGCCTTCGCCAGGACCCACTCGCCGATCTCGTTGATGAGGCCGGTCTCCTCTGCGATCGGAATGAACTCGACGGGCGAAACCATGCCGCGTTCAGGATGGCGCCAGCGTATCAGCGCTTCACAGCCTGTAATCCTGTCGCTCTGGAGAGCGAGACAGGGCTGGTAATAGACTTCAAGGGCCTCGTCGGCGATCGCCCTGCGCAGATCGATTTCCAACTGGCGGCGGGCGCGGACATGCGCATCCATGGCAGGCTCGAAGAAGCGCCAGGTGCGCCGCCCTGCCGACTTGGCCGCGTACATCGCCAGGTCCGCGTTCTTGAGTATCTGGTCGAGGTCGGTCCCGTGCTGGGGGGCGATCGCGACGCCGATGCTGGCGTCAGAGGTCACCTGGTGACCAAGACACTCGTAGGGCGTGCGGATCGCATCCAGAGCATGCGCGGCCAGATCGGCAACCTCGTCGGGATTTTTCACGCCGGTTTTGACGACCGCGAATTCATCGCCGCCCAGCCGCGCCACGAAATCTGAAGTATCGATACAGGCGCTCAGCCGCCGGGCGACCGACTTCAACAGTTCGTCGCCGATCATGTGGCCAAGGGAATCGTTGACGCTTTTGAATTCGTCGATGTCGATATAGAGCACTGCGAGTTGCCGATCCTCGGTTGCCGAGGCAAGTTCCTGACGCAGCCGTTCGTGGAACAGGGCTCGATTGGGCAGGTCGGTGAGCGCGTCGTAATGCGCGAGATGCCGGATCTGCTCTTCGGCGCGCGTACGCTCGGTAATATCGTCATGGGTGGCCAGCCATCCGCTTTTCAGCGGCTGATTGACGATCTGAATCAAGCGTCCTTCGCCGGTCTCGATGGTGTTGCGGGTTGTCTTTCCGAGCGCGACGTTGCGCCGTACCTTGGAAATGAACGCCTCGACGTCACCTTTGAACGACCCGATCTGTTTGCGGTACAGAAGGAGATCGCGAAAGCTGAGACCGGGCTTTACCACGTCGGGCGACAGCCCATACAGCGAAATATAGCGCTGGTTGCAGACCACGAGCCGTTCGGAGGAATCATAGAGCAACAGGCCTTGCGACATGTTGTTGAGGGCCGTGTCCAGGCGCAGCTTTTCGATTCGATGCTGCTGGTGCAGCTTGCGAATGAAGAGAAACAGCATGGCCGCGATGACCATCGAGGAGAGGGCTGCCACGAGAACCAAAAACCGGGTTTGCGCCCGCCAGTCCGCCAGCGCCGCATCGACCGTCATGCTTGCGACGATGGCGAGTGGGAAGTGTTGCAGGACCTCGACGGATGCCAGCCGCTTCTGTCCGTCGATCGGACTGGTCAGGCGCAAGGTGCCACCGGTTGCGAGGGACATGTAGGCGTAGACGTTGCTGGTCCGGATATTGGACCCGATCATGCGCTCGACATGCGGATAGCGCGCCAGCAGGATTCCGTCGCGCCGGTAAATCGAAATCGCGGCACCTTCGCGCAATACGACGGAGGCAAAGTATTTCTCGAACGTCGCCGGCAAGATCGTCCGCGTGACGATCCCTGCGAACTCGCCGTTCGGCCCGTCCAGTCTCTGAGCGACGATGTTGGCCCACTGATGGGAAATGCGGCCTTGCACGATTTCGATCTGGATCGGCGTGGACGCACTGCCGGATTTGAGAGCCTTGAAATAGCTGCGATCGGAAACGTTGACGTCCGGGACCGGCCAGACCTCGGAGGAATTGATCAATGTGCCGTCGGCGGCGAACACACTGATGCCTGCCGCGTCGGAATAGGCGCTGACCCTGGTTCGCAGTTCCTCGTGCCATTCCAGTGTGGACAGCTGCCCTTTCAGTATTTCGGGGCTTGTTTCACTGGAGCGGACGTGAGCCGCGATTTCCTTCAGAACGATGGTGAAATCTTCGAGCTGCTGGTCAAAATGACGGTTGATCAGCTGCACGGTATTTTCAAGCTCGCGCTCCTGGCTGCTCAAGGCCCGTTCGCGGAAACTATCGACCGTGACGACGGTGCCAATCGCGATCGCTGCGATCAGGAACGCGCCGCCGCCGATCAGCCAGCGGATTGGACCGCTGGAAAGAAAAGCCTTCAGGTCGAAGGAGCCACTACCGTCTGCCGTCATCGCGATCGCCACCACATGCGAATGCCGGTCAGTTCCCCATGCCGGCCCAAGACAGGTACAGCAGCGGTATGGAAGTGGGGTTAGCAATCGGAGTTAACCGTCAGTGAATTCGGCCGATTTTATTTTCAGACAAGGCAGCAATTGCCGGTCAGCGCGGTGCTGTTTGGGGAATTATTTGCCCGATCGCGCGGGGCTCACTTGGGCTTAACCATCTAAAGCCCTGAACGCCTTGTCGTCGCATTTGGCACGCGCCTTGGGATGCCTTTCGGGTCGCGGACATGGGCCTGGAACGGGCACTTAAATGAGGAAGCTTGCGAAGGCATTTGTCGCCGATGAATCCGGTGCAACGGCGATTGAATATGGATTCATCGCGGCGAGTATTGCGCTGGCGATCATCCCCGTGATGAACGGCCTCGGTGCGAAGCTCAACACGAAATTCGCGGCGATCAACACGTCGCTGAAATAGCGTGGTGCCTGTTTCGCCGCTGCCGGTGAAGACGCTAGCGGAGTAGATTTGACA
>NZ_JBAVCF010000739.1:0-1888 GCF_049586575.1 Bradyrhizobium sp.
TGGTAGCGGCCGCCGGTCAATGCGACGAGGCGCATGTCGCGCTCCAGCATGATCGCTTCGGCGGCGTTGGGAATGCCCATCAGCCCAAGCCTTGTAGCGAATTCGCCTTCGTTCATCACGCCTTCGCCGACCAGGTGCGGGTCTTCGGTGTGATGGACGATCAGCGCATCGAAATCCCGTGCATAGGTCAGCGCGCGCCGCATCACCTGTGCATTGACGACGCTGCTATCGCCGTCGGTGAAAGCGACGGCGCCGGCAGCCTTAAGCAAACCGATTTCGGTCATCTCTTCGCCGGCGAGCCCCTTGGTCAGCGCGGCCATTGGATGGATGTTGACGATCGCGGTGTCGCGGGCGCGGCGCAGAACGAAATCGACGGTCGCGGAATTGTCGATGACGGGTGAAGTCGATGGCTGGCAGACGATGGTGGTGATGCCGCCGGTTGCGGCTGCCTGGCTTGCGGATGCAAACGTCTCGCGGTGGCTGGCGCCGGGTTCGCCGACAAAGGCGCGCATGTCGATCAGGCCGGGCGCGACGATCTTGCCCGCACAATTGATGATGTCGGTTCCCTCGGGCACGCCGGCCGCGCCAATGCCGCGCTTGTTGTCGCGAATGAGGCCATCGGCGATCAGCACGTCGCCGGGACCGTCGAAATCGCGCGACGGATCGATCACGCGGGCGTTGGCGAGAAGAATGGGGCGGCGATCTCTCAGCATATCTTCACGCGTTCGGCAGGTTGCGGGCGAGCGCTTCGAGCACCGCCATCCGCACCGCCACTCCCATTTCCACCTGTTCGCGGATCAGCGATTGCGCGCCATCGGCGACGATGGAGTCGATTTCGACGCCTCGGTTCATCGGGCCCGGATGCATCACCAGCGCGTCAGGCTTGGCGTAAGCGAGCTTCTTCTGGTCCAAGCCGAAGTAGTGAAAATATTCACCGGTCGAGGGCACGAAGGAGCCGTTCATCCGTTCGCGTTGCAGCCGCAACGTCATCACGATGTCGGCGCCGGCAAGCCCCTCGCGCATGTCGCGGGCGACCTCAACCCCCATTCGCTCGATGCCGTGCGGCAGTAGCGTGGAGGGCGCTACCACGCGGACACGCGCGCCCATGGTGTTGAGCAGGATGATGTTGGAGCGCGCGACGCGCGAATGCGTGACGTCGCCGCAGATCGCCACCGTCAATCCTTCGAGGCGGCCCTTGTTGCGGCGGATGGTGAGCGCATCCAATAGCGCCTGCGTCGGATGTTCATGGGCGCCGTCGCCGGCATTGATCACGGAGCCGTCCACTTTCCGCGCCAACAGTTCCACCGCGCCTGACGCGTGATGCCGGACCACGAGAATGTCCGGGTGCATCGCGTTCAGCGTAACGGCGGTGTCCATCAGCGTCTCGCCCTTGCGGATCGAGGACGAGGATACCGACATGTTCATGACGTCGGCGCCGAGCCGTTTGCCTGCGAGTTCGAATGAGGACTGGGTGCGGGTCGAGGCCTCGAAGAACAGGTTGATCTGGGTGCGGCCGCGCAAGGAAGTGCGTTTCTTGTCGACCTGCCGGTTCAACTCGACATATTCCTCGGAGAGATCGAGGAGGCCGGTGATGTCGGCGGCGGAAAGGCCCTCTATGCCCAGCAAATGCCGGTGACCGAGGACGAAGGTCGATTTCGATACAGATGTCATTAAAGCGAGAGCTATAGGCGCAGGACCAGCGGTGGGCAAGGGCCAAGAGGGAACTTAAAAGTTATCCCCCGGTCTGTCCCGTTCCGGCGCGATGTTTCGGCAAGGTTTCATCAATTATGCCGGTGGTTCGCCTATTTTTCGGTGCGGGGACGATCGGCTCCCGCGTATGATCTTAAAGTTAATGACAACCTGTCCCGCTAGTGGAGTGGATTTGACA
>NZ_JBAVCF010000740.1:0-2865 GCF_049586575.1 Bradyrhizobium sp.
GCGCTGCTCCGCGACGCGCCGATCATCCTGCTCGACGAAGCGACCGCGGCGCTTGATTCCGAATCCGAAAAGCAGGTGCAGGAGGCGATCGAACATCTGTGCCGGAACCGCACCACGATCGTGATCGCGCACCGGCTGCACACCATCATGCACGCCGATACGATCCTGGTGGTCGAGGGCGGCGAAATCGTGGAAAGCGGGCGGCACGACGATCTGCTTCGCCGCAGCGGCCGGTACGCCTCGTTCTTCCGCCTGCAACAGCGCGACGCTTCGCCAGCTCCACTAGCGCCAAGCGAGGCAACGGCGTAAGGCTTCACGAGTACCCCAAGCAAAAAACGAGAGCGCTTCATGAACGCCACTTCCTTCGTCATTCCCGCCCTGCCCCAGCCGTCGCTTCCCGTCGTGGGTGATACGAAGACCTACCCGGTTCGCCGCATCTGGTGCGTCGGGCGCAACTATCTGGAGCACATCCGCGAGATGGGAAATGACGAGCGCGCGCCGCCGTTCTTCTTTGCCAAACATGCCGACATGCTGGTGCCGGATGGCGCTACCGTTCCCTATCCGCCGCTGACCAAGGACCTGCATCACGAGGTCGAGTTGGTCGTCGCCATGAAGAGCGGCGGCCTCAATATCCCAGCCGACAAGGCGCTCGATCATGTCTACGGCTATGCGGTCGGCATCGACCTGACGAGGCGCGATCTGCAACTTGCCTCGCGCAAGAAAGAACGTCCCTGGGAAGTCGGCAAGTCGTTCGATTATTCCGCGCCCTGCTCTGCGATCCAGCCGGCCTCAAAGATCGGCCATCCCTCAAAGGGCAAGATCTGGCTCACGGTCAACGGCAAGGAAACCCAGAAGGGCGATCTCGCCGAGCTGATCTGGAGCGTACCGGAAATCATCTGGCAGCTCTCGCAGCAGGTGAAACTCGCCGCCGGCGACATCATCATGACCGGCACGCCGGCCGGCGTGTCCCAGCTTCATCCCGGCGACAAGATCGAGTGCGGCGTCGACGGCGTCGGCACGCTGAAGGTTTCGATCGGCCAGCCGGAGAAGTGACGAAGACCTAGCCTTCGTCACTCCGGGGTGCGCGTTAGCGCGAACCCGGAATCCATTCCTCCCAGCGTTCCAGCGGCACAATGGATTCCGGGCTCGCTTGCTGCGCTCGCGCCCCGGAATGACAACTCAGGAATATTTCATCACGCCGTCATCGACCTTGCCGAAGCGCAGCGCGACGATATCGAGGGCGTAATTCTGATAGAGCCGCCACGGCCGCTTCGAGCCCTGTTTCGGCATTTTCGCGATCGACCGTTGCACATAGCCTGACGTAAAGGTCAGCGCCGGCAATTCGGCGACCGTCGGATCGACATTGTGCGGCCGGCATTCCTTGTAGCCGTGCCGGTCCATGTAGTTGATCAGCCGGCAGACATATTCGCAGGTGAGATCGCATTTCAGCGTCCAGGACGCGTTGGTGTAGCCAAATGCGGACGCAATGTTCGGCACGTCCGAATACATCATGCCCTTGTAGTTCAGTGTCCTGGCGAAATCGATTTTGCTGCCGTCAACGGCAACTTCCATGCCGCCGAGCACCTGCAGCACAAGACCGGTCGCGGTGACGATGATATCGGCCTCAAGCTCGCTGCCGTCCTTCAGGCGAATGCCTTTTTCGGTGAATCGATCGATCTCGCTGGTCACGACGGAAGCACGTTTTTCCCGGATCGACTTGAACAAGTCGCCATCGGGAACGAGGCACAGCCGCTGGTCCCAGGGATTGTAGCGCGGGTTGAAATGGGTCGCGACGTCGTAGTCGGGCCCGAGCGCCATTTTAACGCCGCCGAGGATGAGTTCCTTGACCCGCGCAGGTTTGCGGCGGGCGAGCTGGAAGAAATACATTCCGAACAGCACATTGCGCCAGCGGATCACATGATAGGCGATACTGTCGCCGAACTTCTTGCGCAACTTGATCGCAAGCTGATCCTGCCCGGGGCGCGACACCACATAGGTCGGCGAACGCTGCAACATCGTGACATGGCCGGCGGTCTTCGCCATCTCGGGCACCAGCGTCACGGCGGTCGCGCCCGAGCCGATCACCACCACGCGCTTGCCCGCATAGTCGAGCGTTTCAGGCCATTTCTGCGGATGAACGATCTCGCCCTTGAAATCGTCGCGGCCGAGAAATTCCGGCGTGTAACCGTCTTCGTAGCGGTAATAGCCGGAACACATGAACAGGAAATTGCAGGTGAAGCGCACCGTCTCGCTCGCGCCCTCGCCCGAGATTCGTTCGGCTTCCACGGTCCAGCGGGCGTCCGGCGTCGACCACGACGCGCGCTTGACCTTGTGACGAAAGCGAATCTGCTTGTCGATGCCGTTATCGGCCGCCGTCTCGCGCACGTAGTTCAGGATGCTTGGTCCGTCCGCGATCGACTTCGGATTGGTCCACGGCTTGAACGAATAGCCGAGCGTGAACATGTCGCTGTCGGAGCGGATCCCGGGATAGCGGAATAGATCCCAGGTGCCGCCGATGCAGTCGCGCCCCTCGAGGATAACGAAGCTCTTCGACGGACATTTGTGCTTGAGATGATAGCCCGCGCCGATGCCCGAGAGGCCGGCGCCGACGATCAATACATCGAAATGTTCCATTGGCTGGGCCGTTTCCATGATCCGATTAGCGCGCAAATGGAACCGAAAATCAACGGCAAACAAAAAGGCCCCGGATCGTTTCCGTCGCCTTTCCATCCAATGTCATTCCGCAGTGCGGATCATGCGCGCGAGCACCGTCAGGCCACTTCGATCGACTTGATGCTCGGTGTGAGACCTTCCCAGCGATCTGCCGCACCCTCGGCATTTCGGTGAGGGTCTTCGAAGCAGGAC
>NZ_JBAVCF010000741.1:0-17118 GCF_049586575.1 Bradyrhizobium sp.
GCACGAGCTTCCAGGCGACGCCGAGCCCAAGCGCCGATTGCAGGAAGTCACGCAGGAACAGCCAGACCGCGGCGCCGAACAACGGGCCGAACAGCGTGCCGACGCCGCCGATCGCCGTTTGCATCACCAACTGGCCGGAGGTGTCGAAGGTAAAGGCATCGGGTGGCATGAAGGCCTGCAACACGCCGAGCAGGCCGCCGGCAAAACCGGCATAGGCGGCGGCGATCACGAAGGCGGTCAGTTTGTAGCCGTGAATATTATGGCCGACTGCTGTGGCGCGGAGCGGATTATCGCGGATGGCGTTGAAGATGGCGCCGACCGGCGAGCGCACGATGCGCAGCGCGATCAAGATGCCGATGAAATAGCACAGCGCGATGAACACATAGAGCGACCACCCATTGCTGAAGTGCAGGGTCGTGAAGCCGAGATTGAAGACGGGGGTCGGCACGCCCGGCAGCCCATTCTCGCCGCCGGTATAGTCGGACAGCGGATTGAACTCGACGAAGAAGAATACTTCGGCGATCGCGACCGTGATCATGGCGAAATAGATGCCGGTACGGCGCAACGCGATCAGTCCGATCAGATAGCCGGTCGCGGCGGCTGCGATCATGCCGATGACCAGCGCGCCCACCACGCTGCTAAAGCCGGTTTGGGTCAGCAGGTAGGCGGCGACGAAACCGCCGGTGCCGTAGAATGCAGACTGGCCGAACGATAACAGGCCGGTGAAGCCAAACAGGATATCGAAGCCCAGTCCGAACAGGCCCCACACCAGGATGCGATTCACGGTGTTCGGCGCAAAGCCGAGGTAGGGCAGTACGAAGGGAGCCACGATCAGCCCAATGGCCGTCAGCGTCTCGATCAGGAAGGGCCGTTGCTTGAGCATCAGGAGAACACGCCTTATTCGCGGCCCTGTACGCCGAGAAGGCCATGCGGTCGTACCACGAGCACGAGCGTCATCGCCGCAAACAGCATCACATAGGCGTAGCCGGGGTTGAACATCGAGGTGACGCTGATGATTTCGCCGGCGATCAGTCCGCCCAGAATCGCCCCCGGGAACGATCCGACGCCGCCGATCACCACCACGACAAAGGTCTCGACCAGGATGTCGTCGCCGACGCCCGGCGTCAGCGACACGACCGGCGCGTTGACGATGCCGGCAAAGCCGGCAGCCATCGCGCCGATGCCGAATACGACCATGAAGACGCGGTAAACGTTGATGCCGAGCGAATCCACCATCACCGAGTCCTCGATGCCGGCGCGCACAATCATGCCGAGCCGCGTGCGGTAGAGGACGAGAAACAGCGCGCCGAGCGCGATGGCGACGATGCCGACCACCGCGAGGCGATAGGTCGGATAGAGCATGAAGCCGAGATTGGTGATGCCCTGGAACAGCGGCGGAGGCGGCACGGTCTGAGACTGACTCGAAAAGATCAGCCGCACGATTTCCACGAAGCAGATGCTCAGTCCGAAGGTGACGAGCAGCTGGTCCTCATCGGGCCGATGGTAGAAATAGCGGATGATGACGCGCTCCATCACGAGGCCGAGCAACATCACAAACAGCGATCCCACGATCACCGCGACGATGAAGGAGCCGGTGTATTCGTAGGCGACATACCCGGCGTAACCACCGATCATGAACATCGCGCCATGGGCGAGATTCAGGACGCCAAGTGTGCCGTAAATGATGGTCAGGCCGGAACTGATCAACGCGAGCAGCGCGCCAAGCGCCAGCCCATTGAACAGCTGGGAAATGAGATTGGGCCAACTAATCATGAAAAGAGGTCATCGTTCTCTGAGAATCAGCGCAATACGCAAGCAAACGCCGCAGGAAGTTGTAAACTGCCTGCGGCGCCTTGGATAGATCTGGGCTTAGGTATAGTCGCCGAGATGGCAGCCAAACGCGTCCGGCTTCTGCATCAGGCTCTCGCCCGGGACGATCTCCACGACCTCCCAATAGTCATCCTTGCTCTTCATGTCCTTTTCCATCTTGCCCCTGACGATGATGACAGGGCGGACGCACTGATGGTCTTCCGCGCGATAGTGGACATCGCCGACGAAGGAAGGAAGGGTCTCACCCTTCTCGTAGGTCTTGATGACGTCCGGCGGATAAAAGGTGCCGGCCTCTTCCACCATCCGCGCCCAGTGGGCGAAGCTGATATAGGCGTTTTCCGCGCCCCATTCCGGCTTGTAGCCGTACTTCTTGTCGAAGGCGTCGTTGAACATCTTGGCAAGCGGGAATTTATCCTCGACCGTCCACCAGTAGTCGGTGGCGGCATAGACGCCTTGCATCAGTCCCTTCGTCTCGGGCGCGATGAACGGTATCTGGTAAGGGACGACCAGTTTCATCTTGTCGAGCACGCCGAATTGCTTGGCCTGCTGCGTCGAAAGCACGGCGTCATGACCCCAGTTCACATTGATGAGGACGTCGGCGCCGGAGTTCGCAACGTTCAGGAGATACGACGAATAGTCGGGAGCGCCGAGCGGCGCGACCTGGTTAGTCGTGGTGGTCCATCCCGCCGTCGCAAGATAATCCTGCACTGATTTCGTGACGGTATGACCGTAGGTGTAGTCCGGCGTCAGATAGGCAGCCTTCTTGTTCTTCCCGAACGTCTTGACCAATACCGGACCAATCGCGGCGGCCGCGGTCTGGCCGTAGAAATTCTGACGGAAGCCGTAGCGCACGCAGTCCTTGCCAGTGGTGTCGTTCGAGCCGGAGATGCCGGAGACATAGAGAACCTTCTCGCGCTGCGCGAGTTTGTTCGACGCCACGGCAACCGCACTCGAGGTCGCGCCGGTGATCAAAACCGCCTTGTTCTCCGTAATGAAGCGCTGCTGGGCCTGCACCGCCTCGTTCGGCTTGGCGGCGGAGTCCGCAACGCCGAACTTCACCTCCTTGCCGAGCACGCCTTTGGTGGTTTTCGGCGAGATTTTCTTGATCAGTTCATGGCCGCTATTGATGTGCTCTACGGCGAGTTGCCAACCCTTCAGTTCGTCCTCGCCTTGCAGGGCGTAAGTACCGGTGCGCGGTACCGCGATGCCGATGAATACGGATGAACCGGAAGAGCCGTCAGGGTAGGTTCCAATCGCGGCGTGGTCCGCCGCAAACGCCGGCATCGCCGGCAGCAGCGAGCCCCCGATGATCCCCGCGCTGCCCTGCAGCAGGTGACGGCGTGAAATAGAAATATCCAGGCTCGGCCCGCGGCCGGCGGCTTTGTTCTTCATGATCGATTTCCTCCCGAGGGGCACTTATTATTAAGGCGCGAATTATGGGAACGCGAAGCGGAGCCCGTCGATGGCCAGCCGCGTCACATCCGCGTGTAGTTCCGCCCTCAAGCATTGCTTGTGATGCCCTCCTGTCAATTTCGCCTTTCGTCGCAGAAAGAAAATTATCTCGCAAAAACATGTCGTGATACGATAGACATTAGCCTTTATGAGTATGGGCCCCCAGCAACGACAGGCGAAATGGACCGGCAGACGAGCGTGACGAGCGCCGGCAAACGACATTCCGGGCCGCAGCGGGCGAAGACGCCGGCGGTTGACGGGGAATGTCCGCGTCCGGCGCAATCGGGCGGGGAGAGCGCGCGCGTGTCCGATGGGCGCAATCGTGATGCCGCGCGGCGGATAGCCGCGCCCGTCCCAGGTCAGCCGAAACCGGCGCCGGGCCCGATGAAGACGTTGAGCGTGCGCGCTCAGAACGTCCTGAAGGAGCTTGCGGTCGAGTTGACGGGGGAACAGCCGCCGAAGGGGACGTGGGCACCGTCTCGCGAATTGCTTCTTGCTTTGACGGCAGAGCGTCTGGCTACGGCGCGCAACTGCGGTCCTCACACGGCGGCAGAAATCATTGCCTGGGCGCAGGGCTGCGGTGTGACGGTCAAGTCTTCGCTCCAGTACGGCCGATCCTTGTCGCAGATGTGGGCAGGGTTGGTTGCCAACGCGTCTGCGGGTGCGTTAACGAGCGCGGAGGTGATCGGCGCGCTGGAGCGATCGATCCGGCGGAAAAGCGTCCGGATTCCCGTCGCCTTCCAGGTCATCCTGGTGAAGATATTGCTCTCGAATTTCGAGTAGCCGGCGCATCACATCGCGATCAAAAGACCTTCCGTCTGACCCGATATCTGTGCATCGCCTCGGCCGGCCGATTGGTCGCGGGCGGTCATCCTTGCTAGCATTGTCCCCCGTAAAACCGGGTGGCGCGGCAGACACCGGGCAAAGCAACGGACAGGGGAATGGCTCGGTCGAAGGGGAAGAAGCGCAACGCGGCGCCGGCATCGTCCGGCCAGCGCTCAAAGGGCGGCGCGATGGACGATACCGCCTACGCGGCCCTCGCCCAATTCCGCCTTCAAGTGCGAACTTTCCTCGCCTTCAGCGAGACAGCGGCCCAGCGTGCGGGATTAACGCCCCAGCAACATCAGGCGCTGCTTGCGATCAAGGGCTTTGCCGGCAAGGATGCCGCCAGCATCGGCGACGTCGCGCGCTTTCTGCTGATCAGGCATCATACGGCGGTTGAGCTGGTGGATCGGATTTCGAAGCTCGGCCTGGTCAAACGGGTCGCCGATCCGCAGGATGCCAGGCGTGTTCTCGTCGAACTGACCACCAAGGGGGAGCAAAAGCTGCGGGCGCTTTCGCGGATCCACCTTCAGGAATTGCGCGCGGCAAGCCCCGCCTTGAGCCGAATCCTGCGAACGTTCCGATCCAGGGCGCGTTGAAGCGCCGGTTACGCCGAAGCGCCTTGCGCCGCGAGTTGGGCGGCCTGGTGCTCCGTCGTCAGCGCGTCGATCAATTCGTTCAGGCTTTCGCCCGCGATCACCTGAGGGAGTTTGTAGAGCGTCAAATTGATGCGGTGGTCGGTGACGCGCCCTTGCGGAAAATTATAAGTGCGAATGCGTTCGCTCCGGTCGCCCGAGCCGACCTTCTCCTTGCGGTCCGCGGATCGCACGGCGTTGATGCGCTGGCGTTCGGCGTCGTAGATGCGCGAACGCAGGATGTTCATCGCAGAGGCGCGGTTCTTGTGCTGCGAACGGCTGTCCTGCATCATCACCACGATGCCGGTCGGGATGTGGGTGATGCGAATGGCGGATTCTGTCTTGTTGACATGCTGGCCGCCGGCGCCTTGCGCGCGCATGGTTTCGATCCGCAGGTCGTCTTGCTTGATGTCGACATCGACGTCCTCGACCTCGGGCAGCACCGCGACGGTTGCGGCCGAAGTGTGGATGCGTCCCTGCGTTTCCGTATCGGGGACGCGTTGTACGCGGTGAACGCCGGATTCGAACTTCAGTTTGGCGAAGGCGCCACGGCCCTGCACCTCGGCGATGATTTCCTTGTAACCGCCCACCGTCCCCTCGCTCGCCGAGATCACCTCGACTTTCCAGCCCTGCAGGTTGGCGAACCGTTCGTACATCCGAAACAGATCGCCGGCGAATAGCGAAGCCTCGTCGCCGCCGGTGCCGGCGCGAATTTCCAGCACCACGTTGCGGTCGTCCATCGCGTCCTTCGGCAAGAGAGCGAGGCGGATCTTCTGTTCGAGTTCGCCAATGCGGGATTGCAATGCCTCGCGTTCGGCTTCCGCCATGCCGCGCATGTCCGGATCGGTCGCTGGATCGGCCAGCAATTCGTCGGTGTCGGCAAGCTCAGCGCGCGCGGCGCGATACGCTTTGACGGCGTCGATCACCGGGTTCAGCTCAGCGAGCTCCCGGGTGATCCGCACGTAGTTTTCCGAGTTCACCTGACTCAGCAACTGGGCCTCGAGGGAGGCGTGGTGCGCCAGCAGTATGTCCAGTTTGGCTTCCGGGAGCGTCGACATGGGAGCGGTCTCGAATGGTTGTGCTGTTCGGCAAAGCGGGTGGCGGAACGGGAAAGGTGTCCCGCTACAACGCCAGCCCTTCGGCTTCGGCGAATTCGGTCAGCTTCTGACGGATCGACACGCTGCCTGCGGGCGCATCGAGTAGCGACTTCATGACGCTTTCAGCTTTTTTGGCGTCGAGGTCGAGGATCAGCGCCTTGACCGGACCGTGCGCGGTCGCCGAGAGCGACAGCGATCGATAGCCAAGCGCGATCAGCGCCAGCGCACCAATCGGCTTTGAGGCCATCTCACCGCACAGCGAGGCGGATTTCTTCGCGGCTATCGCCTTTTGCACGATTTCGCGCAGCGCCCGCAGGATCGGAGCCGACAAAGTGTCAAATCGCTCGGAGACCTTGGCGTTGCCGCGATCGACGGCGAACAGGAACTGGAACAGGTCGTTGGAGCCTACCGAAATGAAATCGACTTTCTTCAGAAGTTCGTCAAGCTGATAGAGCAGTGCCGGAACTTCCAGCATCGTTCCGATGGCGATGCGTTCGGGCAACGGATGGCCATGCTGACGCAAATAAGTCAGCTCGCGTTCGACGATGCCCTTGGCGGCATCGAACTCGGCGACCTCCGTGATCATCGGAAACATGATGCGTAAGGAGCGGCCGCCGCCGGCGCGCAACAGCGCGCGAATCTGGCCGCGCAGAAGGCCCGGCCGGTCCAGCCCAAGCCGGATCGCACGCCAGCCGAGTGCGGGATTTTCCTCGATCACGCTCTCCATATAGGGCAGCGCCTTGTCGCCGCCGATGTCGAGGGTGCGAAACGTCACCGGCTTGACGCCGGCGGCGTCAAGCACGGTACGATACAGAGCGAGCTGGTCGCTGGTGCGGGGCAGGCTTTGGCCGACCATGAACTGCAATTCGGTGCGGAACAGGCCGATGCCGCCGCTGCCGGTGTCGTCGATATGCGGCAGGTCGATCGCAAGCCCCGCATTGATCAAGAGCTCGACCGGTTGGCCGTCCCTGGTGACGCAGGGCTTGTCGCGCAAGGCCGAGTACTGCGCCTGCCGGCGCGCGCGAAACCGCACCCGCTCGGCATAGGCCTGTTCGATCTCGGTCGAGGGCCGGACATAGATCGAGCCGGACGTGCCATCGACAATGATGGCATCGCCCGGGTCGGCGATGCCCGGCGCATTCGGCACCTCGCCGACTGCGGGAATGCCGAGCGCGCGCGCCACGATCGAGACGTGCGAGTTGGCGGTGCCTTCCTCCAGCACCAGTCCGCGCAGTCGCTTGCGGTCATAGTCGAGCAACGCCGCCGGCCCCATCGCGCGCGCGATCAGGATCGCATTGTCGGGCAGTTGCTCGCGCGAGGGCGCGTGATCCTGTCCGACCAGTTGCCGCATCAGGCGATGGCCAAGGTCTTCGAGGTCGTGCAGGCGGTCGCGCAAATAGGGATCGGTGGAGCGCAGCATGCGCGCGCGGGTGTCGGACTGGACGCGCTCGACGGCGGCTTCCGCGGTCAGACCGGTGGCCACCGCCTCGTGCAGCTTATGCGACCAGCCGTGATCGTTGGCGAACATCCGGTAGGCTTCCAGCACGTCGCGATGTTCGCCGCCGTCGGCGACATCGCCGCGTTCCAGCATGCGGTCGAGGTCGGCGCGCAATTTGGCCAATGCCGCGTCCAGCCGCTTGATTTCCTTCGGCAGGTCCTCGGCAATGTAATTGGTGATGACGACGCGCGGTTCGTGCAGGACGACATGGCCAAGCGCGATCCCATCGGACAGGATCGCACCAGTCTTGTGCAGCGAGTGCCGCGCGGCGGGCTCGGCGCCCGGCTGCGCCAGGGCCGAAAGCTCGCCGGAGGCGATCATTTCCGCCAGCACCATTGCGGTGGTCTGGAGCGCCTCGACCTCCTCCTCGACATAAGTGCGCTTGGCGCGGTTCTGCACCACCAGCACGCCGAGCGTGTTGCCGGCGCGCAGGATCGGCACGCCTAGGAACGAGTGATAGATTTCCTCGCCGGTCTCCGGGCGGAACGAGAAGGCCGGATGGCTCTGGGCGTCGTTGAGGTTGAGCGGCGTCGCTTCGCTCGCGACAAGGCCTACCAGGCCTTCATGGGCGCTCAGCACGGTGCGGTGCACGGCGTCGCGGTTGAGACCTTCGGTGGCATAAAGTTCGAGCGTATTGTCGACGCGTAGCACGTAAACGGAGCAGACTTCCGCCACCATGTTGGCAGCGATCAGCACGACGATCTTGTCCAGCCGTTCCTGGGCCGAGACCTGCTCCGCCATGGTTTCGCGAAGCCGTCTCAACAGGACGCGGGGGCCTCCCGACGCGCTTCGCATCTCTTTCAAGTCCTCTCCCACAAAGCCAGCCCGCCGGGTGGCCGGGAGCAGGCGCTAAACTCAAAACGCGACAATTTTATTCATTCGGTGACGCCACCAGCCGAATCAGCACCGCCAAAACAGTGGCACAGTTCGCAATCGGGCTCATCTTCAGGCGATATACCGAATTAGGCCTTGTTTTGCCAAGCAAAAGGCCTGCCAGTGTGACGTTTCAGAAATCCGTACACAGGCTGCGATACGGTGGCACCTATGTTGCAGCCGCTAAGAGAAAATTGTTTCTAAACCTGGTCGAGGCCGTAGAGGGTGTGCAGCGTGCGCACGGCCAGCTCGGTATAAGCGGTGTCGATCAGCACCGAAAACTTGATTTCGGACGTGGTAATGGCGCGGATGTTGATATTGCGGGCCGCCAGCGCCGAAAACGCCTTGGCGGCGACGCCGGCATGGCTGCGCATGCCGCTGCCGATGACGGAAACCTTCGCAACATCGGTGGCAGTGTCGAGCCGGGCGTAGCCGATCTCGGCTTTCGCCGCCGTGATGGTGTCGCGGGCGCGCGCGTAGTCGGAGGCCGGCACCGTGAAGGTAAGGTCGGTGGTCTTACCGCCCTCCGAGACGTTCTGCACGATCATGTCGACGTTGATATTGGCTTCGGCCAAGGGGCCGAAAATCGACGCGGCAACCCCCGGCTTGTCCTCGATCTGGCGAATGGAAATCTGGGCTTCGTCCTTGGAAAAGGCGATGCCGGTGACAACGTGGTTTTCCATGATTTCCTCCTCGCCGCAGATCAGCGTGCCCGGTGGCTGGTTGGCGTGCGGATCGATATCTTCGGGCTTGTCGAAACTCGAGCGGACGAAGATTGGCATGTTGTGCACCATGCCAAGTTCCACCGAACGGACCTGAAGGACTTTGGCGCCCAGCGAGGCCAGCTCGAGCATGTCCTCGAAGGCGATTCGGTCCAGCCGCTGTGCCTTTGGAACCACGCGCGGATCGGTCGTGTAGACGCCATCGACATCGGTATAAATGTCACAGCGGTCAGCGCGGATGGCGGCGGCGACCGCGACCGCTGACGTATCGGAACCGCCGCGCCCGAGCGTAGTGATCCGGTTGGTCTGCGGATTGATTCCCTGGAAGCCGGCGATGACGGCGACTTCCTTGCGTTCCCTGAACCGGTTGATCAACTCGCTGCCGTCGATGTCGAGAATTCGAGCCGAGGCATGGGCATCGCTGGTCTTGATCGGGAGCTGCCAGCCCTGCCAGGAGCGTGCCTGGATGCCGATCGCCTGGAGCGCGATCGCGAGCAGTCCAGCGGTGACCTGCTCGCCGGATGCCACGACCGCGTCATATTCGCGGGCGTCGTGCATGGGAGAGGCTTCGCGGCACCAATCGACCAACTCGTTGGTTTTGCCCGCCATCGCCGAGACGACCACGGCCACATCATGGCCGGCGTCGACCTCACGCTTGACGTGGCGGGCGACGTTGCGGATGCGTTCGATGTTGGCGACGGATGTGCCGCCGAATTTCATCACGAGGCGACCCATGACGACTGGTGCATTCCCCTGCGGATTATTAATGTAACCGGACGGCAGCGCTGGCAGGCGCACGGTCCAAAAGGCGCGTATACATAACGGCGCGGTCGAGGGCAAGCAATCGAAATCGCGCTAGGTTATTGAGATCATTGAGGCTGTTGTATGGGGCGTTACATCGACGAGATTCTGCAGCCGGGCGAAAAAGTGCTGTATTCGACCAATGCGCACTGGATCTTCTACCTGCCGGCGATCGCGTGCTGGATTGTGGTGCTGGTGCTTATCGTCGCCTCCGTCTCTGTTCCGCCGATGGCCGTTCTGGGTCTGCCTGCGGCTGCTGTCATCGCGGTAGTGGCGCTGTACTTCACGATTAGAGGCTGGTTCCATCGGTTCACCACCGAGACCGATGTCACGGATCGCCGCGTGGTGCATAAGACCGGATTTATCAACCGGCACACCTTCGAGATCGCGCTCGACAAGATCGCAAGCGTCGAGGTCGACCAGAGCATTCCGGGCCGCCTGCTGAACTATGGGAATGTCACCGTCGTGAGCATGGGAGAAGTGAAGCCCCAGCCGATCAAAACGATCGCCTCGCCACTGGCGTTTCGTAGCGCGATCACCGCGCATTAGGGACGGCAGGAAGTCATGGCTATGCAACCGAACTCGCCTGTCTCCGGAGCTGCGGGTTCTACCGTTGACCCCATCGAGATCGCAAAATTCTCGAAGCTGTCGGAGCAGTGGTGGGACCCGAAGGGCAAGATGGCGCCGCTGCACAAGATCAACCCGCTGCGGTTGACCTATATTCGCGATTCCGCCTGCCGCAAGTTCGAACGCAACATCAAAAGCCTCAACTGCCTGTCGGGCCTGCGTATCCTCGATATCGGCTGTGGCGCGGGCTTGTTATGCGAGCCGTTGACGCGGCTCGGCGCCCAGGTGATCGGCGTCGATCCGTCCGCCAGCAATATCGCAGCCGCGAGGCTCCACGCCGACCGGGGGCATCTGTCGATCGACTATCGCTGCACCACGGTCGAGCAGATGGATGTGCGCGAGCGCTTCGACATCGTGTTGGCGATGGAAGTGGTCGAGCACGTCAGCGATGTCGGCCTGTTTCTCGGCCGCTGCGCGGCGATGCTCAAGCCCGGCGGGCTGATGGTGGTTTCCACGCTCAATCGCAACTGGAAGAGCTTTGCGCTCGCGATCGTAGGCGCGGAATATGTCCTGCGCTGGCTGCCTCGCGGCACCCATCAGTGGGAGAAGTTCGTCACGCCGGACGAGCTTGCGCGGCATCTCCAGGATAACCGGCTGGCGATCACCGAGCAAACTGGCGTGGTCTATAGCCCCTTTGCCGACCGCTGGGGTTTGTCGTCCGATATGGACGTGAACTACATGGTGGTGGCGGAAGGCGCTTAAGCGTGACTGCCTCGTCGAGGCGCAGTACAGTCATGCGCGGCTCGGGTTGACCGCGCGAACCGCGACCGGCACGGTGATCAGCACCGTCGATCTGAAGTCCGCTGTGGTGGACACCAGCGTTCACTCCAAACCCGATTTTTCCTCAGATGTTCACCGTCGCTTCGCTCTGGATTCCCTTTACCGTCACCGCGGCGATGGGGCAGGTAGCCCGCAACGCCATGCAGCGGCAATTGACGGGCCCGCTCGGCACCTGGGGCGCCACCAACATCCGCTTCCTGTTCGGTTTTCCCTTCGCGATATTGTTCTTCCTCGGCGTGTTGGCGGCAACCGGAGATCGCGTGCCATGGCCCGCGCCTGCATTCTGGCCCTGGCTTCTGCTCGGCGCGCTGTGCCAGATCATTGCCACCGGGCTGATGCTGCTGGCGATGAACGAGCGCTCTTTCGTGGTGACCACGGCCTACATCAAGACCGAGGCGATCCAGACCGCGATATTCGGATTCATCTTCCTCGGCGATGATCTGACAGCTTCGAAGGTGATCGCGATCGTGATCGCGACGATCGGTGTGGTCGTCACGGCGCTGCGGCCGGGTGGCGCTAAGGGATTTTCCGATTGGCGGCCGACCGTGATCGGCCTCGTCTCCGCCGCGGCTTTCGCGCTTTCGGCCAACGGATATCGCGGCGCGATCATCACGATCGAGGGGACGTCGTTCGTGACGGCCGCGACCTACACGCTCGTGTTCGGACTGTTCGTGCAGACGCTGATCCTGACGATCTACCTGCTGGCGCGCGCGCCTGGCGTACTGAAAGCAATTATGGGCTTGTGGAAGCCTTCCTTGCTGGCGGGGTTCATGGGCGCATTCGCCTCGCAATTCTGGTTCCTGGCGTTCGCGCTGACGGCGGCCGCCAATGTCCGCACGCTGGCGCTGGTGGAAGTGCTGTTCGCGCAGGGCGTCGCGTATTACTCGTTCAAGCAGCCGATATCGTCGCGTGAGCTTGCGGGGATCGTGCTGATCGTGATCGGGGTGGGACTATTGGTTGCAGCGTAGCATTATTTTGAGCGTTTTCTTAGCGCGAACCGGAGGCCACGAACACCGCTGACAGCACGGCCCAGACTTGCCAGGACGACAGGGTTTCAGCATTCATCGGCGGCCTCAGCGGCAAACTATTTTGCCGGTCCTCGGAGGATTCAATTCCGGTCGTCCGGCAGCGTCGGAAGCGGCATGACCTCGACGCCTTCGTCGATCAAGGCCTTTGCCTCGTCCGGCGAAGCCTCGCCGTAGATCGGGCGATGTTCGATATCGCCATAGTGCATCTTGCGGGCTTCGTTCGGAAACCGTTCGCCGACATTGTCGGCGTTCTTGACGATGTGGTCGCGCAATTCCTTGAGCTTGGTCCGCAGCTCCTGCTCCTGCGCCATCAGTAATGGCGTCGGCGAGGTTGGGGCTGCTTCGACTGTCGCCGGCGCGGGCGGCGGCTCGGGCGCCGCCCGTTCGCGGCCTTTCTTGCTCACGATCTGCGGGGCCATGATGGCGCGTTCCACCTTGGTCGAGCCGCAAACCGGGCAACTCACCAACTTGCGCTTTTCCTGAACCTCATAGGCAGACGAACTCTGGAACCAGCTTTCGAAGGCATGGCCCTTGGCGCAACGCAAATTGTAATGGATCATGCCGATCCCCGGGACACGAGGTGCAGATACTCTGGACCGGATTTCGGATCGGCGACGGAAAAGCGCCGGCCATGCTGCAGCGACGGAACGGTGTTGCGTGCGGTCTCAACCAGCGAGGGATCGATCTTCGCCATGAACACGCCGGGCTCGACGCCGCCTTCGGCCAGCACCTCGCCCCAGGGCGCGATAATCAGCGAATGCCCGAAGGTCTCGCGCTTGTTCTCGTGCAAGCCGGCTTGGGCCGCGGCGAATACAAAGCAGCCGTTCTCGATGGCGCGGGCACGCAGCAGCGTGTGCCAATGGGCCTCGCCGGTTTTCCGGGTGAAAGCGGAGGGCACGGTCAGGAACGAGGCGCCGCCTTCGGCAAGCGCACGATAGAGCGCCGGAAACCGCACGTCGTAGCAGATCGTCAATCCGAGCCGGCCCCAGGGCAGGTCGGCGAGCACGGCGGTTTCGCCCGGCTGATAGTTGGCGGATTCGCGGTAGCTCTCGCCGCCCGGCAGATCGATGTCGAACATGTGGATCTTGTCGTAGCTCGCGATCACATCGCCGTCCGGCCCGATCAGGAAGGAGCGGTTGACTGCGCGCTCCGAAGATGCGCGCAGCGCCAGCGAGCCGATGTGCAGATGAATCTTCAGCTCCGCCGCGAGTGCGCGATAGGCCTTCAGCGAGAGATCGTCAGCTTCGTCCGTCAGATGCTCGAACAGCGCCTTGCGGTTCAGCTGCATCATGTTGCTGACCTCAGGCGTGAGCACATAGTCAGCGCCCTGGGCTGCCGCCAGACGAATCAGTTTGCTGCCCTGCTCGAGGCTCGGCTCGGGCAACAATCCGGTGCGCATCTGCACCATGGCGGCGGTGAAGGAGCGGTCGGCGCTCATGAACTGGCCTTTTCGCCGGCAAGCATCGCGTCGAGCTGGCCGGCACGGTCGAGTGCATACAACTCGTTGCAGCCGCCGACATGAGTCTCGCCGATGAAGATTTGCGGAAAGGTCGAGCCGGCGCCGGTGCGGTCATACATCTGTTCGCGAATAGCCGGATCGGATGCGACGTCGAATTCGGTGAAGGCCGCGTTCTTGCGCGTCAACAGGGATTTGGCGGCGGTACAATAACCGCAGCCGGGACGGGTATAGATTTCGATCGCAGCAGCCATGACGCGCTCTAGAGCTTTCGATTTTCGAAGTTCTCAATCTGATGAGATGGCCGATTATATGGGAGTTCGCTTGCCGTCCACAACCCGGGCGAATACCAGCACATCGACAGCGGCTGCTTTTGCGCGCAACAGCGCCCGTGCACAGGCATCCACTGTCGCGCCTGACGTCAATACGTCGTCGATCAAAATCACGCGGCGGCCACCGATAAGGTGTTGACGGTCGGGCGCGACCTTGAAGGCGCCCTGCACGTTGCTGGCCCGCTGCGGCCGGGACAGGCCGATCTGCTGTTCGGTGGGACGGATCCGCCGCAGCGCCTCGGCTGCGACCGCAACGCCGCTCTCACGTGCGATGATGCGCGCCAGCGCCCCCGATTGATTGTAACGGCGGCTCCATCCGCGCTGCCAATGCAGCGGAACGGGAACGAGCACGTCGGCGCCGTCAAGCAGTTCTCGTCCGGCCCGCGCCATCCAGCGGCCCATCGCCGGAGCCAAATCCGTGCGGTCCTGGTATTTCAAGGCATGCACCAGCGTCCGTGCCACGTCGTCATAGCGCACGGCCGCTCGGGCCCGCGTATAGGCCGGCGGGTTGGCAATTGCCTCCATCGACAGCATGTCGGGGCCGGGATCGTATACAAAGGGAATGCCGAGCCGTGGACAGTATGGCGGCGCGATGAACGAGAGCTTGGCCCAGCAACCGGCGCAGACACCTTCGCCTTCGACCGGCTCGCGGCAAGACACGCACAACGTCGGCAGCGCGATGTCGAGCGCCAGTTTTGCCGCGTGCGACCACGCGCCCCGGCATGTCGCCAGCGCGCTATAAAGATGCGAGGAGAGGGAGCGGGATAGCGAGGGCTCGGCGTCCATGGCTGACCAAGCTAACGTCGGGCCGGCCCATGCTCAAGCGGCAAGAAGGCGCTGTGCAGCCTTGCCCAAGCCGGCATCCGTCGCTAGCTGAATAAGATTACGATTTGCGTCACCGATCGTGAAGCCGGACCGTCATGCTTCAAATTCTTTTTCCGTACCCGTACCAGATCGAAGTTTCCAAACTTCGTCAGCAGCTCAATGAAGCTCATCTCGCCTGGGCGAAGGAATGGAAGGCACGACAAGACGAATTCAGGATTGAGAATATTCGCTTCTCCCATGATCCGCTTTGGAAAAAGCGAATTTTCAGCATTCAAGCAGCCCACGACGGCAAAATCTGGTTCTGGCGCGCCACACGTGTATTTTTGACGTGGGGCGTGGCGTCGATTTAGCGTCGGCCATTGCTGTCTCACCCGCGCGCTGCACGCTGCCGAGAGCCGGGCTGGTAAGCAAGCCGGCTATGGCCGGCGCAATAGGGCAAGCCTTCCAGCGGCCGGTTGCCGCAAAAGCAGAAGTCTTTCTCGCCGGGGTTGCTGATCGGCCAGCGGCACCTCTCTTCGCTCAGCTCTAGCAGGGAGCAGTGCTGTTCGCTGTGGATGGTCTGCTCGGTTTCAACCGGCTCCGCCTCGCTGAACAGTTTCCGCAGCAGCCGGTATTGCAGCCGGGGCACGGATTTCGGGCGGCTTTTGCCGGCGTCGTCCCTTCGCATTTTGATGGTTTTTTCGCGGGTCAGGTTGAGGCGGGAAAGCTTGCCGATCACGGCGTTCCGGCTCACCCCGATTTCACAGGCAATTTCACGGCAGGAGAGCCCGGCCGCGAAATGGGTTTTAAGAAGTTCGACGCGTTCGATGGTCCAGGTGTTGTCGGGCATTTGAAAGTCCCAAAGTATGAGCCGTCACTCCGGCTCCCCCAATGGCCTCACAGTTGCCGATCCGTCCCGAATGCCGCCTCACGGGGTCTTGCCGTTGTCGCGGATCGAAAGCAGCCCGTCCTTGATGGCGAGACGAATACCTTCCTCGATCAAGGTCCTGGCAACGCCCGGTACGCTCGTTCCGTGGGTACCCTGTCTGACCAGCTTTTCGAGATAGGTGATGGTCGAAAGGGCCAACGTGATTGGAACTCGGTCGGTTTCGGCTTTTTCTGTGGCCATACAAAAACGCTAGCCTCTAAAAAGGATTCAGAAAAGTATCTATTAAGAGTCTATTTACACCAGAGAGGGGTGGCTTGTCAGCCCGGGATCGCGGGCCTACCAACCGGCATGGTTTACGAGCCGACCACAGCCCCCGTTCTGTTCGACCGCTATCTGTTGCGTTCCCGCCTTGGCCGGGCGCAAAGGCTTGGGCCTGCGACCTTCCTGCTCGACCGCCTCGCCGAGGACATGGCGGAGCGGCTCAACGCCGTATTGCGGGATTTCACGAGTGCGGCCGAGGTCGGAACGCCCGGTGATCGGGTCAGCACCGCGCTCGCCGGACGCTTTAATCGATATGCGCGGATCGATTTGCCGGAACGGGAATCCGAGCCGCTGCCGGTCCCTGCCGAATCGCTCGATCTCGCGATCTCGGTGCTCGCTTTTCAATTCGTCAATGATTTGCCCGGCGTGCTCGCGCAAATTCGCCGCGCGCTGCGGCCGGACGGATTGTTGATGGCGGCCATGGCCGGCGGCGACACGCTGACCGAATTGCGGCAATCGTTTGCCGCGGCGGAAGCCGAACTGGAGGGCGGCGTGTCGCCGCGGGTTGCGCCGTTTGCCGATCTGCGAGATGTCGGCGCGCTGCTGCAGCGGGCCGGCCTTGCGCTGCCCGTTACCGATGTCGACCGCATCGTCGTTCGCTACGACAACGCGTTCGGCCTGATGCAGGATCTACGACGGATGGGGGCGACCAATATCCTGGTGGAACGGCAGCGCAAGCCGACGCGCCGCGCCACGATGTTGCGGATGGCGGAAGTCTATGGCGAACGCTTTGCCGATCCCGATGGCCGCATTCGCGCCACCTTCGACATCATCTGGCTGTCGGGCTGGGCGCCGCATGAAAATCAGCCAAAACCGCTCAAGCCGGGATCGGCGAAAGTAAGCCTCGCGGATGCTCTGAAAAAGCGCAGGCTTTAAGCCGCCTCCTCGGTCATGGCCGGGCTCGTCCCGGCCACGTCTTTTGCGAGCATGAAAGTCGTGGATTCCCGGGTCTAGTACCGGCGATCCGAAGTCCCAGCGCCACACGCGGCGAATTCGATCAGGGACTTCAGATCGACAAAGCGGTACTAGAATCAATAAGTTTGCTAGTGCATGACTTTCCGAAGTTCGTGAAGGTAGTGCTGCGATGGAGCACGAACTTCGGAAAGTGGGCACTAGGCTCCGCCAAGGCTAAGGCGCGCGGAGCCTAAGAC
>NZ_JBAVCF010000742.1:0-10666 GCF_049586575.1 Bradyrhizobium sp.
CAATCACTCGACAACTGATTTGGGAATCCCCAAAGTACCCGCGGCGCTGCAAAATAGAACGGCGTTCCGCGTTTGATTCTGATCCGTTCTCGTGCAACGGCCGCCTAACTGAACACAGGCCCTAGCAAACGGCGAAGCGAAATATTTTTTCCGGTGTGGCTGGACAACGCAGCAAATCACTCCTCGGGGGCTACGGTTGCTACCGGTAGCCCGCATGAGCAAAGCGACATGCGGGAGCAGTAAAAAAACCGGATACCGCTGACGCTCATCTGGGCTACGTTTCAGGTTTCATTGGATGTATCATACGGTTTGGAATGGATGAGCCAAGATGGTTCGGTATCGACGCTCAACACCCCATCCGCGTTGCCAGTTCGCCAAAATCCTTGGCAACGATGTCCCACTCGCCGCTCGCCTTGAAGTCGTGTTTCTGCAGCGGTCCGTATTCGGTGGGCCGTGCGACGAAGGCGGTCTTCAGTCCCAATTTCTGCGCGGCTGCCAGATCGTGGTTATGTGCTGCCACCATCATCACCTGCTCCGGCGGCAAGCACAGAAGGCGCGCGGCGCCGAGATAGGTCTCGGGATCGGGCTTGTAGTGCTGGAATAATTCGGCCGACATGATCAGGTCCCAGGGTAGGCCGGCGAACTTCGCCATTTCGGTCAACAGCGCGACGTTGCCGTTCGAGAGCGGACTGATGATGTATTTCGTCTTCAGGCGGGTCAGCCCGCCCACGCTGTCGGCCCAGGGATGCAACCGGTGCCAGCCCATCGTTAGATGATGGAGATCGGCGTCGGTCAGACCGGAAATCGAGAGTTGTTCGACGAGTTTTTCCAGCGAGCGTCGATGCAATGTATCCAGAATGACGTAACCCCGCTCCGGGTGCTTTCGTACCTCGTCCATCGAGGCGACATAGACGCCGCGCCAGCCGTCGATGAGCGCGGTCCAGTCTGCCTTGACGCCGCGCTTCTCGCTCCATGCCGTGAAGTCCGCAATCAGGCTGGTGCGCCAATCGACCACCGTGCCGAAGACATCGAAGACGAGAGCTTTGACTCGAGAGATGTCGGACATGTTCGCGTCCCTTAGTCGTCATTCCGGGCGTGCGCATCGTCAGATGCGAACTATGGTGCGCAATTGCGCACCTGAGAATCCATTTCTCCGGGCGTGATTGCGGCGCGATGGATTCCGGGTTCGTGCTTCGCACGCCCCGGAATGACGAAGTGTTTAATCCAGATGAAACTTGTCGAGCTGACGATGCTCGGCCTTGATATAGCGCACGGTGCCGGTCACCGAACGCATCACGACGGTTTCGGTCTGGATGACGTCCTTGCGAAACTTGACGCCCGACAGCATCGAGCCGTCGGTGACGCCAGTAGCCGCGAACAGGCAGTCGCCCCTCGCCATGTCTTCAATCCCGTAGATCATCTTCGGATCGGACACGCCCATCTTGCGCGCGCGCTCGCGCTTTTCCTCGCTGTCGAGGATCAACCGGCACTGCATCTGACCACCGATGCAGCGCAACGCCACCGCAGCCAGCACGCCCTCGGGGGCGCCACCGGTGCCTATATACATGTCGACGCCGGTATTTTCGGAATCGGCGCAGTGGATCACGCCCGCGACGTCGCCGTCCGTGATCAGGCGGACGGCCGCGCCGGTCGAGCGCACGCTGTTGATGATGTCGGCATGGCGCGGACGGTCGAGCACGAGTACCGTAATCGCCGAGGCGTCGACGCCCTTGGCCTTGGCGAGCCGGCGGACGTTCTCGGCCGGCGGAGCATCCAACTCAACCACGCCTTTGGAGTAGCCGGGGCCGATCGCAAGTTTCTGCATGTAGACATCGGGCGCATGAAGCAACGTGCCGCCGTCGGCCATCGCCATGGTCGCGATCGCGCCCGGCATGTTCTTGGCGCACAGTGTGGTCCCTTCGAGCGGATCGACGGCAATATCGACCCTTGGTCCGGCGTTCAGACCAACCTTCTCGCCGATGAACAACATCGGCGCTTCGTCGCGCTCGCCCTCGCCGATAACGATCGTGCCTTCGATCGGCAGCTTGTTGAGCTCGCGGCGCATCGCATCGACCGCCGCCTGATCGGCCGCCTTTTCGTTGCCGTGGCCGCGCAGGCGCGCCGCCGAGACCGCCGCCCGCTCCGTCACCCGCACGAGCTCAAGCGTCAGGATCCGCTCAAGCAACAATTGGGGCGGCACGGAAATATGGGTCGACATCGGCGAACTCCTCCTCAAACTAACTAGCGAGCCTTACGCTCTTATTCATCGCCGGTTCCGGCAGAACCAACTTTATATTGGAGCATGATCTCCGCGCAAACGCTTCGCGTTTGTCGCGAGGGAAAATCGGTTCCCATTTTTCCGGATCATGCTCTTCTCAATTCTTCTCGATCCGGATCACCTGCGGGCGCCCGCTGATCACCTTGTCGCGCTGCACCGCATCCAGTGCCCGATGCACAGCGTCCTCGCTGGTGGCATAGGTGATCAGGATCACCGGCACCGGTGCAGCTTTCCCCTTCATCCGCACGGCGTCAACGCCGTCGGCGTGACGCTGGACGATCGATTCAATGGAAATTTTTTCGTCGGCCAGGCGCGTGGCGATCGTGGCGGCGGTGCCGGCCAGATCGCGCGCCATCAGGCGGATATAGTAGCCACCCTCGTGGCGCTCCATCGGCGCTTTCGCGATCGAACGCAACCGCTCCACGGGACGCCCGAACGGCAAGGCGCGAATGCCGCGCGCCACATCGGCAATGTCGGCGACAACGGCGGACGCGGTCGCCGCGCCGCCGGCGCCCGGCCCTACCAGCGTGATCGGCGGAATGCCCTCGCCGTCGATGGTCACCGCGTTGGTGACACCCATGACCTGCGCGATCGAGGATGTCTTCGGCACCATGGTCGGGTGCACGCGCTGCTCGATGCCCTTGGCGGTGCGCACCGCAACCCCAAGCAATTTGACGCGGTAGCCGAGTTCGGCGGCGGCGCGCAAATCTTCCGGGGCGATCGACGAGATGCCTTCGACATAGACCGCGCTTTGCGACACCTTGGTCCCGAAAGCGAGGCTCGCCAGAATCGCAAGCTTCTGCGCGGTATCGTGACCATCGACATCGAACGAAGGATTGGCCTCGGCATAACCGAGGCGCTGGGCGTCCTTCAGACATTCGGCAAACGACAAGCCCTCCTGCTCCATGCGGGTCAGGATGTAGTTGCAGGTGCCGTTGAGAATTCCGTAGACGCGATTGACCACGGTGCCGGCCAGTCCCTCGCGCAGCGTCTTGACGACGGGGATCGCGGCTCCGACCGCCGCCTCGAAATTCAAGGCGCCGCCATGCTGCTCGGCGGCCTTCGCAAGCTTGAGCCCGTGCTTGGCGATCAGCGCCTTGTTGGCGGTGACGACCGACTTACCGGCCTTGAGCGCAGCCTCGATCGCCGACAACGCGGGCTCGCCCGCGCCGCCCATCAGCTCCACGAAACAATCGATGCCGGGGTCGGTTGCGAGCGCCAACGGGCTTTTGGCCCAATCGACCCCTTGCAGGTCGAGCCCGCGCTTCTTGGCTTTCGAACGCGCCGTGACCGCGACCACGCGCACCGAGCGGCCGCAGCGCGACGACAGCGTTCGGCTCTGTTGCTCGATCAGACGGACCACCTCGGCGCCGACGGTGCCGAGCCCCGCAATACCCACTTTCAGGGGTGCGACCATGACTTAGAAAAACCTGCCGGAGGGTTTGCCCGCGCGAAGCGCGGGCGGCAATGAATGTTAGAATCGGACGACTAACGCCGGTTGGCGAGAGGAACCACGTTGTGCAATGTTTCGATGCCGCTTTCAAGGAAGCGGCGCACCCCGCGTGCGGCCTGGCGGATCCGTTGCTCGTTTTCCACCATGGCGATGCGCACGTAACCTTCGCCATGCTCACCGAACGCGACCCCGGGCGACACGACGACGCCCGATTTCTCGACCATCAGGGTGGCGAACTGCATGCTGCCAAGGCCACGGAAGGCCTCCGGCAACGGCGCCCAGGCGAACATCGAGGCTTCCGGTGGCGGAATGTCCCAGCCCGCGCGGCCGAAGGACTCCACCAGCGCATCACGCCGTTTGCGATAGGTATCTCGCATCTCGCGAATGCAATCGTCCGGGCCATTGAGCGCGGCGGTGGCCGCAACCTGGATCGGTGTGAAAGCACCATAGTCGAGATAGGATTTCACCCGCGCCAAGGCTGCGATGATCCGCTCGTTGCCAACGGCAAATCCCATTCGCCAGCCCGCCATCGAAAAGGTTTTCGACATCGAGGTGAATTCCACGGTCACATCGATCGCGCCGGGCACCTGCAGCACCGAGGGCGGCGGTGACTTGTCGTCGAAATAGACCTCGGCATAAGCGAGATCGGAGAGAATGAAGATTTCATGCTTTTTGGCGAACGCCACGAGATCCCGGTAAAAATCGAGGCTCGCGACATAGGCAGTCGGATTGGACGGATAACAGACGACAATGGCGAGCGGCTTTGGAATCGAATGGACGATCGCCCGCTCGACCGCCTCGAAAAATTGCGGGGTCGGCTCGGAGGGAACGGAGCGGATCACGCCGCCCGCCATCAAAAAGCCGAAGGCGTGAATCGGGTAGCTCGGATTGGGGCAGAGCACTACATCGCCAGGCGCGGTAATGGCTTGTGCGACGTTGGCAAACCCTTCCTTTGAGCCCAGCGTGGCGACAACCTGCGTCTCCGGATTGAGTTTGACGCCGAAGCGCCGATCATAATAGGCAGCCTGTGCGCGCCGCAGCCCGGCAATTCCACGGGACGCCGAGTAGCGATCGGTTCGCGGCTTTCCCAGCGTTTCCTTCAGCTTCTCCAGGACGTGGGCTGGCGTCGAAAGGTCTGGATTGCCCATTCCGAGATCGATGATATCGGCACCGGCATTGCGCGCGGCCGCCTTGGCGCGGTTGACTTGTTCGAACACGTAAGGCGGCAGGCGGCGGATGCGGTAAAACTCTTCCATTGGACCTTTAACTCCAGCAATCCCCTGCAAGGGACAGATTCGCCCGGACATCCTGCGAAAGATGCCGTTTGGCGACGCCAGTAACTCACATTAAATCAATTGCTTAGTGAGGTTACAGGCGAAAGCGACTTAAGCTTCGTCCCGACTTGCGGGTGGGTAAGCGAGACAATTCTAGCACGGAGCGCGGTACGCGCCAGCAGCTACATTATTTCGCAGCTTGAGCCTGGTTCTGGGTTTGGCTCTGGTCTTTGCCCTGACCGTTACCTTGATCTTTCCCTTGATCTTTCCCTTGGGCCTGCTCTTTCGCCGCCGAGGCCTGGTGCTCCCGCGCGGCGATCAGTTCCTTCTGAACTTTGGCCCGCTCCGCCGGATCCATGACGGCCTCCTCGCGGGCAGGCGGCAATTCATTCACCGGCAAATAGGCACCGGCTTCGTTAGTGCGCGCATCGGACGCGTTGCCACCGATTGGAATTTCGGCGATCGAGGTCGAGCAGCCGCCGAGAGCGAGTGTCATAAATAGCAAAGCGGCTCCGGCCAGCGCGCCTTTTTGGTGTCTCCCCGACATATCCAATCCCAGACCCATTCAACCGGGCAAGCGCCGACACAATTTGACCAACGAACCCGCCGCGACAGAATACGAATGTCAGAACCGGGACACTAGCGCCCCAATCCATTGTTACCTGAAATCATTAAACCCCTCACTAGAAACCGGGGGTCTGGGGCTTCAATAAGACCGAGCCATCAAAAATATCGCAGTGCAATAGCAACTTTTTGCGAGCAGATTGCCTATTTTGTTAGCGCCGATCCCGTCGGTGACGAAGTTGAAATGAAGCTGTAGTCTTTGCCCCATGACGAACGTCACCACAGAAGCCCAGACGGAAAACAAGTTCAACGCCGAAGCTTTCGCGATGAACATCGCCAAGGCGATGGAAAGCAGCGGTCGGGCGCTCGCGGCCTATCTCAAGCCGGCAGCGGGCGGCGAAGTACCGGACAAGCCGCCGAACGAACTCACCGAACTGGTCAAGACGTTCAGCGCGGTCGCGGAATACTGGCTGTCCGATCCCGATCGGGCCAATGAAATTCAAATTAAGATCGGCAAAGCCTATCTCGACCTCTGGGGCAACGCGGCACGGCGTCTCTCCGGCGAGGAGGCAGCCCCCGTCATCGCACCCGCGCCGCGCGACAAGCGGTTTGCAGACCCGGAATGGAAATCGAACCAATTCTTCGATTTCATCCTGCAGCTTTATTTGCTCACGACGCGATGGGCCAACGATCTGGTTCGCGACGCCGAGGGGCTTGATCCACACACCCGCAAGAAGGCGGCGTTCTACGTCCAGCAGATCACCAATGCGATCGCCCCCTCGAATTTCGTTCTCACCAATCCGGAGGTGTTACGCGAAACGCTGACCTCCAACGGCGACAACCTCGTGCGCGGCATGAAGATGCTGGCCGAGGATATCGAGGCCGGACGCGGCACTCTGCGTATCCGCCAGTCCGACCCGTCCAACATGGAAGTCGGCGTCAACATGGCGACGACACCGGGCAAGGTGATCTTCCAGAACGACCTGATGCAGTTGATCCAGTATGCGCCCACGACCGAAAACGTGCTGCGCACGCCGCTTCTGATCGTGCCGCCCTGGATCAACAAGTTCTATATTCTCGATCTCAAGCCAGACAAATCATTCATCAAGTGGTGCGTCGATCAGGGCATCACGGTGTTCGTGATTTCCTGGGTGAACCCGGACAAGAGTCTCGGGGGCAAGACCTGGGAAGACTACATGAAGGAAGGCCCGCTCGCCGCGATGGACGCGATCGAGCGCGTCACCGGCGAAATGAAAGTCCACACCATGGGCTATTGCGTCGGCGGCACGCTGCTCGCGACGACGCTGGCGTGGCTCGCCGAAAAACGCCGCGTCCGCGTCACCTCGGCGACGTTCCTGGCCGCACAGGTCGATTTCACCCACGCCGGCGACTTGATGGTGTTTGTCGATGAAGACCAGATATCGGCGATCGAACACGACATGCGCGCCGCGGGCGTGCTCGAGGGCGCCAAGATGGCCATGGCGTTCAACATGTTGCGATCGAACGATCTGATCTGGTCCTATGTCGTGAGCAATTACCTCAAGGGAAAACAGCCGTCATCGTTCGACCTGTTGCATTGGAATTCGGATGCGACGCGGATGCCGGCGGCAAACCATTCCTACTACTTGCGAAACTGCTACCTGGAGAACCGGCTGTCGACAGGAACCATGGTGCTCGACAACACCCTGCTCGATCTGTCGAAGGTCAAGGTGCCCGTCTACAACCTCGCGACCCGCGAGGACCACATCGCGCCGGCGGATTCAGTGCTTTATGGCTCGCAATTTTTCGGCGGTCCGGTGAAATTTGTTCTGTCAGGATCGGGACACATCGCAGGCGTCGTCAATCCGCCCATTTCCGGAAAATATCAGTACTGGACCAACGACAACATCCGGGACGTCACGCTCGCCGATTGGCTTAAGGCAGCTGAAGAGCACAAGGGCTCATGGTGGCCTGACTGGCGGCAATGGTTAGAGGCGATCGATCCCGAGCAAGTGGCGGCGCGCGAAGCCGGCGCCGGGGCGCTGCCGCCGATCGAAGATGCACCGGGCAGCTACGTTCGGGTCCGCGCGTAGCATAACCGTCACGGCTGGTGCCGCGGATTTGCATTCGTAAACGAGGCCGCCGCGATATGAAACGAATGTCAGAACCGGGACACTCGTGTATAACTGGCCGTCCCATCGGGATCGATTTTTGTAGCAGGGGGAAACGATGACGCCTGGATTGATGACGCCTGAACTGTTCTGGCTGACCTTAACGGTGATTCTAACGGGCTTGTTGTGGGTCCCCTACATCCTCAATCGCGTTGCGGTGCGCGGCCTGATCGGTTCGATGGCCAATCCGTCACGCAATGACAAGCCGCATGCGGCATGGGCGACACGCCTGATGTTCGCGCACGACAATGCCGTGGAAAATCTCGTCGTGTTTGCGCCGCTGGTTCTGATCCTGGCGCAACTCGACTATTCGTCGAAAGCGACGGTCTATGCCTGCGCGGTGTATTTCTGGGCACGCGTGGCGCATGTCATCGTCTATACGCTGGGGCTGCCTGTATTCCGCACGCTGGCCTTCACCGTCGGCTTCATCGCGCAAGTGGTGCTGGCGCTGGCGATCTTCAAACTCGCCTGAGCGGTTTTCGGCGGCGTCCTGAAGACGTCGCCGCCGTCATCTTCATCGGTTCGTCTCAGACCTTGCGCATGACGAGATGCAGCATCGTGGCTGGCGCCGCGTCAAAGCTTTTGATCTCGCTGGTATCGGAGCTGAGCCTGTGCCAGGGTCCGGCCGCGTCATAGGCCGCACGAAGCCAGTCCGCCGAAACATAGTTGTAGTAGCGGCCGAGCGAGTCCCGCCCATCGCCCTCACCAGACTTGAAGCTCGCATAGAACACGCCGCCGATCTTCAGCGCGCGATGGATGCGCGCCAGGATTCCGGCGAGTTCCGCTCTCGGCACGTGCAGAAGGCAGGCGCTGGCCCAAACGCCGTCATAGGCCTCGCGCGCGTCGAGTTGGTCGAACAGCATCACCTCGACGGGATAGTTCAACTTGCGCGACGCCACTTCGACCATCTCGGGCGAGCCGTCGGTAGCGCGCAGCCCAAAGCCTCGCGCCAGCATTTCGGCGGCATGATTGCCCGCGCCGCAGCCTAGTTCGAGGATCGAGCCGCCCGCCGGCAACAATCCGAGAAAGCCGATCAGGCGCGTCGAGGGCGCCTTCGCCCATGCCGCGTAGGATTCCGCATTGCTGCGATAAAATTGCAGCGTGGTTTCGTCCACGGCGGCTTCCTTCACAACTCAGGAAGGCCCAGCATCAACCGCATGTTTTGCACGGCCGCTCCTGACGCACCTTTGCCGAGGTTGTCGAGGCGCGCAACCAGAACGGCCTGACGATATTTGTCGCTGGCAAAGACATAGAGCTCAAGCTTGTTGGTTTCGTTGAGCGCCTCGGGCTCGATCCGCCCGCTTTTCGCCGCCGCATTCTCGAGCGGCATCACCGAGACATAGCGAGAGGCCGCATAGCGCTCGACGAGCGCTGTGTGCAGATCGGCCGCACCGGGTTTTCCCTTGAGCGTGTCGAGTTGCAGCGGCACCGATACCAGCATGCCCTGCCGGAAATTGCCGACCGAGGGCACGAAGATCGGCCGGTGGGTGAGCTTCGAATAAAGCTGCATCTCCGGCAGATGCTTGTGCTCGAAGCCGAGGGCGTAAAGCTCGAAAGAAGGCGCATGGCCGCTTTCAAAGCTTTCGATCATCGACTTGCCGCCGCCGGAATACCCGCTCACCGCGTTGACCGTGACCGGATAGTCGGCCGGCAGGATTCCAGCGTCGACGATCGGCCGCAGCAACGCGATGGCACCGGTCGGATAGCAGCCCGGATTGGCAACTTTGCGCGACTTCCTGATCTTGCCGGGTTGGTCGGGCGCAAGTTCGGGAAAACCATAAACCCAGTCGGGCGCAACCCGGAACGCGGTCGAGGCGTCCAGGATCTTCGGCGCCCCTGCGCGCATGCTGTCGACCAGCGCAACGGTCTCTCGCGCGGCGGCATCAGGCAAACAGAGGACGACAAGGTCGACCTCCTCCATCAAAGCGCGCTTGGCGCCTGCGTCCTTGCGTTTGTCTTCCGCGATGGTTTTCACGACGACGTCGTTCTGGAGCCGAAGCCGCTCGTTGATGCCAAGGCCGGTCGTTCCGGATGCGCCATCGACGAATACGGCGGGCTTGACGGCCTTGCGGGTGGTCGAGAGCGGGTTTGTCTCGGCAAGTGTCATGGCGCGCTCCTTTCCAGCGAGCTTTCGGCGTCCGCAAAGGCTTCGGGGCGCGCTTGATGCATCAGACCTGCGATTTGTTGCGAACTTGTGTCGGGCAGCGCGGCCAGGGCGCCCGCGACCGCCGCATAATCCGCCTCGGACTTGTGCTGATTGAGTTTAAAGCTGCCCTCGACATCCACGACGGTCATGACGAGGCCGACGATGGCCTTCTTCATGGCCTCGAGCCGGCCGGCCGTCATCTTGGCCGACGTCCACGGCTTCTTCGGCGCCAACCAGTTTTCGAATTTGGCACTGAGCGTGTCGATCTGCACGGTGAGTTCTTCGTCCGATAATCTTCGCACCGGCCCCGTCAGATGCACGGCCTGATAGAGCCAGGTCGGCACCTGGTCCGGCGAGATGTACCAGTCCGCCGATACATAGGCGTCCGGGCCGTTCACCGCCAGCAGCCAGGAGGTCTTGCCGTCGGCCAGCTGGATGAGCGGATTGCCACGCGCGGTGTGAAAGACCGCTCTCGGCGTGCCGTCGTCCGCATAGCTGAGGTAAAACGGCAGCTGGGACGCGACCGGCTTGCCGCCGTCGAAGGCGCACATCGTCCCGAAACCACGCGCCTCGGCAAACGCAAGGCTTGCCGCGCGTTCGGTCTTGAACATGGGGGGCGTATACATCTTCAACTCCTGCTTCGACGTAGGAGCCGCCAGACCGAACCGCGTATTTCCGGGAAAGCAAAGCCGCGGGATGGATCCGGCGGCAGGGGCGAAATCTCAAACCGAAACGATCGCCCATACCGCGGTGGCGCGGCGGCGGCGAGCAATAAACATGGTCGCAAGGTCGGTCATGCGC
>NZ_JBAVCF010000743.1:0-4055 GCF_049586575.1 Bradyrhizobium sp.
ATTCTGCACCCGCGGCTATCACGTGATGCTTGGCTACTTTGAAATGCCGGAAGCGAGCGCTGCAGCCATGGACGCCGACGGCTGGCTGCATACCGGCGATCTTTGCGCAATGGACGCGCGCGGGTACTGCACGGTCGAAGGTCGGCTGAAGGACATGATCATCCGCGGCGGCGAGAACATCTACCCGCGCGAACTGGAAGAGCTGCTGTTCCGGCATCCCCAGGTTAGCGAAGTCGCCGTCGTCGGCGTCCCCCACGAGAAATGGGGTGAAGAGGTCGCGGCCTTCATTCGCCCGGTATCCGGCGCCGTTATCGACAAGGAGGAGATGACGGCGTACATGCGCGCCTCGCTGGCTCCCCACAAGTCACCGAAGCATTGGGTCGTTGTGGAAGCCTTTCCGCTGACCGGATCGGGAAAGATCCAAAAATTCAAGCTGCGTGAAGCCTGGATCAAGGGAGAGGTGGCGGCGATCTAGTAAGCTATCCGGTACTGGCCCGGGCCAGTACCAGCTATCCGGAGTTAGGCAGGGCCCGGACTTCCCCTTCTCGGCTAACGAAATCCCGCGGCAGTGCTTCACATTGAAGTCCGTTTGGGGAGGGTGGGGGGTAGGTCAATCTCTGGCAAGGTGTCGCCCGCGAACCGGCCCCACTATCACTCAGGGATTTTTTTCTCGCTCAGCAAGGTTTTCGGCATGACCCCTGCGAGCGCCGGGGGTCGCCAAATTGGGGGCAGCACAAAACGATTGTATGATCCAACGCTTACGGGTCAGCGAAAGTCTGGTTGAACCAGTGCGCCGCGCTTGCCGCTCGTTTTTGTACCAATTATTTTCTCCCTGCATCCAACTGCGGGTCGGTGGCGTTTCAAAAACGTCGCGAAATTCGGCAGGGGTGGGGCGTAATGCGTCGTGCCGACGAGGAAGAGATCGGGCGGTTATTTGGAGGCTCGATAAACCCGCTCTTAACCTAACTCGGCTTATCTAGCTGTGGGCATCGGGGGTGCGTGCGCTGGCTTGCGGGCCAGCCAAAGCTAGGGCATGCCACAATGGCCTTCGACCCCGAAGAGTTAGTCACTCTGACCGATCATGGCACGATGAAACTGCGCTCGGCGGTATCCCGAGCGATGACCATGCCACTCAAGGAGCGCAGGCGCGCGACCATTGTTCGCGAAGGCGATCCGGCGATCCTGACTTTTGAGCAAATTAGGGGCCTCGCAGCAAAATGGCACGAACGTCTCGTGCACATCGATTAGGTTCGCCACGGGCAATTTCGGATCGGGCCGCGACCCCGATATTCGGTCCGAGGCACGGCCCCGTCACCCACTGATCTCACAATGGCGGGGCCGCGCTTTGCGCTAGCGCCGACAAAACCTACGCTATCCGGGGTTTTTGGCAGGAACTTCCTTCCGTGATGCGATAATTTCAACATCAACGGCCAAGGTGCAATCCATGACCGATGAACAACTCGCAGCCATGCACAGACTACTTGCCGAGTACCATCGAAAGCTCGCCAACGAAGCGGTCCTCGATGTCGTGCAACAATATCATGCTGACCTTGGGCAACGCCTCGTAGATGAAGCCGTGCTCATACCCAGGCGAACGGCGATTGTGGAGCGGCTTCATGAGCGCGAACAGCAAATCGCTGAAGACGGCGGTGAGAACGAATGACGACGTTCCTAAACCGGCACTGCTCACCAACGGTGTAATCCTGTTGCGCCAGCGGTGCGACGGAATGTGTTGGCCGTAGCGTTGTGCTGGGGCAGGGCGCAGTGGCCGCGCAAAAAAGCGGGATTTATTTTCTACCGCCGCTCTGCATTTGATCGGATCCGGTCGGAAAAATTGCCGCGAAATTCGGGATGGGGATGTCAAATCTTTAAGTAGCTGCGCGCACCCACCCGGGGCTCCGGTTCGTGCGCAAGATTTTGGAAATGAATATCGAGAAATTCATGTTCGGTTTTGCAAGCTGGACATTGATCTTATTCCAGGGTGCCAGCTGGCTCAGGTAAGGCCGGGGGCGGCGTGCCATGCAGGCGTATCCGGCGCGAACAAAAACGTCCCCGGCTATCAGAATGTAGACCGCTCCTTTTGGCTGGAGTAGGCTTTATCCGACCGGCAGCATGGCCCCTCGTGAGCGGAGAGCGCGCGGTCGGAATGAGAATAAGAAATGTTGGGAGGATCCGATGGCAATTTCCAAGGCCCTCACTGTCAACGGCCAGCAGGTCGAAATCAGCATCGATGATGCGGACATGCCGCTGCTCTACGCGTTGCGCGAAAACCTCGGCTTGCACGGACCGCGTTTTGGCTGCGGGCTCGGTCAATGCGGCGCCTGCACGGTGCACATCGACGGCAAGGCGACGCGCTCTTGCGTGACGCCACTGTCGGCGCTCAAGCCTGGCAACGAGGTGGTGACGCTTGAGGGCCTCGGCAGCCCACAAAATCCGCATCCGCTGCAAAAGGCCTTCATCGACGAGCAGGCCGCCCAGTGCGGCTACTGCATCAACGGTATGATCATGGAGGCGGCAGCCTTCCTCGCCGCCAACAAGGGCAAGCAGCCGAGTGCGGTGGAGATCACGCGGGCGCTCGCCAAGAATCTGTGCCGCTGCGGCACGCATGCGCGCATCGTCCGCGCCATCCAGCGCGTTTGAGGGAGGCCAGCATGACTGACACACTTATCTTGTCGCGGCGCGAGGTTTTGAAAGCCGGTTCTCTCGTCGTCGCCTTCACGCTGACGGGCAGTGCCGGGACTGTTATGGCACAACCGCAGAAAGCGGCGGTACCCGCCGCGCCGTCCAAGCCCTTGATGTTGACCGAAGTCGACAGCTTCCTCACCATCGACACCGACGGTGCTGTCACCGTGTATTCTGGCAAGGTCGATCTCGGCACCGGCGTCAAGACGGCGCTGACGCAGATCGTGGCGGACGAGCTTGATGTACCGATGTCGAGCGTCCGCATCGTGCAGGGCGACACTCTGACGACGCCCGACCAGGGCCCGACCTTTGGCAGCGTGTCGATCCAGATTGGCGGCATGCAGATACGCAATGCGGCGGCGCTGGCGCGGGCCGCGCTGCTGGAGGCGGCCGTCAAGCGGCTCAACGCCAAGCCGGAGGAGCTCAGCATCGAAAATGGTGTCATCACGAGCCCGACGGGACAAGTAGCGTTCGGCCAGCTGATCGGCGGCAAGACCTTCAATCTCAAGGTCGATCATACCAAGCCGCCGCCATGGAAGGACGCCAAGGCCTACAAGCGCGTCGGCACCAGCGTGGCGCGGCTCGACATCCCCGATAAGGTGACCGGCCGCTTCACTTACATACACGACGTTCGCGTGCCCGGCATGCTGCACGGCCGGGTGGTGCGCCCGCCGGCGATCGGCGCCGAGCTCGAAACCGTCGACGAGGCCTCGATCAAGGCTATCCCGGGCGTCGTCAAGGTGGTGCGGGAGGGCAATTTCCTCGGCGTCGTCGCGCAAAGCGAATGGAGCGCGATCCGGGCGGCGCGCGACCTCAAGGCCACGTGGTCGGAGTGGAAAGGATTGCCCGAGCAGTCCAAGCTCTACGACTACGTTCGCGCTACGAAGGTCGCCAAGGACGAGGTGACCGGCAACATCGGCAATACGGCCGAGGCGATGGCCAAGGAGGGCGTCAAGAAGCTCGCCGCCACCTACGATTTCGCCATCCACACCCACGGCTCGATCGGGCCCTCCTGCGCCATCGCAGAATTCGAGGACGGCAAGCTCACCTCCTGGTCGGCCTCGCAGATGACGCACAGTCTGCGGAAGCAGCTCGCCAAGATGCTGGCGCTGCCTGTCGATAACGTGCGCTGCATCTATGTCGAGGGCTCGGGCTGCTACGGCCGTAACGGCCACGAGGACGCCGCCGCCGATGCCGCGATCTTGGCCAAGGCGGTCGGCAAGCCGGTGCGTGTGCAATGGTCGCGCGCCGATGAGCACGGCTGGGACCCCAAGGGACCGCCCACATTGATCGATGTGCGCGCCGCGCTCGACGGTGCGAATGTAGTGGCGTGGGAATCGGAGTTTTTCATCCCCCAGCAAACGCCGAACATG
>NZ_JBAVCF010000744.1:0-4143 GCF_049586575.1 Bradyrhizobium sp.
TTTGGATTTGACATTCGCTTGACGAACTCGCGGCCAGGTGGGTAGCGAATGTCAAATCCACTCCACTAGCGCTGTTACCCCGGCGGAGCCTTGGCATAGGCGCGTCGCGGGATGACGGGTAGCCCAACGAAGCGTTATTTTGCTCCGATGCGGCGACCGGCGCGTTAGATCGGCTTTCCCGCATACGGCATCGAAGCAGTGAGACCGCCATCGACCGGAAACGCCTGGCCGTTGACATAGGACGCCTCGTCGCTCAGCAAGAACAGGCCCATCGCCGCCAGTTCATGCGGCTGACCGGCGCGCTTCAACGGATTGAGCTGACCGATCTTGTCCTGCGTGCCGCGTTCTTTGGCGCGATCGAACACGGGCTTGGTCATACCGGTTTCGATCAGGCCGGGGCATACCGCGTTGATCCGAACGCCGGTTCCTGTCAGCGAATAGGCGGTGGTTTGCACGAGGCTGATGACGCCGGCCTTGCTCGCCGCGTAGGGATGGCCGCTCGCGCCGGATTTCAGGCCTGCGACCGATGCGGTGCACAGGATCGCACCGGATCCCTGTTTGATCATGTGCGGCATCGCGTATTTGATGGCGAGAAACGGGCCGAGCAGGTTGATGCGCAGGATTTCCTGCCAATGCTCCACCGTCTGTTCGGAAATCGGCACCAGTCCGCCGCTAACGCCGGCATTGGCCCAGATCGCATCCAGCCTGCCATGGGTGGAGACCGCCCGGTCGATGAAGGCGATCACGTCCTTTTCCGAACCTGCGTCGGCGATGACGGCCTCCACCGTGCCGCCGGCTTTACGCACCTGATCGACCGTGTCCTTCACGCCCTCGGTGCGATCGACCGCGATCAGTTTCGCGCCTTCTTTGGTAAACAGAAGCGATGCCGCACGTCCAATGCCGCTGCCGGCGCCGGTGACGATGACGGATTTACCTTCAAGGCGGCCCATCAGTTTTCTCCTGCTTCATCCATCGGCGTTTTCGCCGTGCGGAATTTCTGGCAAACAAAGTTTCAAACGTCGAAGTGACTTGAGACCACAAGAGCTCTGACGTACGACACACAACATTATTGAAGGGTCTTTGCGATGTCCAACGGCAGTAAGCCCGGCGCGGTCGTCACACGATGGTGGTGGGTACGCCACGCGCCGGTGCGCAGCGATGGTGGCAATATCTACGGCCAGTCGGACATTGGGTGCGACACCGGCGACCGTTACGTGTTCGGTGCCCTTACGAAAGTACTGCCGCGCAATGCAGTCTGGGTTGCGAGCAGCCTTCAACGCACGCATCAAACCGCTGAAGCGATCTGGGACGCTGGCTTTCCGAGGCCGGCTGCGATGGTGAAAGAAGCGGCGTTTGCCGAACAACATCTCGGGCAGTGGCAAGGCATGAACCGCAAGGCATTTCTTGCCAGCCTCCCGGCTGGCAGCCACTGGTTCGCCGATATCGCCGTGCCCGCGCCGGGCGGCGAAAGTTTTATGGATTTATACAACCGCGTCTGCGGTGCGATCGAGCGCATCACGCGCGAACAGACCGGCCGCGACGTGATCGCGGTCGGACATGGCGGCACGATCAAGGCGGCCATCGGCCTTGCGCTCGGCGGCCAACCGGAAAAAGGCCTCGCTTTCGATATCGACAATTGCTCGGTAACGCGGCTTGATCACCATGCGAGCCCAAGCGTCAGCACCTGGCGGGTGCCGATGGTCAACCAGCAGCCGTGGATCACGGATGACGCACACAAGGCCATGCATCAACCGGCCGGGCCTGAGGTCGTGCGTGAGACCAAACTCGCCTGAAACCGCCATAAAATACGGGAGTGAAACATGACCTTGTTTGATATGTCGGGAAAAGTCGCCGTCATCACCGGCTCTTCACGCGGCATCGGCCGCGCCATTGCCGAGCACATGGCCGCTCATGGTGCAAAGGTCGTGATTTCCTCACGCAAGCAAGCCGCCTGCGATGAGGTGGCCAAGGCCATCAACGACAAGGCCGGTAAGCAGGTTGCGCTCTCGGTCGCGGCCAACATCTCGACCAAGGACGATCTGAAGCATTTGGTCGAGGAGACGAACCGTGTTTTCGGCACCATCGACACGCTGGTCTGCAACGCCGCTTCGAATCCCTATTACGGGCCGCAGGCCGGGATTTCCGACGATCAGTTCCGAAAGATTCTCGACAACAACATCGTTGCCAACCATTGGCTGATATCGCTGGTCGTGCCGCAGATGATCGAGCGCAAGGATGGTTCGATCACCATCATCTCCTCGATTGGCGGCCTGAAGGGTTCGACCGTGCTCGGCGCCTACGCGATTTCAAAGGCCGCCGACATGCAGCTCGCGCGCAACCTGGCTTGCGAATACGGCAAGTACAACATCCGGGTGAATTGCATCGCGCCCGGCTTGATCAAGACCGATTTTGCACGCGCGCTATGGGAGAATCCGGAAACGCTGAAGGCTTCCACCGCGCGTTCGCCGCTGCTGCGGATCGGCGAGCCCGACGAAATCGCGGGCGCCGCGGTGTTTCTCGCCTCCCGGGCCGGCACCTTTACAACAGGCCAGACCATCGTGATCGATGGTGGTGCGACGATTAGCTGACCACTTCGCGGTCACTCGATCGCGGCGTAGACCAGATTGCGTACCAGCGTGCGGGTATAGACCCGCTGACCGGGCGCCTGCGACATGAAGACGGCAAACAGGTCTTCTTTCGGATCGATCCAGAAGAAGGTGCCGCCCATGCCGCTCCAGAAGAACTGGCCGACCGAACCTGAAAATGGCGCGATGCCTTCCTGGGTGCGGATGCCAAAGCCGAGGCCGAAGCTGTGCCCGGGCTGGGTCAGCGTACCCTGAATCTTCACGGTCGGATCGAGGTGATCGGACGCCATCCATTCCAGCGTCTTGCGGCCGACGATCCTTGTCCCGTCGAGCGCGCCGCCATTGAGCAACATCTGCGCGAAGCGGGCATAATCCATGGTGGTGGAGACGAGACCGCCGCCGCCCGATTCCATCACCGGCTTCTCCAGCATGTTGAACAGTTGTACCTTGTCGCCGTTCCAGGGATCGGCGGCGAATGGCTCCGCCAGACGGTGCGCGTTTTCATCGCCGGTAAAAAAGCCGGTTTCGGTCATTTGCAGCGGCGCCAGGATGCGTTCAGTGAGGAACGCGCCAAGCGATTTGCCGCTGATAACTTCGATCAGGCGGCCGAGAATGTCGGTCGAGCGGCTGTAGTTCCACTCGGCGCCGGGCTGGCTGATCAGCGGCATGCTGGCGACCAATGCGGCGTGTTCGGCATTGTTGATCTTGCGGCTGCGCACCCGTGATTGCTGATAGAGCTTTTGCACTGGACCGTTGCCAGTGTGCTCGTAAGTGATGCCGGAGGTGTGGCGAAGCAGATCCTGGATGGTGATCGGCCGGAGCAACGGCACGAGATCGAGTTGGCCGTTGTTGTCGACGCCGACTTTCTGATCGGCAAACTCAGGAATGAATTTGGCAATGGGGTCGTCGAGCAGGAAGTGGCCTTCCTCGAGCAGCGACATAACGCCGATCGAAACGATCGGCTTGGTCATGGAAAAGATGCGGAAGATAGAATCCCGCGCCATCGGCGCGCTTGCAACAGGGTCTTGCTTGCCCATCGCGTCGAACCAGCCGATCCGGCCGCCTCTGGCGACCATGATGGTCGCGCCCGGCATGGTTCCTTTGTCGATCTCGCGCCGGAAAACATCCGACATCCGCTGAAGGCGGGAAGGCGAGAGCCCGAGCGATTCCGGTTTTGCCTCCGGCAACGGCGGGGTTTGCGGGGCTGGTGCTTGCCTGGCGGCTGTTTGCGCGGTCATGACGGTCTCCCTTTAACTTCTTGACTTTATAGTGTTGCTCAACCTTGGCGCGGCCGGATCGGAAGAACAAGGTCGAAGATACCAACGGCCGCTTCGCCCTTGCCATCCGGCCGTGGCCTATGCTTGAAACGGCGCGGAACGGCGGCGACGCAGGGTTCCTACAGGAGTGTAGCTCAATTGGTAGAGCACCGGTCTCCAAAACCGGGGGTCGCAGGTTCGAGCCCTGCCACTCCTGCCAGCAAGGTCGAAGAGCTGGCTGGCACAAATTAAGAACGATCCCCCGCGCGAGATAATCCTCCAGACAAATCCACTAAGAATTG
>NZ_JBAVCF010000745.1:0-9916 GCF_049586575.1 Bradyrhizobium sp.
GTATTGCGCTGATCGTGATGACATTGTTGATCGGGCCTGAGGTAAAGGGCTCGCGGCGCTGGATCACGCTGATCGGGGTGAATATCCAGGCGTCCGAGTCCGCCAAGCCCGCGTTCGTGGTGCTGGCCGCATGGCTGTTTGCTGAATCGACGAAGCGGCCGGAAATGCCGGCAACGTCGATGGCGCTGGTGCTTCTGTTGACGCTGGTCTCGCTCCTGGTGATGGAGCCCGATTTCGGCCAGACCATGCTGATCCTGATGGTGTGGGGCGCGCTGTTCTTTATCGCCGGCATGCGCATGATCTGGGTGATGGGACTGGCCGGCGCGGCGGGCGTCGGGCTGTTCACCGCCTATCTGTTGGTGCCGCACGTCGCCGGCCGCATCAAGCGCTTCATGAATCCTGCTTCCGGCGACACCTTTCAGGTCGATACCGCGATGGAAGCCTTCAGCAATGGCGGCTGGTTCGGGCTTGGGCCGGGCGAGGGCATCGCCAAACGCAGTCTGCCGGATAGCCATACCGACTTTGTCTTCGCGGTGGCGGCGGAGGAGTTCGGCATCATCCTGTGCCTGATCCTGCTGGCGCTGTTTGCCTTCGTGGTGATCCGCGCGCTGTCGCGGGCCTATCGAAGCGAAGACATGTTCGCGCGCTTTGCGGCGTCGGGGCTGGCCATTCTGTTCGGCGTGCAGGCGGCGATCAACATGTCGGTCAACCTGCAACTGATCCCGGCCAAGGGCATGACGCTGCCGTTCATCTCCTATGGCGGTTCCTCGATGGTTTCGCTGGCCTATGGCGTCGGCATGATGCTGGCGCTGACACGGCAGCGGCCACGCACCGAACAGGAATCGATGAACGCCGGCATGGCCCAGGACTACGCGTAAAGACGACGCGTCGACGTTGTCGCTTCTCGCCATCTCAGTGCTTTGGCAGTAAAGAGGCGGCCATGAAGCAAAAACCCCTGATCCTGCTGGCTGCCGGCGGCACCGGCGGTCACCTGTTTCCGGCCGAGGCGCTCGGCGGCGCCTTGATGAAGCGCGGCTTTCGGGTGCGGCTCGTCACCGACGCGCGTGCGTTGCGCTACTCCGGCCTGTTTACACGCGACACCATCGACGTGGTGCCGAGCGAAACCGTGCGCAGCCGGAACCCGCTCTCGCTCGCACGCACCGGTTTTACGCTCGCCGCCGGCATGGCGGTCGCAATCTATCTGTTACGCAAGCTGAAGCCCGCAACGGTGGTCGGCTTCGGCGGTTATCCGACCTTGCCGCCGCTGGTCGCCGCGCGTCTGCTCGGCATTCCCGGCATTGTGCATGAAGCCAATGCCGTGCTCGGCCGCGCCAATCGTTTCCTGGCGAGCCGCGTCAGTGCGATTGCAACCTCGCTGCCCGGCGTGCTCGACCGTGACCCGGAGCTTGCTTCGAAAACCACGACCGTCGGCATGCCGATGCGTCCGGCGATCGTCGCGGCGGCGGCTGTGAAATATGCCGCGCCCGACCCGGCCGGGCCGTTTCGTCTGCTGGTGACCGGCGGCAGCCAGGGCGCGCGCGTGATGGCCGACATCGTGCCTGGCGCCATCGAGAAACTGGAGCCTGCATTATGGAGCCGGCTGGTGCTGACCCAGCAGGTGCGCGAGGAAGACATCGCGCGGGTTCGCGCGGTCTATGACCGGCTCAAGATCAATGCGGAGCTCGCGGCGTTTTTCACCGATTTACCGGCGCGGCTCGCGGCCAACCATCTGGTTATCTCGCGTTCGGGCGCCGGCACGGTCTCCGAACTTGCCGCCATCGGCCGTCCCTCGATCCTGGTGCCGCTGCCGGGCTCGATCGATCAGGACCAGTTCGCCAATGCCGGCGTACTCTCGCAGGCGGGCGGCGCCTTGCGGATCGTGCAAGGCGAATTCACGCCGGACCGCCTGGCCTCCGAAATTTCTGCGCTCGTCGCAGGACCCGCAAAACTGGCGGGGATGGCGCAAGCGGCGCGGAACGCCGGCCGGCTCGATGCGGCCGAACGCCTGGCCGACCTGGTCGTGAAAGTCGCCGGGATTTAGGCGACAACCGTTAAAATGCCCCCTTGTCATGCCACGCGAAAGCGGGGCATCCAGTAATCACCAACGGCTGATTTGACCATGGGCGGCGTACTGGATCGCCCGCCTTCGCGGGCGCTGACATCCGTGAAGTTGAGACGTCGGGGAACACCAATGAGACTGCCGCGCGAAATCGGACCCATTCATTTCGTCGGAATCGGCGGTATCGGGATGAGCGGCATCGCCGAGGTGCTGTGCAATCTCGGCTACACCGTGCAGGGCTCCGACGCGTCCGAAAGCGCCAATGTCGTGCGCCTGCGCGAGAAGGGCATCAAGATCGAGATCGGCCACCAGGCCGAGAATGTCGCGGGCGCCGACGTCGTCGTGGTCTCGACCGCGATCAAGCGTGACAATCCGGAATTGATGGCGGCGCGCGCGGGCCGCATTCCGGTGGTGCGGCGCGCCGAAATGCTCGCCGAATTGATGCGGCTGAAAAGCTGTGTCGCGATCGCAGGCACCCACGGCAAGACGACGACGACGACGATGGTGGCAACGCTGCTCGATGCCGGCGGCCTCGATCCAACCGTGATCAACGGCGGCATCATCAACGCCTATGGCTCCAATGCGCGTCTCGGCGCCGGCGACTGGATGGTCGTGGAAGCCGACGAGAGCGACGGCACCTTCCTGAAATTGCCGGCGGATGTCGTGATCGTCACCAATATCGACCCAGAGCATCTCGATCACTTCAAGACGTTCGATGCGATCCAGGAGGCTTTTCGTAACTTTATCGAGAACGTGCCTTTCTACGGTTTCGCCGTGATGTGCATCGATCATCCGGTGGTGCAGACGCTGGTCGGCAAGATCGAGGATCGCCGCATCATCACCTATGGCGAAAACCCGCAGGCCGACGCGCGGCTCGTCGACCTCACGCCAAACGGGAGCGGATCGAATTTCAAGGTCGTGATCCGCGATCGCAAGAGCGATGCCGCCCACCAGATCGCCGATATCGTCCTGCCCATGCCGGGGCGTCACAATGCCTTGAACGCCACCGCCGCGATCGCGGTGGCGCATGCGCTTGGCATTTCCGGCGAGGCGATCCGCGAAGCGCTGGCAGGCTTCGGCGGCGTCAAGCGGCGTTTTACCAAGACCGGTGAATATAAAGGCATCACCGTCATCGACGACTACGGCCATCATCCGGTTGAAATCGCCGCCGTCCTGAGGGCCGCGCGCGAGTCAACCAGCGGCAAGGTCATCGCCGTGGTGCAGCCCCATCGGTTCACGCGGCTGCAATCGCTATTTGAGGAATTCTGTACCTGTTTCAACGACGCCGACGCCGTGGTCGTTGCCGAGGTGTATCCCGCCGGCGAAGCGCCGATCGAAGGGATCGACCGCGATCATTTCGTGCTTGGCTTGCGCGCCCACGGCCATCGCGAGGTGATCCCGCTGCCGAATTCCAAAGCGCTGGCCGGCATTATCAGGGACCTCACCGGCACCGGCGATCTTGTCGTTTGTCTCGGCGCCGGCAACATTACGCAATGGGCCTACGCGCTGCCGGGCGAATTGAAGGCGCTGGGGTGAGCGTGGCCTTCCCCGACCTCACGCCTCAACTCAAAACCGCGATGCCGCAATTACGCGGGCGGTTGACGGCGAACCAGCAGCTTTCGGAACTCACCTGGTTTCGCGTCGGTGGCCCGGCGCAATTGCTGTTCACGCCGGCGGATGAAGACGACCTCGCTTACTTCCTGAAAAGCCTTTCCGCCGAGATTCCGGTTTACGTCGTCGGCGTCGGCTCCAACCTGATCGTGCGCGATGGCGGATTGCCCGGCGTGGTCATTCGCCTTGGTCCCCGCGGTTTCGGCGAGGTCAGCGTGCAAGGCGAGGTCGTCGTCGCGGGCGCGGCGGCGCTCGACAAGCGCGTGGCTGAGGCCGCCGCCGCCGCAGGCCTCGGCGGGCTTGAATTTTTCTTCGGCATTCCCGGCACTATCGGCGGCGCGCTGCGCATGAATGCCGGCGCCAATGCTGCGGAGACCAAGGATGTTCTGATCGAGGCCTCCGGCGTCGGCCGCGACGGCCAAAAGCATGTCTTCACGAATGCGGAGATGAAATTCGTCTACCGCAATTCCGGCGTCGACACTTCCGTCATCTTCACGTCCGCGCGGTTTCAGGGCAGGCCTGCCACGGCCGAGGCGATCCGCGTGCGCATGAACGAGGTGCAGGCGCACCGCGAGGCGGCGCAGCCGATCCGCGAAAAGACCGGAGGCTCGACCTTCAAGAACCCGCCCGGGCATAGCGCCTGGAAACTGATCGATGCCGCCGGTTGTCGCGGTTTGCGCATCGGGGGCGCGCAGGTGTCGGAAATGCACTGCAATTTCCTGATCAATACCGGTGAGGCGACGGCTGGCGATATCGAAGCCCTTGGCGAGGCCGTGCGCACGCGTGTGAAGGAAAATTCGGGAATCGAGTTACAATGGGAAATCAAGCGGATCGGGATTTCTTGATGCGTATCACCATTCTTTTCGGCGGCACGAACAAGGAGCGTCTGGTGTCGGTTGCGACGGCGCAGGCGCTGCATACCGCGCTGCCCGAGGCCGATTTGTGGTTCTGGGACGCCGACGACGCGGTGCATGAGGCGAGCGGCAAGGCGCTGCTGGCTCACGCCCGGCCGTTCGAAGATCCGTTCAAGCCCGATCGGTCCCGTGTCGCTCGCTCGATCGAGCAGGCATTGGACCGGGCCAAGGCCGACGGCCGCCTTCTGGTGCTGGGGTTGCACGGTGGCCGCGCCGAAAACGGCGAGTTGCAGGCGATGTGCGAACTCCGTGGGGTCGCCTTCACCGGCTCGGGGTCGGCCTCATCGAATCTTGCCTTCGACAAGGTCGCGGCCAAGCGCTTCGCGGCGATTGCGGGCGTCAACTCGCCCGCCGGCATTGCGCTTTCCGACATCGATGCGGCTTTTGCGGAGTATGGCAAGCTGATCGCCAAGCCTTCGCGCGACGGCTCGAGTTACGGGCTGATCTTCGTCAATTCCCGGCAGGATATCGTTGCCGTTCGCAACGCCGCGCGAAACGAGGAATATGTCATCGAGCCCCTGATCGCCGGCATCGAATCGACCTGCGGCGTTCTGGAGCAGGCGGACGGTTCGGTCATCGCGCTGCCGCCGATCGAGATCATTCCGGCCGAGGGTGGGCTGGGCTTCGACTACCGCGCGAAATATCTTGAGAAAGCGACCCAGGAAATCTGTCCCGGCCGCTTTTCGCCCGAAATCAGCTCCGCGATCATGGACATGGCCTTGCGGGCTCACCTCGCTTTGTCATGCACTGGCTATTCCCGGAGCGACTTCATCGTTTCCGACAAGGGACCGGTCTATCTCGAGACCAACACCCTGCCGGGCCTGACCAAGGCCTCGCTCTACCCGAAGGAGCTGAAGGCGCACGGCATCGACTTCGCCGATTTCCTTAAGGGTCAGATTGAGATCGCGGAACGGCGCGCCCGGGGGTAGGGCGCGGTCGCCAAGGCAGGAACCGGCTCAAGCGTTACCGGAATCCTAACGTTACCGGTCAAAGCCTTCTCTGGGCACGTCAAATCGGAGCCTGAAGGGACCAAATTTACCCTTTGTTTACCAGGAAGTCCGAAGGTTAACGCTGGCGGCGCATGTGTGCTTGGCCGCCGGGGCGGGCTGTTTTCGCGAAGATTTCGCGTTTCCAGCGCGCATGGGGATGGTGACCCTGTCTCGAGGCAGCGGTCCGACGCTTCACACCCGGCACGGCCTAGCCGTCGGATGCGCCAGCTCCGCAATTCCTTGCGGGCACAACGGTTGACGAGCTCGAGTAATGGATGGTGGAGGACGTCTCGCCCGGTCGCCGCGATCGCCGAGGCAACAGATGGATCTGATGGACGCCGTCATTGGCGCGGCTGTGGCTCTGCGCGCGCGGCTGTTTTCCGCTTCGCTTCCCGCCAAATCCAAATCACGCCGTATCGCCCGCGACGAACGGCCACACGGTCTGATCGCCTTTGTGGAAAGCCGCCTGCCGCGCCGTTCCGGCCTCATCGCAACCCTGCTGTTGCTGGCGGCGAGCGCCGGTCTTGGCATCGTCAAGGGCGGCCATCTCGAGGCGTTCGTCGCATCGGTAAGCGACACGCGAAACGCGCTGGCCAATTCGGCCGGGTTCCGGATCACCACCGTGGCGATCAACGGCCGCAAGCAACTCTCCCAGGACGAGGTGCTCGCGATCGGCGGCGTCAACGGCCGCTCGTCGCTGTTGTTCCTCGACGCTGCCTTGGTTCGCGACAAGCTGAAAGCCAGCGCCTGGATCAGCGATGCCAACGTGCAGAAGCTTTATCCCGGCCAGCTGCGCATCGACATCGTCGAACGGAGGCCTTTTGCGCTGTGGCAGCACGAGGGCCGCCTTGCGATCATTTCGGATGATGGCGCGGTGCTGCAGGGCTACGTCACGCCGCGCTTCCTCAAACTGCCGCTGGTAGTGGGCAAGGGCGCCGAGACCCGCGCCAAGGATTTCCTGGCGTTGCTTTCGCATTATCCGCAAGTCAATGCCGTGACCAAGGCTGTGACCCTGGTCGGCGAGCGGCGCTGGAATCTCAGGCTCAACGACGGCCTCGACGTCCGCCTGCCGGAACACGAGGTCGGCAACGCGCTTCTCACCTTGAGCAACCTCGACAAGGACGAGCACCTTTTTTCCAAGGACATTGTCGCGGTCGACATGCGGCTGCCGGATCGCCTGATCGTGCAACTGTCGGACGACGCCGCCAAGGCCCGCGAAGAAGCGCTCAAGAAGAAAGAGCCGAAAAAGAAAGTGGGCGACGCATGAGCGCCCGCGATTACACCCAGGCGCCGAAGACGCGCCCAATGTCGGGCAAGCGCACCGCGCTGGTCGCTTCCCTCGACATCGGCACCAGCAAGATCGCCTGCATGATCGCGCGGCTGACGCCGTGCCCGCCGAGCGAAGCTTTGGGCGGCCGCAGTCACGCGGTGGAATTGATCGGCTACAGCCAGATCCAGTCGCATGGCGTCAAGGCCGGCGCGGTAGTCGATCCCGCCGAATGCGAGCAGGCGGTTCGCCAGGCGGTCGCGGCTGCCGAGGATATGGCCAAGGTCCGGGTTGAATCGGTCCTGCTGTCGGTCTCGGCCGGTCGCTTGCAGGGCCAGCTGATCGAGGCGGCCGCCGACATCAAGGGCGGGGCCGTGACGTCTGCCGACGTCTCGCGCGTCACCTCCGCCGGCATGCACCATGCGACCGGCGAGGGCCGTACCGTGCTGCACGCACTGCCAATCAGCTACTCGCTCGACGGCGTGAAGGGCGTTCGCGACGCCAAGGGCATGGTGGCGCGGCAGTTCGGCGTCGACATGAATGTCGTCACGGCGGATACGACGGTGGTCAAGAATCTGATGCTGGTGGTCGAGCGCTGCCACCTCAATGTCGAGGCGATGGCGGCCAGCCCCTACGTGGCCGGGCTTTCGGTCCTGACCGACGACGAGGCCGATCTCGGCGCTGCGGTGGTCGAAATGGGGGCGGGGACCACCACGATCGCGACCTATTCCGGCGGGCGGTTCATGCACGCATCCGGGTTTGCCCTGGGTGGCCACCACATCACCATGGATCTGGCGCGCGGACTCTCGGCGTGCATTGCGGATGCCGAGCGAATCAAGACGTTATATGGCACGGTGCTGACCGGCGGGTCTGACGCACACGAGTTGATGTCCGTGCCGTCTGCCGGCGACGACGAGCTGGATGTTCCGCAGGTCGTGTCACACGCCACGATCGCGAGCATTGTCCGGCCCCGTGCCGAGGAGATTTTTGAGATGGTCAGGGACCGGCTTGCGGATTCTCCCTTTGCGGCGGAACCGAAAGCCCGTGTCGTCCTGAGCGGGGGCGCCTCGCAACTCACCGGCGTCCTCGAGCTCGCCACACGGATTCTCAACCGGCCGGTCCGCCTCGGCCGCCCGCTCGGTTTCAGCCGGCTGCCCAGCGAGGCCAAGGGGGCTTCCTTCGCGGTTCCCGCCGGCCTCCTCGTCTATCCGCAATACGCTCATCTTGAACACGTCGAACCGCGGCATACGCGGCAGCTCAGGACAGGGACTGACGGCTATTTCGGAAAAGTCGGACGATGGCTTCGAGAGGGCTTCTGATGGATCTTTTCCGCAATCCAATTCAACCAACACCCGCGGCCGCCGGCCGGGGCGAACCCACGCGCGCGTGATCGAGAGGCAACCATGGCACTCAATATTACTCCTCCTGACATTCATGAGCTGAAGCCCCGGATCACCGTCTTTGGCGTCGGGGGAGCCGGCGGCAACGCCGTCAACAACATGATCACCGCCGGATTGCAGGGGGTCGATTTCGTCGTCGCCAACACCGACGCGCAGGCGCTGACGATGTCGAAGGCGCAGCGCATCATCCAGATGGGCACGCAAGTTACCCAGGGCCTCGGTGCAGGTTCGCAGCCGGATGTCGGCGCGGCCGCGGCGCAAGAGGTCATCGACGAGATCCGCGACCATCTCTCCGGCGCTAACATGGTGTTCGTCACCGCCGGCATGGGCGGCGGCACCGGCACCGGGGCAGCCCCGGTCATTGCCCGGACCGCGCGGGATCTCGGCATCCTCACCGTCGGCGTGGTGACCAAGCCGTTCCACTTCGAAGGCCAGCGCCGCATGCGCACGGCGGAAGCCGGTATCAACGAACTGCACAAGGTGGTCGATACCCTTCTGATCATTCCGAACCAGAACCTGTTCCGGGTTGCGAACGAAAAGACCACCTTCGCCGACGCCTTCGCGATGGCCGATCAGGTGCTCTATTCGGGCGTCGCCTGCATCACCGACCTGATGGTCAAGGAAGGCCTGATCAACCTCGACTTCGCCGACGTGAGGGCGGTGATGAGGGAGATGGGCAAGGCGATGATGGGGACGGGTGAGGCCACCGGCGAGAAGCGCGCGCTGACCGCCGCGGAAGCCGCGATCGCCAACCCGCTGATCGACGATTCCTCGATGAAGGGCGCCCGCGGCCTCCTGATCTCGATTACCGGCGGCAGGGATCTGACGCTGTTCGAAGTCGACGAAGCCGCCACCCGAATCCGCGAAGAAGTCGATCAGGACGCCAACATCATCGTCGGCGCGACCTTCGACGAGACGCTCGATGGCATCATCCGCGTCTCGGTGGTCGCCACCGGCATCGAACAGGCGCTGATTTCCCGCAACACCGGCAATGCCTCGCCGGCTCCCGTGGCCAACGCCACCGGCCCGACTTCGTCTCCGGACACCCGTCTCGCCGAACTGACAGCGCGGCTTCGCGCCGACAATGCGCGGCTTGCGGAGCGTGCGCAGAAAATGGAGTCGTCGAATTCGGCCCAGCCGGCGCAAGTCGCGCCTCAGCGTCCCTCCAACACGATCGAGCGCGCCGCGCTGGCGGCGATTGCCGCTGCCGTCGCGCCCGAAACGCCGCAGGCTTCCGCGCCGTTACAGCCCGCAGCCTATGGCGATGTCACGGTTCGCCCGATCGCGCAGAAGCCGTCGCTGTTTCCCGATCCCGAAACAGCGTCAGCGCCCGCTGCCGAATCGACGCCGCCGGAGACCTTCATCCCGCAGGCGGCCGAACGTCCGCCGTTGCGTGCGCCGCGGATGCCGAAGTTTGAGGAATTGCCGGTGCCGGCCCAGAACGAAATCCGGCAGGCCCGCGGCGAAGCTGAAGAGGAGCATCCGCAAAAGACCCGGATGTCGCTGTTGCAGCGCCTGGCCCACGTCGGCCTTGGCCGTCGCGACGAAGAAAGCGAGCCGCCGATCGCAGCGCGCGCTTCGGGTCCGGCAATGCCCGCAATGCCGGCCATGCCGGCGCTGCCCGAGCGCAAGCCGCAGCGGTCAGTCGCCGAGCAAATGGCGGCGCGGCCTCCGGT
>NZ_JBAVCF010000746.1:0-3139 GCF_049586575.1 Bradyrhizobium sp.
GCACCTTGATATGTCCAAGCCCGAGACTTGAGGCGATCGGAACCGGAGCCAGAATATGCGCGGCGTCGAACAGGCCGATATTGAGTTTGTCGCGGACATTCGACCACGACACCTCCCGGACGAGCCGCACCTCAAGACCCTCGGCCTGCACAAAACCCTTCTCGACGGCAACGATCAGGGCGGCCGCGTCGATCAAGGGGATGAAGCCGATCTGGAGCGGAGTTGTCATTTCAAGAGCTCCGACGCCGTCAGGATCGACTGGGCGATCTCTCCGATTTTTTTCTTCTCTCGCATTGCGGTCGAACGCAGCAACACATAGGCCTCGTCTTCGGTCAGGCCCTTCAGTTTCATCAGAATGCCCTTCGCCCGTTCGATCACCTTGCGGTCTTCCAGTGCCGATTTGGCGCGGTCGAGCTCATCCTGGAGTTTGGCGAAAGCGTTGAAACGGGAAATGCAGAGGTCGAGGATCGGCTTGAGGCGCTCCTTCTTCAGCCCATCGACGATATAGGCGGAGACCCCCGCATCGACGGATGCCTGGATCGAGGCTGCGTCGCTTTGATCGACGAACATCGCAATCGGCCGCCGCACCGCGCGGCTGACCTGGAACATCTGTTCCAGAATGTCGCGGCTGGGATTTTCCAGGTCGATCACGATGACGTCGGGATCGAGCGCATAGATGCGGGAGAGCAGGCTCTGCATCTCGTCAATGCGTACGACGTCGGTGAAGCCCGCTTCCCGCAGCCCCTCTTCGAGAATCGCGGCGCGGATCGGGCTTTCGTCGACAATCGCGATTTTGGGAGACGACTCGGCGCCCATCGATCACTCATTCCGGCAAGCACATTGATAGCATGCCACGTGCCGGCTCAAAGCCTTGTAATTGGGCACATTTGGGGTTAGCTCCTGCCCATCAATCGGACAGATCCGGAATGTCGCAGGCCGCCGCGCCCAAAGTCAGTTTTGTCTCGCTCGGATGCCCCAAGGCGTTGGTGGACTCCGAACGCATCATCACGCGGCTACGCGCCGAAGGTTATGAGCTGGCGCGCAAGCACGACGGTGCCGATCTCGTCATCGTCAATACCTGCGGTTTTCTGGACAGCGCCAAGCAGGAGTCGCTCTCGGCCATTGGCGATGCGATGGCGGAAAACGGCAAGGTGATCGTTACCGGTTGCATGGGCGCGGAGCCCGAACAGATCGAAACCGCCTACCCCGGCGTACTCTCGATTACCGGACCGCAGCAATACGAGAGCCTACTCGAAGCCGTGCATCGCGCACTGCCGCCTGCGCACAATCCGCATCTCGACCTCGTGCCACCGCAGGGCATCAAGCTGACGCCGCGGCACTACGCTTATTTGAAGATTTCCGAAGGCTGCAACAACCGCTGCAGCTTCTGCATCATCCCGAAATTGCGCGGCGATCTGGTGTCGCGTCCTGCGAATGACGTGCTGCGCGAGGCCGAACGTCTGGTCAATGCCGGCGTCAAGGAACTGCTGGTCATTTCGCAGGACACTTCGGCCTACGGCGTCGACATCAAATATGCCGCCAGTCCCTGGAAGGATCGCGAGGTTCGCGCGAAGTTTTTCGACCTGGCGCAAGCGCTCGGCGAATTCGGCGTGTGGGTGCGGCTGCAATACGTCTACCCCTACCCTCATGTCGACGATGTCATCGGCCTCATGTGTGAAGGCAAGGTGCTGCCCTATCTCGATATCCCGTTCCAGCACGCAAGCCCGGAAGTGCTCAAAGCGATGAAACGCCCGGCTGCGCAGGAGAAAACCCTCGCGCGGATCAAGAGCTGGCGCGCGCAATGCCCTGAGCTCGCGCTGCGCTCGACTTTCATCGTCGGCTTTCCCGGAGAGACCGACGCCGATTTTGCCGAGCTGCTCGATTGGCTCGACGAAGCCGAAATCGACCGTCTCGGCTGCTTCAAATATGAACCGGTGGCAGGCGCGCCGGCTAACGCACTCGGCCACGCCGTGCCTGATGAGATCAAGCAGGAGCGATGGAACGCTTTGATGGCTCGGCAGCAGAAGATCTCCGCACGCCGATTGAAGCGCAAGGTCGGCACGCGGCAGCAGGTGATCATCGATGAGGTCGGCCCGACCGTCGCCAAAGGCCGTTCGAAGGCCGACGCGCCGGAGATCGACGGCGCGGTTTACATCTCGAGCCGCCGGCCGCTGAAGGTCGGTGAGATCGTCACCGCCAGGATCGAACGCTCCGACGAATATGACCTGCACGGATCTGTTGCAGGCTTCTAACGCTTGACAACGCTGGCTCTTGCACTGTATGAGCGCGCCCCATGATCTCCAACCGGACTATCGCTCGCGCCGCCTGCCGCCGTCACCGCCGTGACGAGGATGGGGCGCGCCATGTCCGACGACTAAGCTGAACGATTAGATCAGCAACGTTTTCGAGAAGGCCGCAACCCCAAAAGTTGCGGCCTTCTTGCATTTTGGCCCACCCCTTCACCCGCAAACGCCAGGAGAGTTCGACATGACCCATGCGACGGATTCGTTCGACGCGCTGATGGAAATCACAGCTCGCCCGCCAGTCGTGTTCGTGCGCGGCGAAGGCTCTTACCTCTGGGACAATATCGGCAAGCGTTATCTCGACTTCATCCAGGGCTGGGCCGTGAATTGTCTCGGCCACTCACCGCCCGCTTTGGCGGAAGCGATCTCAGTTCAGGCACGGCAATTGATTACGCCAAGCCCGGCCTATTACAACGACACCAGCTTGAAACTCGCTAAGACACTGACCGATCTGAGCGCCTTCGACCGCGTGTTCTTCGCCAATTCAGGCGCGGAAGCCAATGAAGGCGCAATCAAGCTCGCGCGCAAATACGGCGCCCTCCACAAGAACGGTGCGCACGAGATCATTGCCTTCGAAGGCGGATTTCACGGCCGGACGCTGGCGACGATGTCAGCCTCGGGCAAACCGGCCTTTGAGCCTTTGTTCGAACCCAAGGTTTCCGGCTTTCGCAAGGCGCGGTGGCATGATCTGGCCTCCGTCGAGCAGTTGATCAACGAACGCACGGTCGCGGTGATGCTGGAGCCGATTCAGGGCGAAGCCGGCGTCTGGCCGGCGAGCGACGAGTTCTTGCACGATCTGCGGGCGCTGACGGCAGCCCACGGCCTGTTGCTGATCT